>CAYRND010000040.1:0-27837 GCA_964425365.1 uncultured Phycisphaeraceae bacterium
GACAGGCATGTCCACACTTTTTCTAGTTCTACCTACGCAAGATCCGGATGAGCCATAATTATCTGTTCCGATGCGGCAGTTGGAACGGTGCCGTCATCGCACGTGTTGATTTCACCGAGACAGCCATTGCGAACAATAACACGTATTTCAACGCCGACCGGCCGTTGGAAGGGATGGGTGAGTTCCAGAACGGCGAAAACGCCTTTTTCTCGAATGAACTGCTGCCGGAAGGCTGGAAGAATGCCTATCCGAATCTTACATTCACACAATGGCAGAGCCATCCAGGCAGTTTCAATATCTACGGCCCGCAGGATGTGAATTCGACATGGCAGCAGGTGGATACCACACCACTCGATCAACTTGATCCGACGCTGAACGACGGCCAGCTTATGCCGCCGACCGACCTTGTTGACGTTGCCGATGGCATGAAGGTTACAATCACATGGCAGGACAATAACGATGAGGAGGACGGCTATATCGTTCACCGAAAACCGTGGCATAGGCAGGATCAGTGGCATGAATCGGCTGTCCTGTCCGCGGATACCACCAGCTATATCGATTCAGAATCATTATTCGGGCTAGTTGAGTACACCTATCGGGTAGGTGCATTCAAATATTAATGAAAATACAATGATATAGAATATTCGAATTAACGGAAATATCGGTAATATATGACATCATAGAATGGCTCACAGGTGAAGAATAATTATGTAATCGGTTTAGATTACGGGACGAATTCTGTTCGATGTATCATTGTTGATGCTGATGATGGAAATGAAATTGCGTGTTCGCTTTATGAATATCAGGCGGGTAAACAAGGTGTCATCATTGACTCTTCTGATCACCACCTGGCACGTCAGCAGCCAATGGATTACATCGAAGGCCTGACGGCAAGTGTCTCGGGTGCCGTATTACAGGCGAGATTGTCGATTAAAGGCTTTACGCCGGACCAGATCATCGCCATCGGCGTCGATACGACCGGCTCAACGCCACTGCCGCTTGACGAGCACGGCACACCACTGGGTATGCTTGACCGCTTCAGAAATAATCCACATGCCCAGGCGTGGCTGTGGAAAGATCATACGGCACACGTTGAGGCGGCTGAGATCACCCGACTCGCCGCCGGCAATCATCCGGAGTATCTTAAGCGATGTGGCGGGGCTTATTCATCGGAATGGTTCTTCAGCAAAATTCTGCACTGCCTTCGCGTGGCGCCCGAGGTATATGACGCCGCATGCACATGGGTCGAGCATATCGATTACATGACGGGACTATTGACCGGCACTACTCAGCCTCCCGGTCGGATCAGGCGATGCCGTTGTGCCGCAGGTCACAAGGCGATGTTCAACGCCGACTGGGGCGGTTACCCGTCACGCGAGTTTCTGGCCAGACTCGACCCGAAACTTGAACGGCTTGCAGATACTTTGGGCAGCGAGACCTTCACGATAGATTCACCTGCAGGATATCTCACTCATGAGTGGTCACGGAAGCTGGGTATTCCGGCGGGTATTCCTGTCGCCATGGGTGCGATCGACGCTCATATGGGTGCAGTGGGAGCGGGTATCCGTGAAGGAACACTCGTTAAGATCATCGGCACCAGTACCTGTGATATGGTCGTCAGCAGCGGTGAAGATGGTATTGAAGTGCCGGGTATCTGTGGTATTGTCGACGGTTCAATTCTGCCGGGGTTCTGGGGTTTTGAAGCAGGTCAGTCTGCTGTGGGTGATATTTTCAACTGGTTCGTGAATCAGATCAGGCCTGACGGCGGTTCACATGAAGAGCTGACGCATCAGGCCTCACAGCTCAGGCCCGGTCAGTCCGGACTGCTTGGACTTGACTGGAACAACGGTAATCGGACTGTGTTGATCGATCAGCGACTTACCGGCCTGCTGGTCGGTCAGACGCTGCATACCACACCGGCGGAGATTTATCGCACACTGATTGAAGCCACGGCGTTCGGGGCACTGACAATAATCAATCGGTTTGAATCCTATGGTGTGACGATACATCATGTCATGAACTGTGGCGGTATCGCCGAAAAGAACCCGCTATTGATGCAGATTTACGCTGATGTCACCGGCAGGTCGATGCAGATCTCCCGTTCAAGTCAGACCTGTGCCCTGGGCAGTGCCATTGCCGCGGCGGTTGTTGCCGGCCGGACACGGGTATGCAGCCTGAAATGAGTGAGGCAACCGCCGAGGCGATGATCGACTGGTGTTACGGCGCGGTGACGGCCGTAGCGCTTCGAGGCCGGCGTGTTCTCATCTTCGGACATGACTCGATGGGTATGGAAACCGCACTGGGGCATGTTATTCCCACCCGCAATACCTTTGGAATCGAAATCACGCGTCTCGATATGAAGCTACTTGCGGATATGCATGAAAAACAGGCGTACGACGCCGGCGAACTGTCAGAACTGCGGCGATGGATCGATGGACATATCGGAAACAGGCTCGAATTGCGTGACGAGGCAGACAGTCAACGATTCGACCAGTCGCTGGCGATGTACCTGATCAACCGTGACCTGATGCGTGATCTGAACGCTGTGGGCGGCGGATTCATGAGTCAGCTTGAATGGGGTAGTGATCTGCGGGGACGGCCTCTACCTGTTGCTGATGTCATGGAGTCGCTGTTCAACAGTACGTTCGATCATCGCGGCCGTAAGCCACCGATGCCTTATGCAACGGAGGCGGATGTGCAGGGTTTGCTCACCATGTTGTTCATGACCTACCTCAGCGGAGGTAATCCGCCGCTCTTTATGGACTTTCGCAAGGTCTGGGACGGCTGGGAGATCAGAAAGCTGGCGGATGAGCTTGATGTCAGTGTCGATGACAATGCTCCGTACATGGTCAAAGGTCTTGTTGACGGGAACAATTCCGGCAGCGCCTCGTTCGACTGGGCAGCCATGCCGGGTACCCCGGCGGACCAGATCATGCGTGGCGTGAGCATGCCGTTGGCGGATCCGAATTATTTTCCCGGCGGTGGCAACTCGGTGACGTTCATGTCACCCGGAGGTATTGAAGGCGTTGCGGGCCGACTGGCGTTTGGCGGTAAGCAGAAACGGTTCTGCATGTTCTGGGACGAGGCGTTTACGGTATCTGTACCCAATGCGTTATGCCAGGCGATGTGCCGGCTGACCACGCCGGCGTGGCCTCATACGTATGTCGTGCCGAAGTATGCGTCGATGCTCGAGTACAAACAATACGCACCGGCGAACCATTTCCATATGACATGGCGACTACCGGTAACGAGATTACAATACTGGATGGATCTGACAGGTGTGGCGAGTATAGCACCGTGGTCGGCCCGCCCGGGATTTATTCCCGGCACTGATCGACCGTTGCCGCTGGTCAGACTGCTTGACGGCGACTGAACAGTTGTGTGCGGCGGCAGGTATATTTGCCAATGTCGATCAAGGTCGCTGCAAAAATTAAACCAAGTTTTTTCAGGAGCTTCGGATGGACCACAGGAAATATCTGGATGACATTGCCGCGACGCGTGACCGCCGGTTGGCCTGGTGGCGTGAAGCGAGGTTCGGCATGTTTGTGCACTGGGGGTTGTATTCCATCCTGGCGAGGCACGAATGGGTGATGAACAAGGAACGTATTCCGGTATCTGAGTATGAACCACTGGCGGATCAGTGGAAGCCTGCCGAGCGTCCCATGCGCCGGTGGGCTGAACTCGCCTGCCGCGCGGGCATGAAGTATATGGTGATGACTACGAAGCACCATGAAGGGTTCTGTTTATGGGATACCCGGCAGACGGATTATAACGCCGTGGAACGCGGGCCCGGGCGTGATCTGGTGGCCGAGTACGTCGAAACCTGCCGTGAGTACGGCCTGAAGGTCGGGTTCTACTATTCGCTGATGGACTGGCATCATGCGGATGGTGCGGCATGTGACGAAGATGAAGCGGCATGTGAGCGATTTCTCGAATTTACACGCGGCTGTGTGGGTGAGTTGTGCAGTAACTACGGTAAAATCGACCTGCTGTGGTACGATGTTTCATGGCCGCTGTTTAATGCGGACCAGTGGCAGAGTATCAAGATGAACCGGATGGTACGCCGACTTCAGCCGGATATCATCATTAATAACCGTTCGGCCCTGCCAGAAGATTACAGTACACCTGAGGAGAAGGTCGAGGCCTCCGAATCCGGCCGGGATTGGGAGGCGTGTATGACATTCAACGGCTCATGGGGTTACTCGCCGATGCATAGCGACTGGCACTCGCCGCGTGCGGTCCTTGATATGTTGCGGTCCGCCTCCGCAGGGGGTGGGAATCTGCTGCTCAATATCGGCCCGGACGCCGCGGGGAATGTACCGGCAGAGGCTACTGAGCGTCTGACTGTTGTCGGCAGTTGGCTGGAACAGAACGGCGAAGCGGTCTACGGGCGAATGGAGCGGACGGCGAACCGATTCGACTGGCTGGCCGTCGGCGACTGGACAGTTAAGGACCACAGCGCCTACCTCTGGTGCAGACACTGGCCGGGCAGTGAGTTCGTCATCGGCGGCATGATCAGCCAAGTCCTGGATGTCTCCATACTCGCCACGGGCGAGCCGGTGCGGTTTACCCAGACGGATAACCGCCTGTTCCTCAAAGGAATGCCTGAGACAAGCCCGGACAAGGTCGCAGGCGTATGTGTTCTTAAAATCGAATGTGACGGTCCACCGAGGCACAAACTCGGTATGGGCTGTGTGACCGGTGTCGGCTGGTGATACAAGAATCGTTACGAACTGATTCCAGTGTCACCGGTGGTGTTATTGTTTGTTGTTTTCAATTTCGGGCATCAGCGGCGTGGATTGTGGTTCGAGTGTGACGGGTATGACGAGGCTGAATGTGGCGCCTCGGGCGGTGTCGCTGTCGAGTTCGATGTGTCCCTGCAGCATTTCGGCGAGTTCCTTGCTGATTGTCAGGCCTAGTCCTGTGCCACCCTGTTCGCGTGTTGCTACCGGGTTGAGTTGTGTGAATTTTTCGAAGATGCGTGCGTGGTCCTCGGCGGGTATGCCCGGGCCGGTGTCGCTGACGCTGATTCGCACCTGGGTGAGGTCGGCCGCATTCTGCGGCGGCAGTGGGAGGGCACTGAGTGTGACCGAGCCGCCTGGTGGTGTGAATTTGATAGCGTTGGACAGCAGGTTGAACAGAATCTGCTGCAGTTTGCCGGGATCGGTCTCAACGATGGGTGTAGCGGGGTCGATCTTCTGTTTGAGTTGTATCTCGCGTTTTTCGGCCTGCGGTCTGATCAGGTTGATAAGTCCTTCACAGGTATCAGCGATACTGACCGGGCCGGTGTTCAATTCCATACGCCCGGCCTCAATTTTTGCCAGATCGAGCAGTTCCGTTATCAGATTCAGCAGCCGCCTGCTGGACGTGATGATATTGGCTGTGTATCGCTTCCGCTTATCGCTGTCCGCATCGCCTTCATAATCAAGCGTTTCCTGAAGGACTTCAGCGAACCCGATGATCGAATTGAGGGGCGTTCGCAGTTCATGGGAGACATTGGCGAGAAAGTCGCCCTTGATCTTGTTCGCTTCATAAAGTGCGACGTTGGATTCAGCCAGCTCCCCGAGCTTCAGGTCGAGACTCTTGTTGATGGACCGAAGCTGATCTTCATTCTTCTTCAAGTTCGCCAGCATGGTATTGAATATATTGGAAAGCTGTTCGAATTCGTCACCGGTATTGATATCCGAGCGGATATTCATATTGCCTTCAGATACTTTCTGGGCGTAGGTCCTGAGCAGTCGTACGGGCGATAGGATAATCCGTGTAGTGATGAACCAGAACGCGGCGATGGCGAGTAGACCGGCAACGAGCCCCGCTGCGACAATATAGATACGGTTGAGCATAGCCTGTGCATGTGCCTCGGGGTCACGCAGGTGGATGATGAGCATCATTTTAAGTGGATCGGCCAGTGCGGTGGTATCGAGCGATGCCTGGAATCCGGCGGCGGCTCCGCCGCAGATACGTGAAAGATCAGACTTGCGGATGGCACGGACATACCTGTAGTAAGTGCGGCCATCGACATCCAGAGTGCGGCCGAACTGTTCATGGATTTCGGGCCTGAGCTGGAAGAGTTCGAGCGCCCGTGCAATGAACGGATCGGTCTGTGCGATACGGTCGAAGTCATCTTCATCAAGCAGTGAAAGCGTCAGATCGATATCGGCGGGGAGGTCCTCGACTGCACTGCCGATGGGTGTGAGTGCACCGCCGAGTTGAATCTGATCGGCGAGCCATGCATTGGCGAAGTCCTGTGCGCGTTTATGCGGGCCGCGGTTGACCAGTGTCTGCATTCTCAACCAGACAATAGCGAGTGCGGCGGTGAGAATGAGAATAACAGCGGCGCCGAAAAGAATCTGACATTTATTGGCCAGGCTGATGCGTACCGATCTGGGCATACCGATATTTTAATGGTTCAAGGCGGGTTCGGCGCAGGCCGGGCCGGATTTATGCGAAACGGGTATTCTGCTGGTGTATCGGAACTGGTCGGCGATGCGGTTCTGCTGGTCGCAGAGTACGATTTCTGCGACGTGGTCGTCGAGTTGATCTTCCGTGATCAGGCCGAAGCAAACGACAATGACCTTATGTCCGACCTCGACCAGTCGTGCGGCTGCGCCGTTGATGCCGATGATACCCGAGCCGTGTTCACCTGCGATCACATAGGTTTCGAACCGTGCACCGTTATCGATATCGAGGACCAGGACGGATTCGTTCGGCCGGATCTGAGCCGCCGCCAGCAGATCAGAGTCGATGGTGATCGAACCGACGTAGTCCAGATCACACTGTGTGATTGTGGCGCGATGAATTTTGCTTCGGAGCATTTTGCGAAGCATGTTCTGACCTTTCTTGACACCTTATCGGCAGGAAGCAGCTTATTATAACGTTAATTATCGATGAAGTCGATGATAAGCAGAACTAATGGTTTACTGGCCGTTACCATTGAAGTTGCCGGGTTGGTTACTGCAAATCCGTTCGAGCATGGGCAGCAGGCCGTCCTTGACGACGGTATCCCATCCCATTTTTTTGAGCAGTTTCTGGCCGGTTTCGATGAGCTTGCTCCTGGCGTCGTCATCGAAAGGCAGCAGGTGCAGCAGGTCATCGACGACCCTGCCAGCCACTTCCTCTTCGACGCGGTCTCGCTGGAGGCGGTCCATTTCCATTAAGTCGTTTATTGTCATGCCCTTACCTGGGCTTGTGAAATCGGCGACAATAACATTGGGTGCACCGTCGCCTTTGGTAACGTAATTGACGAACCCGTAGCAGCCGCAGACGTCTGAGATGACGGAAATAGCGCCGCATCCGAGCGGTTCGAGCGGGCTGATCCCGAACGGTTCGTATGTGGCCATGCCGAACTCGACGTCGGTTGCCATGCGAAGATCGGCGATGTTCATGTCTTTCGGCAGTCGCCTGCCGATCCGTTCCTGCGACCATCCGAACTGATTGACGAGTACCACCTGGACGTTTTCATGTTCGTCGTTGAACGGCAGGATCATCTGGTGGATATCGACTTCCGGACCGACCAGATCGGGAAACCCCTCGCGGTGGTTTCGCGGCCAGCCGTACTGTTTTTCCATTGCCAGGACATCCTGTGGCCGGCGTACGCCACCTGCCGTGGTGAGGATGATGAGTACGGCTTTTTTGCCGAGTATGCCCAACCGCCGGTCGAGTTCGTGGCAGACTTTCAGGTCTCGCCAGAGTCCTTTGCTGATGACCGGCCGGGTGACATGCGTCATTAGGATATCCGGCTGATAGCTGACGAGTTTATTTGCATACTCGACGAGCATGGCCCTGGCTTGATTTTTGCTGTCGAGAGTGACCTTCATGGTCGGCAGGCCGTTATAGACCAGGTCGATTTCACGTTCACTGAACGGGCGGTTGAGGAACTTGAGTTCGTCGCGTGTATGATCGCCTACGGCGATGACGCCGTCACAGAGATGGGCGTGGCTGATCAGGGCATGTCGGAGGAAGTGGTTTTTATTGCCGAAGACGTCCTCGACGAACAGCCCCTGGTCGCGTGCCTGCTGCAAGACGTTGTAGAACATGGTGTCATGGCCTGGATGGTCCTCGACAATGCGTCTTGCGGTGGAACATTCATGTGCATAGAAGACGGTACGAAAATCCTTACCACCGTCGAGAATCGCCTGGAGTGCTGCGGGCATTCCCATGAATTCATGGCTGAACAGAACGCAGGGCAGGTCTTCATCCGAGAGCAGAGCGCGGAGTGCATAGAAGGCGGGCTCGGCAAGTCGAACGTATTCTTCGAAATCCCAGAGGCTTTCGTATCGTCTGCTGTCGAGGCTGAAGGTTTCCCACAACCTGAGTTTGAAGACGTTAAGCCGATCCGGGTTGACGCGAAAGACGTCGATCAGCAGGACTTCCGCTTCACCTTTACGGTTCTGCCCCGGGGGTGCGTACTGGCGTTTGCCGTAGACTATCGCGACATTGAAAGCCCATTCGACAGGCCGGAACTTGACGCCAAGCGAGAGCTTATCGATCTGGTCGATTGAGGAGTAGAGCACCTCGCCGTGTTCGCCGAGTCGTTTTTCCGGGTCAGTGCTGATATGCATGTTGGTCGGTCCGATGAGAATCGAACGTTGAACATGCTTCTTGTAAACCGGCGAGACCATCAAGCCTTCGAGCACGGTTCCTATGCCGCCGAGCTGTTCGACGGCTTCATGCGTTACATGGGCGAGAGTAAATTGATTGTGTTCAGGCATGGTGTGTATATCGGCTAATCGGGTTGGCCAGGACAACCTGACAGTTGTGCCCTGAAGTTGCCATGTCGGTTTTATAGTATGAAGTCAGTACCAGTCGGTCATCATGCGGGCATTATGTAGTGCGTTTATTCATCCCGGAGGCAGGTCGGCTTCGTCGATATCGGACTTGCCTTTTGTGCGGTCACTTACGCGTCGACCTTTCGACAGTGGTTTTCGTGTCAGTGGCGCGGCATTACCTCGCGGCATGGCGATGATGCCGGTGCGTGCGAGTTCGATAATACCGTAAGGCTCGACGAGTTCGATAAACGATTCGAGTTTTTCTTCTGACCCTGACAGTTCGATCATGAGTCTGTCGGCTGCCACATCGACAATCCGAGCACGGAAGAGGTCCGCGAGTTGGATCAGATCGCTTCGCATTTCGCCTTTGCTTCCGGTGGAGACCTGAATCAGTATCAGATCGCGTTCGACGAAAGGTACGTCCTGATAATCGACGACTTTGACGACGGGCACGAGTTTCTGGAGTTGTTTGCGGACCTGTTCGAGTACAGCGGTCGAGCCGCAGACGACGATTGTCATACGGGACAGTTCTGGGTTTTCCGTTCGACCGACGACGAGAGAGTCGATATTGAACCCTCGAGCGGCGAACATCTGCGCGACCTGGGAGAGAACACCCGGCTCGTTGGTGACGAGTGCGGCAATCACATGTCTCATATTTTCATTTTCGCTGTTCATGGCGAACCATCATAAACATGAACGGTTTAATTCCCAAATAACGAGAAGAGGCGTCGATTCGGTTCGGATTATGCAAGGAATCGAGCTCACCGCGGACCGAGGCGAACAAACCATGTGGAAAAGATGTGAATATGCCAACTTTCAACTGAAAACCGTTCAGTTCTTTTCTGATATATGATGTCCTTTAGTCTCATAAAGTGACGAGAGTGTACATGGTGGGATTCATGTTATTCGTTATTGGCCAATATTTTGAGATGTATATTTATGAATTGTGAACGTAGAAAAATCCTATTGGTTGCGGTTTTGTCTACCGGTAGCAAGAGTGCGTGTCCACCATATCCTCATGTGGATAATTATGTGTGTATCCGGTTTTAACCTTTCTCTAATATGAAATTTACAGTGATTCCCCTGAATTCGGTGAATCAGGTCCTGTATATATTAGTGGATAAATCGCATGTCGCCGAAATTAGGGAATATCCCCATGCCACGTTCTTTCGCGGGATAGGGCGCGGGGTAATAGACGAAGAATGCCCGTCCGATCATCAGTTCACGTGGCACGATACCGCTGTGGTCGTTTTCGCTTTCAAACATTCTAAGTTCGATCCATGGATGGGTGGTATCCCAGAACCTGCCGTCTGAACTGGCGGGGCTGTTGTCGCCGAGGCAGAAGAATTCATCTTTGGCCAGTGTCAATGTTCGGCCGACGGTTCCTGAATTACTGCGTTCCATGGCGCCACGTGCCATGTGGCGTTCACTGGGGACATGAGCGGAGTAGTATAGGTCACGGTCGAGTTCGACTTTGCGGATAGAGGCGCCGGAGCCGTTCAGTTCGATTGTGATTTCTGGTGTATAGGTCGGTGCGGGCCGTTTCAGGAGATGGTCGAGTGATGACAGGTTATATTCGTAAACCACTTTGCGATCGCCGTTGATCCACAGGCTTGCCTGCTGGTCGACGTACCAGAACTCGATATCCGTCATATCGGTTGTAAGAGGTTGGTGCTGTTCCGATGCTAGCAGTCGCCTCTGCCGAGTGTGGGGATGAATCGCATAGAGTTGGACAAGTCCTTTCTGATCGATAGCGGCGAAGAGTTTTTCGGGTGGTGCATCGGGATCGTCGAGTCGTGCCGTGGTTGAGAGTGTCACTTCCAGCCCGTTCTGCTCGGGTTGGATCGTTACGGCGAGCCGGATATCCTCGACCGGTTGATAGTCCGGGTGGTTCTTTCCCATCTGGCCGTTTCTACTCATGCTCAACTGGTTATAGGGGTAGAGGATGCCCATTTCGTGATAGGCGTTGATGCTGTGATTGAATTGGAAAGTGAGTCGTCCTCGCGTGTTACCTTTGAAGTTGTAGTATCGGCTGTCATCAATCTCCCAATTGGTGGTGGAATCCGGTTGCCAGGGGCATGACCAGAGCGTTGTATGACCGCGTCTGGGGCCGACACCGTTGTCGAGTGGGATGTATCGGCTGTGGTATATTGGTTGCCAGACGGTGTTCTGGACTTTGGGTCGGTCGGTTTTTCTGGCGATCTGCCAGTTGCCGAGGTATGGCTTGACGTAAATATTGCCGTCGAAGATGAGTATTTCTTCTTCAGGAAGTCCGATGAGTCGTTTGATGAAGTTGGTTTTTGGACCGTCGGAGCCGTCGCCAGTGTTTATTTCCTGTGGATTTTTGAACACGACGACATCCCATCGTTCGGGTTCAACGAGTTCGTAGATGTATTTATGAACCAGGATTCGGTCGCCGGACCTTGGACGTACCGTATCCTGAATGGGGAATCGGCACATGGGACATATAACGGTGGTTTGCGTGATGCGTCGCTGGTTGGCGATATCGGAATCGAACTGGTAGCCGCATTCGGGGCAGGAGAAAGCGAAATGCATTCCGAGCAGTGTGGGCGCCATTGAGCCGGTGGGAATGACAAAGGCTTCGACAACGTAAGCGCGAAAAACGAATGCCAGGATAAAGGCGATCAGGATGGATTCAAACGTTTCCTTGATGGTTTCTTCGGCGGGCTTCTGGTTTGGCCGTGTCTTGGCGGAGCTTTGTGTTTGCCTTGTCGCGTGATTATTCATAGTCTTCGTTATCCTGAGTCCGGCAGTAATGTCAAGTCGGGCTATTGTAGCGTGTTGGAGGACCTGATGCCCCTGGAGCTTATGGCTGGAACGGTGAATACCGGATAATATAACCCGGTATAGGGAATCGGATGATGAATGCACAGTTTTTTGTGAGTCTTCACGTCATGGCGATTGTTCTGGGGTTGATTCTGCTGTCAACTGCGTATTTGATCCTGCTGGAGCGGAAGGTTGCGGCGTGGTCGCAGGACCGTATCGGTCCGAATCGGACGGGCTTTTCGTTCGGGTTGGATGATGTGTGGCGGAAGGTTCATCTGCCGGTGCTGAGCCGGTTCCGTTTCTGGGGTCTTGGGCAGGCGTTGGCGGATGGTCTGAAGCTGATGTTGAAGGAGGATTACATACCGCCTCACGTGGACCGGTTGCTCTTCATTCTGTCGCCGGTTCTGATTGTGATTCCGGCGATGATCGGTTGGGCGGTGATGCCGGTGGGTGGCCGGTACGTGTTTCCTGGCCTTGATTTACCGGGCTGGCTGCCGGTGTTCGGGGGAATCCGGATTGAATCGGCGACGGTGACGGTGGCAGGCGCGCCGCTGACGATCGGATTAATTTATGTGCTGGCTGTATCGTCGCTTGGGGTTTACGGTGTGGTTCTGGGTGCGTATGCGTCGAATAACAAGTATTCGTTCCTGGGCGGTATTCGAGCGGTGGCGCAGATGCTCAGTTATGAGATACCGATGGGGCTGAGCGTGCTGATTATGATTCTGACGTTCAAGACGACGAACCCGGATGTGCTGGTGAATCATCAGGCAGGCGGTATATGGGGGATTGCGCTGCATCCGCTGATTGCGGTGATATTCTTTATCAGTGTTCTGGCGGAGTGCAATCGTGCGCCTTTCGATTTGCCGGAAGCCGAGCAGGAATTGGTGGGGGGTTATCATACCGAATACAGCGCGATGAAGTGGGCGATGTTCTTTCTGGCCGAGTACATGCACATGATCACCGGTAGTGCATTTTTCTGTGTGCTGTTCCTGGGCGGTTGGGATATTACGCCGCTGGCGCGATATATGCCGGTGATCCCGTCCCTGCCGGTGTCGGGCGGTCTGGCATTGGTGTTGGTGAAATTCGTGGTATTTGCGATCAAGGTAGCATTCCTGCTGTTCGTGATGATGTGGGTAAGGTGGACGCTACCGCGTTTTCGTTTCGATCAGCTTATGCATCTTGCGTGGTGGCTATTGATACCGATGACGTTGTGTGTGCTGCTGCTGTCGAGTGTGGTTGTGTATCTGAAGATGCCTCTGGTGATGATGTCGGCAGTCAATGTATTGGTATCGGCGGGGTTTCTGATTGCGGCATGGGGGGTTGTGAGAGGGAAACGGAAAGTTGTCTAAGTAATGGTACAATGGACAAATACGGAATTCACCTGAAAAAATCTTTATGATTTACTAAGAATGTGACGGTCAGCGGTACCGGGGCGGGAAGGTTGATCCGGTTTTAGTCGTTATGTCGGGGTTGTCTGTAGAGGTCGAGATAGAATTCGAGTAGTTCTTTTTCATGGATGTTTCTGGTGCGGGTATGCTGGAACCCGATTTTTTCGAAGATGTCAAGAGCGGCGTCACGTTCGAAACGGGTATCGAGCCTGACCTTGAGATAGCCGTGGTGATGACAATGGTTGATAGCGGTCTGTAGCAGCCGTGCGGGAATATTGGTGTGCTGGTATTCCTTTCGGACGCGAAGTCGCCTGATTTCGGCCGTGTGCTCCTCATCACTGGCGACGCCGATCATTCCGACGACATCGCCATCGACCTCTGCGATCCAGAGGTGATGCCGTTCGTTTTCGAAATAAGCTTCGTGTATGTTCTCTATGTCCGCCCCGGTATCGTTTGGAGCAATCTGTCCCGCGAGCAATCCTTCGGTGTAAAGCTCAGAAACGACGATCTGGTCCTGGTCCATAAAAGAACGGATTATGAGCCCTTCGACATCGATAAGTTTTTGTTCTCCCGGCATTTGTGTTGCGCCCTGACTATTGGCCTGAAGTCCGTTTCAGCAAGCCGTGTGTTGTTGATGTATATCAGTATACATGATATCAGTGTGAATTGAGAGTAATAAAAATCAAATTATCCTGAGCGGTATCCAATATAGCGATGGAATAGCATGTTGCCCGGGAAAGAGCGCCCGGGTTGATAATTCGTGTATGGGATTCGGTCAGGTCGCAAGCCTGATGGGTGTGGCCGTGACAGAGGTATCGTATATTATTCTGAACGGCCTCTCTGATGATTTTCTGCTGGTGGCCGTGACAGAAGACGAGTGATGTACAGTTCCACTGTAGTCTGCCAACGGGATGGTCCACGTGTATACCGAGGTTTTTGGCGTACTGAGACATGGCTGTGATATCCCAGTCGGTATTTCCGAACACGATCCTTACTTCAAGTTGGCTTGACTGATCTGTTTTGTAAACCGCCAGAGCATCGATGACTTCACATGTGCCTATATCACCCAGATGAAGCACCAGTTCCACATCATGGCGCACCAGTTCTGCCATAGCAATTCGTGTTATATCGGCCCGGCCGTGCGAGTCTGAAATTAAACCGATTCTGGGCAAAAGGCGTATTTCCTTTCATGTCAGAATAATGCGTGGACACAGGCCGTCCTTATTATAGGCCACTAACGATGATTTCCGGTAATATGATGTTCATGAATGACATGCTGTCTCAGATTGTTGCGGATAAGCGTGAGGAGCTGAAGGCCCGTCAGTCACGCATGTCGCTGGAGGATGTGAAGCATGCGGCGAAGGGTACGCCGAATCCGCGTAATTTTTTCACTGCGATGATGCGTCCGAGGGGCCAGCTTCGTGTGATAGCGGAGATCAAACGTGCAAGTCCCTCGGCGGGCCTGATCCGTGAGGACTTTGATCCGGTCGCCCTTGCCCGGTCGTATCATGAAAGTGGCGCGGCTGCGATCAGTTGTCTGACGGATGAAAAGTATTTTCAGGGATCACTGGACTATATCGCAAGGATCAAGGAAGCGGTCCCGCTACCGGTATTGCGTAAGGATTTCATTATTGATGTATACCAGGTGTATGAGTCTCGTGCTGCGGGGGCGGATGCGATTCTTCTGATTGCCGAGTGCCTCGGAGAAGCGGAGCTGCTTGACCTGGTGATACTGGCAACGCGTCTGAAGCTGACGTCACTGATCGAAGTTCATGAAGTCGAAAGCCTGCTCAAAATACGTCCGCATATCGGATTTCCGCATCCTGCGTATACGCTTCTGGGAATAAACAATCGTAATCTGAAAACCATGACCACAGACCTCAACCATACACTTCGTATGCTTGAAATGGTCGAAGACCCGGAAATTGTGGTCAGTGAATCGGGTATTAAAACGCATGATGATATCATCAGACTTCAGCAAGCCGGTATCCACCGCGTTCTGGTCGGTGAACATCTGATGCGTCAGCCTGACGTGGGTCATGCGCTACGAGAGTTGATGGGGGTACGGTGAACCGTGCTAATTGGTAGTGGCGTCCGCCGTTTGAAATACCGGTTCCATGGCGAAACCGCTGAAGGTGAATTGGTTTTCATTGTTTGCATGTTGCCTGACATGTCCGTCGTTGAACAGGATATTCACCTGTTCGCCGGCATGGTTAGACTGTTCGCCATAGTTTCTGTCGATCAATAGTGTTGTTGCAAGCCTTCCGTTTGCGTTCAATCCCGGGTCATCAAGCATGTTTTTTCCTGAGGGGAATGAATGCCGGTACATATATGATGAAAAGACGTGACTGGCGGAGTCGAACCGGTTCAGTTCCTGATCGACGTCGATCTGATCATCATCGCCCGGGCAGAAGAATGCGCGTTCGTCATTGAGGTAAATGTTTTTTATCAGGCCGTAACCGACGGGTATCCAATCTGTTGATACCGCAGCCTGAACCTGTGACGTCGTCATATACGGCATAGGATAGTACGGAGGGATGGGGTCGGCCGGTCCCTGCGGAACGGTTCCGTTATTAGAAATGGAATAGTTGTAGATCGCCACGCCGATCTGTCGGAGATTACTCTGGCATTGTGCAATTCTTGCCTGATATTTCGCCCGTCCGAGTGCGGGCAGGAGCAGGCCGATGAGTACCGCCATGATACTGATCACCACTAACATTTCGATAAGTGTGAAGGCCTTTGGCATGACATACTCAGATCATTATTTCGCTCATCCGGTGCTTTATCCATGCCAGTTCATCCGCGAGCAGTCGGCCTTGATCCTCACGGCCGTACAGTTCGTCAAGAATCCGGCCGTCACCATTTCTGATTTCGAAAAACGTGATATCATCGTCGGGCCGGATGGCGTGAAGTGAAGCGGAAAGCTCGGTTCGTGTATTTCTCAGCAGGGGATGCCGGTCACTTCTTGCATCTGCGGCAAATCCTATGCGACAGATTGTATCGGGCACAGCATGTTCCAATGCTTCGAGTAATTCGGAGATATTGTATTTAAGGCTGACTTTTCCATCAGCCTGTTTCAATGATGCGGCGTGTGGGATCCGATCATCGTCGATTTGTTTCAATGCAGGCAGAAATGGTCTGATCCGGCCGGCGTCATGTTGATCCAAGGATATTTCGATTGCATAGGTACAAAGCAGTCTTCCCAGTCTGATCCCTTTGTTTCTGAGCGTATGAAAAGTATTTTGTGGTTGTTCGAATTGTACGGCGGCGGTACCGGCGTCCCAAGCAATACGGAGGTAGGAAAGCAGGCTTAATTCATCCGGATTGTCGCGTAGAATCGAATCATAAAAGTCTACGACACTGTTGCAGTCATGCATCAGGCATCCGCAGCGTGGCAGAAAATCGACATGGATGAATCGGCCGCTGTCCAGTTCTGCCCTGGCCAGATAATGGACAAGTGTGTTGACCTGTTGTGCAGCGAACCGGGCATCGACTGAACCGCCTGGCATATCCGGCTGCCAGCCGATGGGGAGGGTTGTGATACTGCCTGTTTCCCCCTCGGGCAGCAACCGGTTCAGAACAGCCACCAGGTCGCAAGTGTAGTTGAATCGGTCACGATGCCGCCAGTCGGGATGGTAAACCGCATGCCTGGGCTTAATCTGGTGATCAGAGGTATACCTGTCGCCATCCAGCCCCCGCAGTGTCAAGCCGTGGTCAACAAGCCAATGGCCGAAGGAGGCGATTCGGTCTGATACGACCATATCTCTTGCGATGGATGGCGCCAGCCAGAAGGTGACAGGTAATGGTTTCGGCAGATCGTTTCTGTCGGCGATCATTTCGGTAAAAGAAGTCAGTTCGGTGATCAATTGGTCATAATCCCGGTCCCCATGGATGGGAACATGGCAGCAGATTAATGGTCTTGATTCGCTTATAGTCATTTCTGTTTTCCGTGATGGATCGCCGAAGTTCAGTATCCCAGACAAGTATATGGCCGCCGGGCAGGTTACGACAAACGCGTGGCTAATCAATCGGCAGTGCGTTCAGAATGAAGAAAAGGATCAGTCCGAGCAAAAGCAAGGCGATCAGAATGATCAGAACAAACGCTGTGATCCTGCCGCAGCCGGATATTCCACCACGTCGCGGTGTAACGAAGTCGCCGGCGGCCCCCTGAAAATGTAATCCGCATGCAAAGCATGAACCCGCGTCAATCGGGATCAATTGTCCACACTTCGGACAGGGGACCTTGCCGTCGGTCCCTTCACGATATTTTCGTATTGAATAAGCGTCTTGATCGGGCACGAGCTGATTATAACAACGCTCATGCCGAATTGCAGGGAATACCGGGTTCAGCGTCCCTGATGCGCGGGAGATTTCGCGTTGGCGTTATTGACATCGACGTCTTCCGCATCCAGTTCGATTCGTCCGACGGACTGTCCGGCGCGATGGACCATTTCGATCAGTTGTGCCGCGTTTGTTGCGCGATCGATCATATCTTCGGCAGAGATCATGCCTTTTTCATAGAGTTGCCAGAGGTGGTCGTCAAGCAATTGCATGCCGAATTTGCGTCCGGTCTGAATGGCCGAGTTGATACGGAATGTCTTGTTTTCACGGATAAGATTGGCTACGGCGGGTGTGACCACGAGGAACTCGTAAGCGGCGACCATACCTTTCTTATCGATCCGTTTGAGCAGTTGCTGGCTGAGCACGGCCATCAGTGACGTGGATAGCTGAATACGAATCTGTTCCTGCTGATCGACGGGGAAGGCATCGACGACACGGTTGATGGTTCCTGAGGCGCCGGTGGTATGCAGGGTGGCGAACACGAGGTGCCCGGTTTCCGCAGCCCGGATGGCGGATTCGATGGTTTCCAGGTCACGCATTTCACCGACGAGAATACAGTCCGGGTCCTGTCGCAGCGCGCGGCGCAATGCTTCGGCGAAGCTCGGCACATCGACACCTACCTCTCGCTGATTGACGATGCTCTTTTTGTGCGGCTGGTAATATTCGATGGGGTCTTCGATTGTGATGATATGCCGGTCGAGGCTTTCATTGACGAAATTGATCATGGAGGCGAGCGATGTGGTTTTACCTGAACCGGTCGGGCCGGTAACGAGGAACAAACCTCTTGGTCTTCGCAGCAGGTCGGGTACGATGGACGGCAGACCGATTTCCTCGATATCCAGCAATCGGTTGGGGATCAATCGCAGCACAAGTGCGACGGTTCCCTTCTGCTTGAAGATGGAGACACGGAAACGTGCCGCGTCGCCGTAGGCGAAACCGAAGTCAGCGCCGCCCTCTTCCTGAAGTTCATTCTGAGAACGTTCCGGCGCGATGGCCTTCATGAGAGCGGTCGTATCGGCGGCATCGAGCACACGGGTCTTCAGCTCGACGAGCCGGCCGCGGACGCGAACCGTCGGGGGTCTGCCGACCGACAGATGCAGGTCACTTGCATTCTGCTTGATTACCGTGTCAAGCAGTCGATCTATATGGAAACTGGACATAGATTCTGAACTCCAAGTACGATTCGCACAACAGAATCGTGATTGTAATTTCTGATAATCATTTCTCCACGTCAGGCCACCATCGACTCATCCTCGTCGCCGCCACCCATTTCAATCAGTCCCTCAATCTGGGTAATGCGGGCGAGTTCATCAAGCGTGGTCTGGCCATCGAGCACTTTCAACTTGCCATCTCCCAGCAGATTTCGCATTCCTGAAGCAACGGCAACCTGTCTGACTTTACTGAGCGGCGCCCGATTGAAGGCCAGTTCTCTGAGTTCTGTATTCATCACCATCAGTTCGTAGATACCTTTACGTCCGCGGTATCCGGTGTTCGAGCATCGTGAGCAACCGGCGGCGCGATAGATCGTTTTCCCCTGTAGGTCCTCGGGTTTCCAGCCGCAGAGTCTGAGCATCTGCGCATTCGGGTTGGTTTCCGGCTCTTTGCACTGATCGCAAAGCATTCGGACGAGTCGTTGTGCGAGAACCGCCTGGATCGAACTGGCGACGAGGAAGGGCTTGAGTCCCATATCAATCAGTCGGGTAATCGCCGAAGGCGCATCATTGGTATGTAGTGTGGAGAAGACCAGGTGTCCGGTGAGTGCGGCCTGGATTGCGACTTCACCGACTTCCCGATCGCGGATTTCGCCGACGAGGATGATGTTCGGTGCCTGGCGTAGCATCGCTCGCAGTATGCGGGCGAACGACAGGCCGATATCTTCATTGACCTGGCACTGGTTGATTCCCTTGAAGTTGTATTCGATGGGGTCTTCTGCGGTAATAATTTTCTTGTCCGGCCGATTGAGCACATCGAGCGCGGAGTAAAGCGTGGTAGTTTTGCCTGAACCGGTGGGGCCGGTAACGAGGAATATCCCGTTCGGCCTTCGAATGATATTATTGAACCGCTGCAGTGAGTCTTCCTGCATACCGAGATTTCTCAGGCCGAGCGTTGCGGCTTCGGGTCTGAGAATACGCAGCACCATGGACTCGCCGTGGTAGGCAGGACAGGCGGAAACACGGAAATCGATGATTTCCCCACCGATTCGCATTTTGATACGACCATCCTGCGGGACACGTTTTTCTTCAATTCTCATGCCTGACATGATCTTCAGACGGGCGAGAACGGAGCTTTGCGTTCGTTTGGGAATACGATCACGTTCATGACAGACGCCATCGATGCGATAACGGAGGCGAACACGATCTTCAAACGGTTCGAAGTGGATATCACTGGCACGATTGACGACGGCTTCGTGGATAACACGGTTCACCAGTCGCACGATGGGTGCCTGGGCGGCGTCATCAGTTTCTGCGGCACCGAGTTTTTTTCGTACTTCGTCTTCGCCCTCGACGTGGACATCGAGGGATTCGCCGCGGTCCATGCTCAGGTCCAGTGTCAGGCGATCGATGCTGGCCTGGGTTTCACTGAACATATGGTCGATATATTCTTTGATCTTGCTTTTTGCGCCGAGTGCGAGTTCGATATCGACGCCCAGGCGGAATCGCAGATCGTCCTGAAGTGCCAGGTCCAATGGATCGTGCACAAGGATTTTCAGGCGGCCGTTCTCCTTGCTCATGGGGAGAATCTGGTAGCGTTTGATCAGATCGGCCGGGATAAGTGAGAGATTTTCCTTTTGAATGACGTTCGGCTGATCCAGATCGACGAATTCCATGTCGAACTGTGACGCGAGTGCCTTGGCCACATCGTTCTGGCCGACGTAGCCCAGTTCGACCATGACATCGCCTATGTTCTTTTTCATCCGCGAGGATAACTCACCGGCTTCCTTGAGCTGCTGGTCGTTGACCAGTCCCCATCGCAGGAGTATTTCTCCCAATTGTTGTTTTTTTCGAGCCATTACAGTCTCAATGTCGGTGGGATACGTAATACAATCGCATGAGGTAAAACTTAATTATGCACGATTTACCCGACTATTGCAAGCCCGTTAATAATATGTAAGTACTTATTAAGTTTCTTCTTATGACCGGTTGCTCAGAAATCGACGATTTTCATGCCAATCCGGTGTCATGCCATATCAGTGACAAGGGAAAGGACAGCCTTGTAGTCTGATGAATATTGGCCTATGGTTGTTTAATGTTTCGAAATCAGGATATGAGCCGAATGAGTATTGTTGATACCAGAATTACAGGAGTTTGATCATGACAACAGACCATCACAATCGCTGCCTGGTAACGGACATGGATGGTACCTTTATCGGTGATGACGAGGCGATGTTCGAACTCTGGCAACAACTTCAACGTCAGGGGATTCTTCTTGGTTTTTCCACAGGTCGGCATCTTGCATCCATCGAGGATTTCTATCAGGAGAAGCAGGCCCGATCGCGTGCGGATTTCTGCATCTGCATGGTGGGGACCGATGTTTATTTCAAAAATGATGGTGAATATGAACTTGATACCGCCTGGCACGAGATAATCCGTCGTCAATGGAATAAATCCGCGGTTGAAAGCATTTTGAGCAGAGTAGTCAATGCTCATAAACAGGATGACCAGTGGCAGTCGGAATTCAAAAGCAGTTATTATCTTGAGAACAATGTCGAATCATCACTTAATCAAATTCAGCAGGAGTTGCACGATGCCCATATCGATGCGAAAGTTGTATATTCAGCCGGTAGATTTCTTGACATTCTTCCGGCCCGCTCAGGTAAAGGTGAGGCGGTCCGATATGTCGCGGATAAACTCGGTCTGTCGCCCGATCAGGTGGTGACATCCGGAGATACGGGCAACGATATCGACATGATGCGAGAGGAATTGGGATTTCGCTGCATCATCGTCGGCAACGCCGCGGAAGAACTGAAATCGTTACAGGCCGAACATATATATCATGCCGAAGCTAATTATGCCGGTGGAATCCAGGAAGGCTTGAAGAGCTACGGTTGGCTGTGACGATGAAATCAGAGAGTTGAATTGCGTTAAAGCGGATAACGCGCCGTCATCAGGGGGCAGCTTCCGATAACCCGCCGGATGGTTGGGGATGAATATTCAAACCAAGGGAGTTGCATTGTGACTGAAGAACGAAATGCAAACGCGCATGATCATTTTGTCAAGAGTACACGTAAGCATGTTCTGATGATCACCAATCATGGTATTCATCAGTGGCGGGTGGTGCCAGGACTGCCCGACACCGGCGGACAGAATGTCTATGTCAACCAGTTCACCGAATCGCTGATCGACCTGGGTTATCGGGTGACCATTGCCAACCGTGGCGGATACGCACATCCGAAGACTTCGGAAATGCTCACGGGTATCGACTATCATCCGACCGGTCATGCTCGCATCATTTACCTTGAGGACGGATTGCACGAATTCGTCCGCAAGGAGGATATGAACGAACGCATCGAACTGCTGGTGGAAGACCTGAAACAGAAACTTCTGCAGGACGGTATCGGCTATGATCTGATTATCAGCCACTACTGGGATGCCGGCAAGATCGGCAATCTGCTCAATCGGACGAGCGACCGTCGGGTACCGCACATCTGGGTTCCGCATTCATTGGGGGCGCTGAAGAAGCGTAACGTCAACCCGGCGACCTGGGGGAATCTGAGAATCGATGAACGAATCAGTCATGAGCGTGAAATCCTCCTGGATGTCGATGGCTGTGTATCAACGTCCACGGCCATACGTGACACGTTCCTTCATGACTATCAGTATGAAGCTCGCTATTTTCTACCGCCCTGTATTGATGAAATCCGCTACCATCCCCGGTCGACCAACGAGATCGAGCCGGGCTGGCAATTTCTCAATAAGCAGACGGGCATCAGCATCCAGGATTTAAAGAACCGTATTTTCATCACGGAGATCAGCCGGACCGACAAGACCAAGCGCAAGGACGTGGTCATCCAGGCATTTGCCAGGGTGATCAAGGAAGTGCCGCAGGCGATGCTCATGCTGTCCATCGACGAGCATGCCGGCGAATTGAACGCTTATCTGCGCAACCTGATCAAAGAGCACGAACTGGAAAACGATGTTATCGTGCTCGGTTCAGTGTGGGAGCAGTTGCCGTTGCTTTACAACATTACCAGTATCTACTGCACACCGTCGGTTATGGAGGGATTCGGTATGACAGCGCAGGAAGCGGCCGCGACGGGCAAGCCGGTGGTTTCCTCGCACCTGGTTCCGTTCGTGGTAGAGTACCTGGTGGGCAAAGCGCCCTATTGCGACAAGGTACCGAAGAACGGCGAAATGGTGGATATTCTCTATGGGGAAGGCGGCGTGGTGGTGCCGGCCG
Source organism: uncultured Phycisphaeraceae bacterium (assembly GCA_964425365.1). Taxonomy (GTDB): domain Bacteria; phylum Planctomycetota; class Phycisphaerae; order Phycisphaerales; family Phycisphaeraceae; genus CAYRND01. The sequence continues at coordinate 22,682 of CAYRND010000040.1, forward strand.
ATTTTGTCGACGGTTTCGCTTCCGCCCTGCTCAAGCTGCTGCAGGGTGACATACTCAGGCACCTGATGGGCAAACGTGCGTTGGATATCACAATACCGTATTTCACGTGGAATCGCATGACCTCGTATCTGCTTGAAGACCTGGGTTTCGAAACCTACGGTACGATACGCGGCAACGGTCGATCACACAGTCACGTGGAACTGCCTTCAGACCCTACCTCCTATCCCCCCAGACGTGCGGTATGATAGTACAGCAACGGATTACGGCAGACCATGATGCCCCATCATCTGATAAAGGGAAAAAACATGCCTGAAACGGCCGGGCAGAGATCACTGTCGAACAAGCTGATTACAACCTGGGCCGAGCAGGCCCGCAACGGATTTCTGCTTTCCGACCCTGAGACGGCGGTTATTGAAACGCGCGAAGCCGCCGATGCAGACAGCGGCGTAACATTTCGATTTCGGTGGATGCCTCATCGAGAAATTCGCGGTGACGTTTCGGAGCTCGAGCGACGCGGCATTTTGAACGCCGAACGTGATGAAAGCCTGTTGTTCCGCGACCCGCGTGATCCGAACGGCCGGCATTGTTTTCTGTGTGAAAAGAATATCCGGGAATGCCATCCGCTTGAGCTGCTGGTGCCAATGCAACTCGCGGGCCGGGATTATTTCGCAGGTGCGAATTTCGCCTGGATCGAGCCGGATCATTTTACCATCATGACGGCCGAGCACACGGATCAGGTTTATTCCAGGCATTCGCTGGACGCCGCCATTGCGTTCATCGAGCAGACGGAAGGGCGATTCAGACTGCTATTCAACGGTGAAGGCGCGGGTGCGACCATTCCCTGGCATTTTCATTTTCAGGTCACTACGCAACCGATGCCTATCGAGTCGATTCATATTGAACGGCTGGATCAATATCCGACCCGCGTACTTTATTTCGAACCATCATCAACCGGCTCTCAGACGGACGCTGCTCATCATGCGATCGATCGGTGGTTGGGTAAGGATCCGCAGAACAACAGCGTTAATCTTCTGCTGACCGGAGAAGAAGGGCGACTGCGTTTATTCATCTGTCCGCGTGATAAGCGACGATCAAAAGCTGAAAACAAGGGTCTTGTTGGTGGTTTTGAAGTGGCGGGCGATTTTGTACTCAGTGCACCGAAAGAGGAATCGACATTTCGCAACTGCAGCGCCGAAACAGCGAAGACGATTCTGCGGCAGGTGAAACCCGAGTTTTGAAATGAAATCAAATCAGAGTGCGCCGGCCGAACTGAAGCCGTTACCGTTCTGCATCTGCTCATACTCGGATTTGTATTTCTCGAATATGGGTAACGTGCGTTTGGCGATACCGGTCCAGCCGAACTGTCGTCTGGCAAAACGTGCACCCTCGATGGAGAGCTTATCGCGAAGCTGAGGGTAAAGCATAGGCATGCAGAGAGCCATGGCGTATTCGGACGGCCGTTCCGGATCGGCGTAAAGGGCATGTGTGCCGAAGTTGATCATTTCGCACAAGCCGCCGTGGACCGTGATGACCGACGGCGTGCCGCTGGCCATGGCTTCGATGGCCGTCATACCGAATGGTTCATAACGTGAGGGCAAGGCGAAGACGGAAGCGGATCGGTAGTGATCGGCCAACTGGTCGTCGGGTACATAGCCTCGCCAGTGGATATGTGAGGTCAGATTCAGCCTGCCGGCGAGTTTTTTCAGGTGAGAAATCCGCTGCTGATCCTGCTTGTTGGAAGTGCCGACCGCCAGGATGAGCCGGGCGCGTGGGATGAGTTTTCTCAAGTGCGGCAATGCCTTGATCAGCAGGTCAATTCCCTTGTTTGGCGCGATTCTACCGACGGTATACACATCATGATCACGGAAATTGAGCCGTTTTCGTACCGCTTTGACTTTGCTCGGTTCGATGGGGGTGAATCTCGCTTCGTCAATACCCGGCGGGATGATCGTAATATGTTCTTTGGGTACATCATAATCGCTTCTGAGCTGATCGTATTGCAGATTCGTGGTGGCAATGACATGGTCACAGTTGCGATAGATGAGGAATTCCTTGTGAATGCGTTCTTCAAACCGGTAGTTCATGTTCCTGGCCGTACTGGCCTTCTGCATATCCTTCTGCTTCCATGCACCCAGTGAGTGTGGTGTATGGACATGTGCGATGCCGAGTTCTTCGGCGATCCGCTGGCCGGCCCAGCCGGCGTCCCAATAGTGGCTGTTGACCACATCATAGCGTAGTTTTTTTGTTTTTACTTCAGCGAGAAAGTTCGTGATAAAACTACCGAGGTGATCGTGCATATCCTCTTTGCGGAGAAAATCCTTGCCGCCGAAGGGCACACGCCAGAGTCGGAGACTGGGCGTGATTTTTTCGAGTGCGGGTTGTTTTTCAAAACGGCGTGTGACGATATCGACTTTGCATCCCAGCCGGCTGAATCGCTTGGCAAGTTCGAGCACAAACAGGACCTGTCCGCCGGTGTCTGGTTTTCCCAATTCGGGTGTAGTTGAAACGTAACCGTGGATAGACAACATTAAGATGGACATGCGGTGTCGTGTCATGATGATTTATCTCTCCGGCCGGAAGTCAGATGAAACAGCACATCCCGCCGCGCTGTGCGGATGTGATCGGTTAATACCAATGGCGGTCTTACCTGTTCCGGAGGTTGATCTGATGATTCCATTTCCATGGTTGGCCACGCTTTACAGTAATATTCCCTTATTCATGAAAGCGCTAGCTGTTTGTCCCAGGCTCTTGATCCGGTACATCGGCCCGATATTATAGCTGATCCTTCTGTAAATGCCAGTTGAGAGGAATTAATGGTAATGTACGGGTTGTCCCGTGTCTGCTGACTGGTAAATCGCATCCATCAATTCACTCTGCCAGATGCCGTTCTCGGGACAGGTCAACGCATCGGTTTTTCCCTGAATCGCATCGAGGAAGTTATCGGCAGGTGTGGTCGGCGGATCAGTGATGGGTGGATATTTCACCAGTTCCGTACCGCGATAGATATTGATCCATTTGCCGGTCCAGCCGTCGATTTCCACTTTACCTTCGGTAAACATGTAGGCGGCATGTGAACTCCACAAGGGGCAGTTTCCGTTGATGCCGATAGCCGCCATGACATTGTTATGGAAACACACGTTAATGATGGAATTGATATCCACAGCCGTATCAAACCGGTCAATCACGGCATGAAGAGTTCTGATTCTTGATTCGACCGTCCAGCAGATACTGTTAAGCAGATGAGCGCCGCTATCATACGCCTGTCCCCCGCCGGAAAGTGCCGGATCCTGGCGCCACAATCCACGCGTGCGAGGCAGCCAGTCCTGTGAAAGATGGCCCACGACCATTTCAAGCCGGCCGAGTTCGCCTGTGCGGATGAGATTACGCAGGTAGCGGAATTCGGGTGTACACGGCGTATTGTAGGCAATGACAAATACTTTCCCTTTTTCTCTGACCCGACGGGTGAGATCATGAGCATGTTCCGCGCTGGTGACCATTGGTTTTTCGACCATGACATGGCAACCGGCATCGATTGCCTGTGCGGCCTGTTCGTAATGCAGTGTGTGTGGGGTGGCGATTGAAACGGCATCGGGCTTGAGCGTTTCATACATTTCGTCCAGATTGCCTGTAAATCTTGCGATGTCTGCCACTTCTTCCTGAGACATCTCATTACGCCTGATGAAGCCTTCGATCTGTTCCTGGCTGACATCGCACAGGGCGACGATACGGCAATCCTGACGGTTACGGTACGTGGTAACGTGTTTCTTGTGAAATCCCCCGCATCCAATCACGGCGATTCTTATTTCCGACATACTGATATAACTCCCGATCTGTTATCAACAGCGTATTTCTGTTGGTCATGAAACACTTGTAATGGAACGTCTCCTGGTTTGTGAAGGCTGATTACACGTGAACCAGAAAATCCCTGGATGCGATCAGGCCTCGCTGTTCTCCCTCCAACGTACCATTGAAATTCTCATCTTCGAGTTCGATACTGACCATGCCGTCGTACCCGAGATCGGCGAGTATGGTAAATAGTTTTCCCCATCGTACGACGCCATGTCCCGGAATGGTATACCGCCAGTGATATCCACCGTATCGATGTGATTTCGCGATGGTCGCCTGTTGCAGGTTCCCGTATTCGTAAAGTTCGTTCTGGAACAACTCCGTGTCTTTGCCATGGACATGGAAAACACGCGGCCCGAATGTTTCCAGGAACCGGATCGGGTCAATTCCCATCCGCACCAGGTGTGACGGATCATAGTTGACACCCATCACTTCAGAACCGATGCTTTCGAGCACCAGCCGGTAGTCAGCAGGTGTACACGCCAGTGAACTGAAATGCGGCGGCATGCCCGGCCATCCCTCGATCAGAATTCTGGCACCGGTGGATTGGACCTGTTCACACAATCGGCCGTAGCCTTCTACTGCTTTGTCAAAGTTCTCCTTGCGACCGGCGGTATGATCTTCAGGAATCAATACAACAAAGAAATACCGCACACCGAGATCGACCACTTCCCTGATATAATCACTGCAGCGATCACAAGCTTCTTGCCGTTTCGCCTGATCGGCGGCCATCAGATCAGGCCAGGGCTGCGGCAGGTCAACGGTTCCGATCCGCAATCCCGATTCCAGAATCTGTTTCAATTCAGATACAGGTATTGCGCCGACATCAATACCCGGAAAATCGTGATCTCCGGCAAATTGGATTACATCCGACAGATTCTTCTGCCAGTCGCTTCCCCCTCGCCTGAAACCGATGGGGAAGCTGCCGGTTTTGGTCGTTGCCATCATCAAGAGACCTCCTGTTAAATCCCACGAATCGTACTCGACCGGCCCGTTATATCAAGACCCGCATCCGATAGCCCATGAAGACCATGCTGATTCTAACGCGAAAGTCGCCGATATATTCAGCCTGGCAGGTCTTTAAACTTTCACATTAACTGCTTCTGTTTCATCCAGTCCCGGCAAAAGCCGCCTCCTTAACAAGCCGAATCAGAGTCATGGGGAAGGTGGAAGAAATACCGTCGGAGCACGAAGAGATAAGTAGGGGGTAAGTGGGGGAATAAGTGGGGGGATAAGTGGGGGGGGTGGGGAGTGGTGATAGTGATTGATATGTCTGTAAGCTGGTTCATATGCATGGCTTCGCTATCGTC
>CAYRND010000041.1:0-27732 GCA_964425365.1 uncultured Phycisphaeraceae bacterium
CTAAAGGATTCGCCTGAAGGCGAGGGTTTTAAACCCATCGCAGGGACAATAAAGTGTTTTATTGTTAAAAAACGGTTAATTTTACAGGTTGTCGGTATTCTTTATTGTGCCGGTTCGATTTATGATTTAATCATGAAACGATACAATCAGGCAGTTACATTTTAGGAAGCTGCTTATCACAATGAATGCAACGCCCTGTGGACTTGACCAGATCGATGCATTTGAAGAAAGCCTTTGCGCTTATGATGTGAATGCGTCGGTTGCTGATATTGGTGTGATCACTCCACCGGTTCGCGATTCCCGGCCACCTTCCCAAACGGTGGCATCTTCGCCCACTTCGCAGGCCGGGTCATCCGCATCGGAAGTTGCCGCACGGACCCAACATGATATCGATCGCGACCGATGGTACGGCAAAAAACTCGGGCACTTCCGGCTCCTGCGGTCACTCGGACACGGCTCGATGGGTATGGTCTTTCAGGCAGAGGATATCAATCTCAAACGGATGGTCGCAATCAAAGTACTTCGCAAGCGGATCGAGGGAATGACGGAATCGGATCGCGTCGAGCTGTTTCTGCGTGAAGCGCGGTCGGCGGCGTCGCTGGATCATCCTAATATCGCACAGGTCTACGAGATCAACCAGCACCAGGGCTGGTGGTACATCGCGATGGAATACCTCGAAGGCAGCAGCCTGCATAACATTGTAAAAGCGACCGGACCCATGGAACCGGCCCGGGCATGCATCATGCTCGCCGACGCCGCACGAGGACTGGCGGCGGCACACGAAGCAGGGATCTTTCATCGTGATATCAAACCGGCCAACCTCATGCTCACCCGTCGTGGACGGTGCAAACTCGTTGATTTCGGCCTGGTCAAAATCGACGATCAGAACGACCCTTTCCATTTCTTCGACGGCCGGCTGGTCGGCACGGCGTATTACCTGGCGCCAGAAGTGATCCGAAAACAACCGGCAAAAGACGCATCCGATGTCTACAGCCTGGCGGCCACTACCTTTGCGATACTCACCGGCCGACCGCCGTTCAAGGCCGAAACCGAGAAAGATATTCTGAAACTACATGTTACCGCTCAGCCGCCTTTACTTCGCCAATTTGCAACTGGCTGTTCCGCTAACCTCGAACGATTGATTCAATCAGGGCTTGCCAAAAAACCTGAGCAACGACCATGTGCGTCAGCCTACGCCATGGCGCTGCAGACTGAAGTCGTCGCACTGGCTGCGGTGGACGGTAGCGGTAGCGGCAACCCATCCATCACAACGGGAACATGGACACTTCCGCCTTCCGGAACACGGATGAGTATGGATCAATCCGCAGTACCATCGTTTACAACGTCGGCATCGACACTGCCGCGGCGAAGGCCGTATACCATCTTGGCCGCCGCATTTGCTTCATTGGTAATCCTCTTGCTGGGCGGCATGCAGATGTATCACATGGTCAGAGGCCGCGACCGCCCCGGAACAGACGCCGGTACTGCTTATGTCAATTCCATCGGCATGAAACTGGTGTATATTCCGCCGGGCGAATTTGATATGGGCAGCCCGACGACCGAACCGGACCGCGACGATGATGAACGTCATCATCGTGTGCGACTGACGCGTGGTTTTTACATGTCGGCCACTGAAATCACACAGGCTCAGTGGTCGCGGGTAATGGGTGAAGATTATATCCGCGTTCAGGGGTTGCATCCGAATGACCTGAACGGCGACCGGTTCATCGGCGACACGATGCCGGCCTACTGGGTCTCATGGCATGAGGCGGTCGAATTCTGCAAACAATTGAGTGACCTGGATGGCCGGACGTACCGGCTGCCCACCGAAGCGCAATGGGAATACGCCTGCCGGGCGGAAACATCCACGGCGTTCAACACCGGCCAGACGCTGCCGGCCGATCAGGCGAACGTGGACCATTACGTTCCCGGCTCCGGCAACGGGCAGGGTGCTTTGGCACGCATGCGCCCCATGAGCGTCGCCAGCTTCCCCCCGAATGCCTGGGGCCTGTATGACATGCACGGCAACGTGATGGAGTGGTGCAGCAACTGGAATGCGCCGTATGAAGTCGGCCTCGCCATTGATCCCGCCGGTCCTGCGAACGACAACCCGCATGACCTGCTTGATACACGGATTCTTCGCGGCGGGGCGTGGAAATACCCGGCTAAAATCGCGAGGTCGGCGAATCGGTGGTTCCTCATGCCCGATATCAAAGCGAATTACATCGGGTTCCGTGTCGTCATGGACGAATCGTAACGTGCACACATACCGTCTTACAAATCCATCGAACCCTGGATTTCTAATCTCATCAAAAAGGATCAGTGGTGATCAAAATGAACCGACGATCACGAATCATCAAACGCATCGTTCTTTCCTTCGCCATTATTATGCTTGTCATGATGGCGTCCGCGCCACCCCTGCGGTCAGACCAGGAATCAGACTTGGCTTCGACTGAGACGGAGGCCTCCGACCTGCAGGTGGACCCCGCCCTGCCGGCATATCAACCGAAAAGCATTCTCAGCGGCCGACTGCGAAGCGTGGGATCGGATACCATGGACCGTCTCATGCAGTCATGGGAAAAGAAGTTCAAACAGTGGCATCCAGACCTGCAGATTTTCCATGAAGGAAAAGGATCAGGGACCGCGGTAATCAACCTTGTCGAAGAGCTGTCGGACATCGGGCCGATGAGCCGGCTGCTCGCCGATGAAGAAATCAGGCAGTTCCAGTCGAAGTTCGGTTACCCACCCGTCCAGGTCGGCGTGGCGATCGACGCCGTCGCGGTTTATGTTCATCCGAATAATGATCTCAGCCGCCTGGGACTGAGCCTGTACGAGTTAGATGCCATCTTTTCCAGTACCCGCAAACGCGGGTATCCGAAGGATCTGTCGAACTGGGGTCAACTCGATCTGACCGGCGATTACGCCGATGCCACCATCTCGGTTTACAGCAGAAACAAAATATCAGGCACGTACCATTTTTTCAGAGCTCATATTCTGAATAAGGGCGAATATAAATCCACGAACCACGAGCTGATCGGGAGTGCGGCGGTCATCCAATCGGTGGCGAACGACCCGTTCGGGATCGGATTCAGCGGTATCGGGTACAACACGGCCGCTGTGAAAACCGTGCCGCTACGACTGGATCATCTGAGCCCGGGGTACGGCCCTGATCCCGAGCACGTCTGCAGCGGCCAGTACCCGCTGGCACGGATGCTGTTTCTGACCATCAATTACCGGGACGGCGATCGCCTCAAACCGCTGCAGTATGAATTTCTGCGCTTCGTCCTGAGCAGTGAAGGCCAGGAAATCGTGGTGAAGCAGGGCTTCTATCCGTTGAATGCGATGATGACACGCGAGCAATTGTCCCTGATCGGAATCCGGTGATAACGGGTCAGTGAGACTGTTTCTTTCCCTTGACTTCCCCTGTTTTACCGACATCAGCGCTGGTCCGGCCGAACAGGTCACTCCACGTTTTTCTCAGGCCGGTAAAACTCGAGCCGCGAGCGTACGGATCATCCAGCGGCCCGGTGACCCTGATGGTAACGACCTCGTCCTTGAATACGTTGAGCATATCGGAAATAGGCCCGAGTTGAAGTGCACCCGGATTACGCGTGTTCATTGTCAGATCGAGTTCCCTGGTTGCGAAGTCCATTCTACCCGAGCCGGCGACAACGAGACTCGGCGCTTCAAAACGTATGAAGTCGAAGTGAATATCATCGCCGTCAAGCAGGTACCTCGCCGAGGCGCGGTCGAATGAACCGGCACCGGGCAGCGACAGGTTGATCGCATGCAGAATCGCGAGGCTGATCGGCTGCTTGTAAAGACTGGCATCACGCACATAAAGTGCACCGCGACCACGCCGGGAGGCATCGCGGTTATAGTCCGCCTCGATACTCAGGCTGGCCGATAGTAACCCGGATTCAAGTTTGCGAACCAGAGGTTCCCGCTCATCGGCCGGTACATCCGTAATCGGTTCTTCTGTCGCCGGTGACAGCTCCGGATGGATAAACGGCTCGACTTCGACGTCATGAAGCGTCAGATCGAACCGGTACAGGCTGGGTGAACCGAGCAGTACCGCACCGCTGCCGATCAGAATACCGTTGTACATCGTGCCGCGTAGTTCATCGAGACTGAGAATGTCGGCTCGATCCCTTGTTGAAAGCGACATGGTCAGCGGCCTGATCAATCGCTGGGCAACAATGAGCTGGTCAGCGTCGAGTTGCAGATCGATCAGCGGCAGTTTCTGGCCGCGGGCTTTGACGACGTTGATGGTCATGCCGCCACGCAGATCGGTCACCGGCACGCCGATCTTCGCAGTGGTCTGGTCGAGCAGCACCTCGCAATCGAATTCAAGATCATAGCTCTCCGCCTGTAGTGGCCGGACCATCAGTCTTGCATCGGTCACTCGATAACTGCCGTCGATCTTCAGTTCATCGATCACACGCACCGCAGCGGCAGGCAGCACGGCCCGCGTGATATTGTCCAGACGATCGGATTCGGCGGTGAAACCCACGGCGATACCCCCTTCACCCTCAAGATTCACCAACCCGCTTAACTGGACCGAGCCGTGGTCGAACTCGATATCAAGATCTTCCAGTTCAAGATGACTCGGACGTACGGTTACTTTTCCAGACAGATCGTCAAATGCAAATCGCTGGTCACGAAAATCGAAGGCAATACGATCAGGAAGAATCGCCAGAACGTAATCGACGTCACGAAGATCGGCCTTGCCGTTGATATCGAGTGTGGCATTGAACGTACCGGCGGGATGATAGGTCTGCCACAGATCATCCAGTCTTATGCGAACCGGATGTTCCGGCGGCAACAGGTCGATCACCGAATGGTCATAACTGAACTGATCGGCGTCGATGTGCAGGTTGAATTCCGGAACGGGCTGATCCCAGTCGGCCGTCCCACCGACCGTCACACGACTGTCATGTCGGCGCCCGGTGATTTGTTCGAGTATGATCGATGCCCGCTTCAACTGCATCGTGCCGTTGATCTCATCAAGTGTAAACCGGCCGCTCCAGGGCGTAATGGCACCTTCGTGGATTTCGGCATTCATCATATAATCGATCTGACCCGCATCGTTCTGGAAGATGCGACCCGAAGCGGTAAGTGATCCTTTCAGATTCAGAATACGAACCCATTCATCCTTCGGCCGGGGTATCGACTGAAGCAGAACCGGATCGATCGGCAGTGTGACATCGTCAATATGCAGGTCAGGAACAAGTGTGAGACCCCGGGGCCGGCCGATCTTACCGTGGATACGTCCGACAACAGCCCCGGTCGGACTTGTCAGGCTGATATCATCCACCTCGATATGCGACCGCGCAATGGTAATGCTGCCGGTGGTGCAGGTGAACGGATACGGCCAGTAACGGAACATGACATTGGCACCCTCAACGGGAAACGATGTGGTCACTTCATACCGGGCATCTTCACCCAGATCGCGATGGATCGATACATCAACCTGTTTCAGGACACCTCCAAGTGTAAAGACCTGCGGTAAGACGCCGTTGTCCCGGACAACTGAATCGACCGCTTCACACAGGAGTCGTTTATCGAGGTACCCTGCAAACGCCTGGGGATCCATGAACAGCTTCATGATCTCACGGTGTTTCGGTTCCATCGCATCGGTCAGGTGCTGATCAATGGGAATATCAGTGCAATTCACCGTCATGTTGACTTCAGCGCCTTCTCGCGGCGGTTGAACGGTACCATTAACACATATCCGACCACCCGCGGGTCCGACCCCGTCAAGATCAATCACTTCTACCTGTTCGTTCGAGAAACGAATCCGGCCGGTCAACCGACTGACCGGATAGGGAAACCCGTGGTACCGTGCGACGACATCGATCAGTTCGACCTGTCCTGCGTAGGTCATCGGCCCACCATCCTGCCGCCTGACAATCTGGGCCTGCGCGGCAAATACACCTGACGGCTGAAACCGATCATAAACCTTTCTTACCTGGTCGGGCAGGGCATACAGATAATCCGGCTGGTCGGGTATGGTGAATGGCTCGGTTTCCGCTGAAATGGAAAAAGGCGATTCGGTCCCAAACCCGTCAATTCTGCCTTCGAGCGTGTAATGAATATCCTCGATCAGACCCTGAATGTTCTTCAGATTGATGACCTGGTCTTTGATATCGAACAGGCCGTGTACGTGCCTGATCCGGGTCTTGTATTGCCCGTAAGGCAGTGCCAGTGAAGCGTTATCAATCGCGATCTGCGCCGATTCAAGTTGAAACTGATTATCCCGGCCGAGATGAAATTTCACTTTGACCGTAGGCAAAGATCCTTCCGGATCGAGATGATCCCACCATTCTCGCAGTTGACGCGGCAGCAGTGTCCGTTGCGGCTGATCGAAGCTGAAATGATCAAGCCTGAGCTCGACCGACATCCGCCTTGTATCGAAACTCCCGGTCAGGTTGGGGCCGGGCGGCACATCCGGTTCATAGACCTGGCCGAGTTTAAAGTGATATGTGCCCGGATTCTGATCATTTTCAACCAGTTGGCCGTAGAACAACATCGCGCCGACCGACTGGTATTGACCGTTCACAATTTCGCCGAAGCGTACGTAACCTTCAGTGATTTCAATCTCCGGGAGTGTATCGATCGTACCACCGTCGTCGTACCGTCCGAAGCTGACGTTTTCGTAGTTGAACCGGTGGGCATCCTGGTTCTCGGTGATGTAAAGCGTCGGTTGCACGATCGACAATGAATCCGGCCGGGCTTCACCGGTAATCAGCGACCAGGGGCTGAGCGTGACCTGTGCCTGAGCGGCCTGGAACAGCTTCTTCTCATCCGGACCGCCTTGAGGCACATCCAGACGCAGATCATGCAGCCGGATATCGATTTTCATATCCGCGAACGTGAAATCAGCCGATCCGATCACGACCTTACCGCCGGTCATTTTTTCAATCAGCTCCGCCGCGATCCGGTTGATCCGATCAGGATGCGTGAAGTAAAAATAACCGCTGACAAGACCGCCGATCAAGAGAAGTATGACGATGAGGGTAACACGAAAGATCATCAACCTGACTCGGGTTCGCATTCGTCCAGGGCGTTGCTGAGCGGGTTGTTGACTTTCAGTCATAGTCATTTCATCGGCCATGTGCATTATCAGCCGCCATATCGGATCACCATGCCGGATATTCTATGCGGGTACCATCCCACCGGGCCAACTGCCCCACCCCATCAGATCATGATACAATAGTCGAGCCGCGACCGGTTCAGATTCCACGACCGGCCGAATGGAACAGCCCTGACCGCCCTGGAGAGCGACCTATGGAGAGCAAACCCACGATCCAATACGACGATTTCATCAAACTCGATCTTCGCATTGCCACCATCATCTCAGCCGAGGCGCATCCGAAAGCCGACCGGCTGGTCAAGCTCCAGATCGACCTCGGCGATGAACAACGACAGATCTGCGCAGGGATCAGGGAACATGTGGATGTGTCGTCACTGCCAGGCCGGCAGATCGTAGTCGTTGCCAACCTCGAACCCCGTGTTCTTCGCGGCGAAGAATCGCGAGGTATGCTGCTGGCGGCAAGCGTGATGGACGGCGAAACACCCAGTGACATAGTTCTGCTCGGCCCGGTGAAACCGGTGCCGCCGGGTTCACGCGTCAGTTGATGAACTGAATGCGTTACGCATGTCGTATCTGCTTTATCACAAAGACCCCGGCCACTTCAACGTCACCGCGGGACAATCATGCATCATTTCATGATGTGTCAACAAGAACCTCAATCAGTCAGTTCGAAGCATCCGCCTTTTTCGCGGTTTGATCGGCCTTGTCATCTGCTTCTTCATCGTCATCATCATCGCCGCCACCCCTGCGCTCAGCTTCATAGCCGACGCGTTCAGTAATCGACTCCCAGTGAAGCGGGTCGTCCGATTCTTCCATGTCATGGGTAAGCACCATATTCATCACAATCGGTGTCCATGAAGACTCCAGATGGTTTTGATATTCCTTGTAAGTCGAGGGCTTGTACTCTTCGACTTCAAAAACCACGACAGCGAGTTTACCATCGATCTCCGCCGCACCGATCCGCTGCTCGACGGACAGGCTACTCACCTCGGCCGGGTTTTCGATTCCTTCGACAACGGCGAACAATGCATCGATGAACCGCCTGCTCGATCCGATCCCTTCGACCTCCGGCGGCCTGGGTTCACTGCGGTAGCCCCAGGTGGTCCGTGCTGTCGGCGGTAATTCACTCACTGCCACACCCTGCTGCTCAGCCAACTCTTCCAGACCCGATGATACCGCAAGGTCGACCAGATCCGGTTTCCGGTCAATCAGCTTCTGGTAACCGGCCAGTCGCCTCGCGTCTTCACTTACCCGGTCCGTCACCTCGTCAAGATTGACCGGCTGACGCGTCGCCTCGGCGGCGGTAAGCCGGAACATATAATACGAACCGTCAAGGGAATACATCGCCATACTCGGGAGACCAACCTGCAGACGCAGGTGAATCAATTCATTCTCATCATCCGGCTCAAGCTCCCGGGCACTTCGCACGTAAGCAACAAAGGAAAATTGACGTTGATTCGCCAACCGGCTCGATCCGATACCCGGCAACGTTTCCAGTGCTTCCATGTCCAGCCACTGCTCGGTCTTATCCGTCACATCAGGCTCGATACCAAACTGAGACATCAGACGATCGGCGACGGTCTGCATCGACATCATCTCGAATGTCTCGGGTAGATCGAGATAGCCATCCGATTCGGACAGTCCCCGGGTATCTTCCTGTAACATCGCCTGCGCCGTACTGATCATCCGCGACCCGAGCTCATCAGCTTTATCACGCGTCAGTTGTTCAATAATCTGACCCCGCACGTCCTGATAACGCCTCATAGGCGGCGTGGTATCCTCCGTGGCGGCGCTCCAATCACGGTACTGATCGGGATTCGATTCATAATGGTCAAGTGCTTCCGCCTCTTCCACTTCAACCTGATCATTGATCCGGTTGGCGGGAATCGTCAGATACTCGATCCGGACACGATCAGGAAATCGATACCCGAATCCATACGGCGCACTGTCCCCGGGTAGATCGTCCTTATACTGTTCGTAAAGATCAACCAACTCGGTCTGCGTCGGCTGAGGAAGTTGTTCGATAACGGATTCGACGTCGATCATCACGAATCGGCCGGAAATCCTCGCCGTTCGTTCATAGAGAAAATGCCGGATGAGCGGCTCGCTGTATCGCAACGAACCCATTCTCGCCATTTCCAGTTCTCTCGCCTTGCCGTAATTCCCCTGGGCATACATCTGCCTGGCAAGATACATCTGGTTGAGGTTCCTGAGTCCCGGGGATGAAATATTCTGAACAGCCAGCGGCGAGGCGCCTTCGGGCGTTTCATAACGCGTGTACATCCTGCCGTAGATCAGGTCATGATATTGTTCGACCGTCAACCAGTTTCGTATCACGAGCCGGTAATCATTCATCCGATAATCGGGAATACGCCTGCTGGCTTCCATCAATGCCAGAATGTCATCCACCTCGGCATTGCTGGCGGAGAGTCCCAGTCGCCTGGCATCATGCAGCATCAGTATCCACCGCCACACCCCTTCGTCTCCAACCAGTTCCCTCACTCGCTCACCGACGATCGGAATGCTCTGCATCAACTGGAGTTGAGCTGCCGCTTCCCGTTCATCTTGCCACGTGATCTCCTCGCCATTGATTTCCGCCAGGGTGAAATCACTCATCGTCGGCGTACATGATGACAGGAACGGCTGAATGAGAAACGCCACCATCAGCACACACACGCCGACCGCCAGTATCCACTTGTTGTATTTTCTGAATAACTTGAGCACTTGAACTCTCCCGTTAAGGTTGAGACGACGACCTGCAGTCGAGCCCGGCAGTATAACGTATTAAGACCGATTCCTGAATCAGCGAAAGGTCAAAGTACGGAAATCACTGTCGAGCCCGTCCGGAATCAGAACAAATCCGATAAACGCCTCGTCATCCAGCTCGTCATAAGATGTTGACAGTCGCATACGCCATCTCGGTAACTTTCTTTCAAGCCACAAGTTAATACGCCTCGACTGCTGATCTGAAAAATCCAGCCGGTGGGTGAAACCGGTCGTATATTTCCGGGTTAACTGGTATGTGAATCCATAGGTCAGCAACCGCGAATCCAACGCATCAATTTCGGAATAATCGATAAAGGCTCGCAAATCACTGCCATGAAACAGGTTGCATCCAAGTCGCCACTGGGCGACCTTGTCATGCTCAAAACTGTACGTCACATCACCGTTCACACCCAAGCTGTCGCTCAGTTGCCAGATCAACCGGCTGTAGAAATGGTTGGTCCCGAGGCTGTACTCCGGCCGGTAGCCGTAGAATCTGGCCAGTTCCATTTCTTCATTGGGATTGTTCAGCCACAAGACGGCATCGGTGGTCAGTTGCAGCCAGTCCACACTTCGCCACCGGCCTGGCCCCCCGCGCTGGGTCTGGAGCGTTTGTGTGACCCCGAATCGCCCGCCCGTACCATGCGTGATCGACTCGATATCAGGATCGTAAACGGGCAGGTCCTCGGCATCGAAGGTGGTCCCCATGAGAAACAGGTCGACATTCGGCTCGATGAGATGCCTGAGCCTGTGCACATCGAACAACTCGTCCTGGACATCATCATAGGTCCGATGGAACTGCGTATGCAGCCGCGTCCCGGCCGAACCCCAGAGTCGGAGCTGGTCATCGTGATCGTTGTTGAATTGCTGAAAATCGTCGTCGTATGCCGTAATCCGGCCGCTCACGTAAGGGGTGATATCGACGGCGTCCGCTTTCAGCGGGAGGGTCAGTTCATGACGGGTATCGAACCGGGTGATCCAGTCGAGTGGAAATCCTGCGGCATTGGCGGCCTGCTCGAAGCCGGTGGTTGAATCGAAGCCGAATAATTCTCGCGAATCTCGCTGCTTGAATCCGCGGTCAGCGGGATTCTCCTCGCCGAAATGGGCCCTGACCCGACTGATACGCGTTTCACTGAACCAGGTAAGCGCATCGTCCACGCCAAAGGGCAGCGGCAGGCTCCAACCGATGGTATGCATTCCCAGCTCCGGCAGCTTCTCAACCGTATAACCGGGCGTCTGCAATGTGGTCAGTTGCGGCGTGAAATCGGTCAGGTCATATTTCGCCAGCAACGTCAGTGCCCACTGGTCTTCCTGTTTTTTCATGTAGATCGAAGATTCATACGTTTTGGTTTCGACGGCCTCCGTCGTATAGAACTCGTCAAGGAACGTGAAATCAGAAACGTAGGACGCTTCAAGCGAAAGCTGCCAGTCGTTGATGATGTGCTGACGGTGCTGAAGATGAAGATAGCCCCTGACGTCATCGTCATGCTCAATATCACGCCTGCCGGCAAGATCGTCCGTGCCGCTGTCACTCGGCAGCAGGTAACTGTTGAAATTGCCGTACATATCAGCGAGGTGATAAGACATATCCGCACCTACGGCCGGGCCGTGCTCACCGCGGTAATCGATCCGGCCGATCAGGTCAACGCCCTCCGGCCGGCTGCGACCCGTAAGTGAAAACAGGTCCCATGATGTCTTCACTTCCGGACCCACCTTTCGCGAGTAACCGGCACTGACGGATCGCAACGGCAGGTCACGGCCTTCGGCGGCGATATACGGCCAGTAGAAGACCGGCAGATCGTACCAGTTGAGTGTCGTGTGCGTTGCGGTGAACTGCTGGGTACCTGGCTGATCCGGACGTTTGATTCGCTTCACCGTGATTTTATTCGCCCGGATCGAAAAATGCGGCTCGGCGAATTCGCTGGTGGTCAAAATCGCCTCTTCAGCGGCGAAACTTTCAGCGGCAGTCTGGCGAATCACCTCAGCCCTGGCGTATAACGGTACATGTCGCCTCAGGTCGTAGGTAAAGAGCACGGCATCGAGCAGAATCGCCTTATCCAGCTTCAGATCGTAATACACACGCGGTGCACGGATCGTATACTGGCCGTCCGTCGCCACCACGTTGTCTTCGAGATACACCCCGCGTACGGCATCGGCTTCCACTTCAGCACCAGTCAACTGGTCCATCACCCGCCGGTCTATGAAAAGGACCGCCTTTTCGGCCTTCAAGGTCATCTGACGGAATTGGACATCCGGCCTGTTGGTTCTGAAAAACAACCTCACGTCGCCGATGAGCATGACCATGATTTCATTACCAATTTCCTCGATCACAATACGATCGAAGCTGAAATTCATCACGCCCATGGTGGGAATAATACCGGTATCCTCGATCAGCGTTTCTTCCTCAGCCGTGTTATCAGCCGCCGGGGCGCCACTGTGTTGATCAGGTTGAGTCAGCGTCTTGTCCGCCGTCGCTGCCTGCTGTTCAACGTCAGGCGGCGAGTCCGGCCGTGCTGCCGAATCAGTCTGATCGTTACGCCGGCGCTGAGGCGGCGGTGAGGTGACGTTAAAGGCTTTCGACTTTTCGACGGTATCAACTGATTCCCTTGTTTCACTGTACTGGGTGATACGTACCCGCTCCGTCGCCCCGCCTTCTTCCCGAGGAGGTAGTCCCTGTGAGCCGGACAGCTTCGCTGCCGTCGATGCCTGCTGTGTTCTGTCGGTCAGCCTGTTGTCGTAAAGGGTAAACCGTCTGACGGCTTCGTCTACCAGTAGCGTATCAGGCCGACTGTCCTGGCGCCTGAGTAAATCCGTAACGAGTTGCACGCCGCCACGCGTCGAACCCGTCACCAGCAGCCCCTGCGAAGTTACGCCGACCGTGCTCCGGCCGGATAGCGGTTCTGCCTCATCGAGATAAACCGCCAGATAACGTACCGTCTGATCATGCTGTGATCGTGCAATGATTCGCACAACGGCATGATCGGCCTTGAACCCATACGTACCCATTGAAAAATGAACATGACCCTCGAGCAGAAGAAATCGCGTATCGCCTTCACTCCAGCCGGAAGCTTTATCGGCCGATATCCGGGCATCGGCATCGAGCGTCGAGTCAACCGGTATCACCTCCGAGTCAACCGCACTCTGGCCATATAAGCACACAGAACAGCATGAGCACAAGACCAGCACCCAAGCTGCACATAGCCGTGCCGTAAGCCCTATTGAGCCATCAGGGCGCTGCGTGTTGGGTGTCTGCATCATGTTCGGCCCGGCTGATGAATGTCTCTCAACTCGAATCACACCTGTGAGCCGAATATACGCAGCAAGCGTGGTTTGGGCAACATGCGAGAGTTCGTGGAAATGGTCTTGATACAATCAGGCGGGGAACCGGCAAGCAGACTGTGGCAGTTATGTCAATGTCATGACCCGAGCTGCCGGTCCAGCAGTTCGACAATCGGTTCTGGCGTGCTGCCGCCGATGAACTCGCCGATCAAACGCCCGTCACTGCCGTAAACCAGAATGGCGGGTACGACCAGATCGTTCCAGTCACGGCCGAGTGACTGAACGATGCGTATTTGTTCATCACTGTCGGGTTTCATGAGATAGGCGTGGTCAAGTGCATCATGTCGTGCGAGAAAGGCGATCGCCGCTGCTTCATATTTCCCGGGACTGTCCAATGTCACGGATACCAGCTTCACACGGTTGTCGCCCTGGCCTGCCTGGTCATGCTGACGATTCAACTGGGCGACCGCTTTATGCAGACGGGGAAAAAGCTCGATACAGGGTACGCACCAGGACGCCCAGAAATCGATCACCAGAATTTCATCCGCTTTGGCACTACGTTCAATGATCGCATCGAGTCCATCGAGGTCGACCACCGGCAATGCCGCGGGCACCGCCTCGCCTGAGTCACCGCCCGGGTCCTCGCCACAAGCCCCGACCAGAAACATGGACAACAGAAGCGCGACAGCAGCCGTCGCAGTTCGGAATTCGGTATGAAAACATTTTTTAACCATATGGTGAACAATCATTAACGCCGATAAACTATTCCCGCGTCTGAACCACCCCAATCCGGACTGTTCATATGCTATAATGCTGTGCTGACATGAAACTGAAGCTCAACGGTGAAATGAAGGATATTGACGCCACAACGGTACAGGCTCTGCTGGTGAAGCTCGGCTTGGACAGGCATGCCGTGGCCGTCGAACTGAACCGGAGCGTGGTTCCGAAGAAGCTTCATCATCAGACTGAATTGCACGAAAATGACGTCGTCGAACTGGTCACACTGGTCGGCGGCGGCTGATAACAATACGACTATGCGAAGTAACGAGTCGAAGCGCGAAGAAACATGAACGAATCATGTAGTTCCTGAAGTAAGGGCCAATCCAGCTTCGCACTTCACGCTTCGCACCCGGATCAGGATAAAACAGACCATGCAGACACTCGATAGCACTCAGAGGGAAGTGATCAGCGATCCATTCATCGTCGGTGGCCGTCAGCTCAACTCGCGGCTGTTCGTCGGGACAGGCAAATACGCAGATCACCCGACCATGCAGGCATCGCTCGAAGCATCAGGCGCCCAGGTCATCACCGTTGCCGTGCGGCGTGAACGACTGGTTGACAGTGAAGGACGCTCGCTTCTGGATTTCATCGATACGCAGCGTTACACCATCCTGCCGAACACTGCCGGCTGTTTCTCGGCGGATGATGCCGTCCGCGTGGCACGACTCGGCCGGGAGATACTCGACCAGCTCGATAACCCCGGCAAGGACTGGGTCAAACTTGAAGTACTCGCCGACAAGAAAACACTACTGCCCGACCCGGCCGGCAGCCTCGATGCCTGCCGCGAACTGGTCAGCGACGGCTTCCAGGTACTCTGCTATACCTCCGATGATCCCGTCATGGCCTGCAGGATCAAGGAGGCCGGCGCAACGTCCGTCATGCCCGCCGGCTCGCCGATCGGTTCGGGACAGGGTGTGTTGAATCCGAATAACATCCGCATCATTCTGGAACTGCTCAAAGCGGACGACCCGTCGTATCCCGTCATCGTCGACGCGGGTGTGGGCACGGCTTCAGATGTGTCAATCGCCATGGAACTGGGTGCAGACGGCGTTCTGCTGAACACCGGTGTTGCACATGCCAAAACGCCCGTCATGATGGCGAAAGCCATGCGATACGCCATCGACGCGGGACGAATGGCATACCTTGCAGGGCGCATTCCGAAAAAACTCTATGCCACCGCCAGCTCACCCTGGACAGGTGTGGTTTCATATATACCCGGTGAATGAATCGAGCCGGATCATGGATCTGTCCGGCAAATCAGCCACTGCCACGACTGCACATGGCGACTTCGGCGGCATTGACCAGTGGATAAGCAATCGGTGATGAGGTCAGTGCCGGATGCGTTCCGATCTGGAACATGGTGATATCCTCGGCGGTCATTCGTTTCTGAACGCAGGCGGCGATGGCGTTGATCATTTCACCGACGGATACACTGCCACGCACCTGCCCCCCGAGCAGGACCTGTGAATGCTTCTCGAAAACCAGCTTGACTTTGACCGGCGATGAACCGGGCATGCATCCTGGATGACGATTGGGCGTTTCCACGGTAGCGGCGACGACGTCATAGCCGCGGTCCCTTGCCATGGATTCGGTCAGACCTGCGGTCCCCATTGCCAGATCACCGACCGCGGTCGACCAGACGCCCAGGGTCCCTTCGCTTTCGCGGCGGAGCCCGAAGACATTAGCGCCGGCGATGCGGGCTTCCAGCTGTGCGATGGATGCGAGTTTCAGTGGCGAGGGCCCGCCGCCGAAAAACGATTTCTTTTCAGCACAATCACCACAGGCGAAGATCCCCGGGTCGGAGGTCTGCATGGTCCTGTCCACCGCCACACCGCCCATCTGGCCGATGCGTAACCCCGCGTCACGTGCCAGGTCGACATTCGCACGGGCGCCGATACCCAGAATGACCAGGTCGGCCGGGACTGTCGTATCGTCCTTCAACCTGACACCCTGAACATGGCCGTTACCGATGATTTCCTTCACGGTTGCTGATGTGCGAACCGTCACGCCGCGTGACTGCAGCATCTGCTCCATCTCGATGCAGAACTCAGCATCGTACGACAGGCTGAGGCAATGTGGTGCAAGTTCCAGTACGGTGACATGCTTACCGTCGACTTTATTGATTTCATCGGCAAACTCGATACCGATGAATCCGCCGCCGATGATGACCACGTCCTTCGCGTCTTGAAGTTTTTCCTGCAACAGCCTGAGATATTCGACGTCCTTGAGTATTGTAAAAACACCGTCTCGCTCGACGCCGGGAATCGGCGGTCGGGTGGGCACGGAACCTGTCGCCAGAATAAGACGATCGTAACCAACCTGGTTGTTGCCGGTATGAAGTCGGCGATTTTCACGATCGATGGCGGTGACTTCTTCCAGCATCAGGTCGATTCGATTGGCCTCCAGCACGTTATCGGGAATGAGGTTCTTGTCGGGACTGCCGATCGTGCCGTAGATGTAGGGAATACCGCAGGGAATGGCAACCTGTTCTTCTTTTCGGATCAGCAGAATACGTTTATCGGCATGGTGCCTTCGAGCGGTAATGGCTGCCGTGATACCGGCCGCGCTCCCTCCGAGTATGACAATGTCAGCGGTTGTCATGTGTTCTCCTTTTGATCTGATATAGATTTCGAAAGACTCCGTCCCACCGCCTCAGCGACTTTGAGGCCGGAGAGCAGCATGCCGCCGAAGATAGGCCCCATTCTAGGCCCGCCGTGCAAGGCACAGACCGTCATCCCTGTGATCCACAAACCGGGAAAAAGCTCACCAACATGATCGACAACGAACTGTTCGCCAAGCGGAGCATTCATCGGACCTTCACCGGGCAACCCGGAGACATCTCGATCCAGCAAACCACGGCGTTGAAGACAATGGGCCATGACCGACTCATGTCCGGTGGCGTCGATCGTTGCCTCTGCGGAAAAAGCGATCGGATCGATGGGCAGGTTGTCACCCAGCAAGGTACGGTTGACAACCACACCGGTGACACGCCCCTGGTGCACACAAAGATCTTCGGCTGTCATCAGATTAAGCAGCAACGCGCCGGCATGGATAGCCTTGAGGGACAATGCCGATGCAAGTTCCACCGCATCAGCGGTGTACAGGGTTCCCCCGTTCTTATAACGGACACCCGCCTGATCCAGAATACTCAGTGATTCCTCCTGAATGACAACCTCATTCATCCCCATGCTGCCGCCCCATATCCCTCCGCCGGTACTGAGACGTTTCTCGATGACTACCACGCGAAATCCCTGTTCAGCCAGTCGCCAGGCCGCAACCAGGCCGGACGGCCCGGACCCGACAATAGCAACGTCGCTATGCAGTGCCCGGCTGAATTTGGCGTGATAGGCGTTCAGGATCGCCTGCGATACATCCGTTTCCTTAAAAGCATTCATACTTCACCACAGTCATCAGAGCCAAAGGGCTTTTAACCGGCACGAACGGAATCACTGCCACACCGTCACATCAGCCGCCCTCAGCAAGACTGAATCCCGGTGCCATGGCCGGTTTTCAATCTGGGAACAGTTGAAAATCCGCCATTTTCTAGGTGATTCACGGGAATAGACATACCCGCCGTTGATTTCAAGAATATCATTTTCCCCGAATCTGACAAGCCGCCTGGCGTGATCTGATTTGCCTGACGCTATTTTGAATCCGACCATGACGGCCACCATATCCTGCTGTCTGTCACCCGGTTATCCAGTACACTGATTGACGTTATGCCGACCCGATCGTCCATCACGCCGCGTGAAGCGGCGGTTGAAATTGTGAGCATGCTGCGTGAAGCCGGCTTTATCGCTTATCTGGCCGGTGGTTGCGTGCGAGACGCCCTGCTCGGGCTGGAACCGAAAGATTATGACGTGGCGACGGACGCGCTACCGAAACAGGTCCGCGGCCTGCTGCCGCGAAGCCGGTACGTGGGCGAATCGTTCGGCGTGGTCCTGGCATTGCTGAACGGCCAGCGGATCGAGATTGCCACGTTCCGTAAGGAATGGGGCTATGAAGACGGACGTCGGCCCAGTGAAATCACCTTCACCAACGCCGAGGAAGACGCCAGACGCCGTGATTTCACCATCAATGCGCTGTTCGCCGATCCACTTGAGCGTGACGCGTCAACCGGCGGTGACAGGATCATCGATTACACCGGCGGACTGGCCGACCTCGCATCGAAACGCGTCCGAGCCGTGGGCGATCCCGACCAGCGGTTCGCCGAAGATTACCTGCGAATGATCCGCGCTGTGCGGTTCGCCGCGAGATTGGATTTTGAAATCGAACCCAGAACAGCCGCGTCGATCCGACCGCTGGCGAAGTACCTCGGCCAGATCAGCCGTGAACGCATCGGCCAGGAACTGCAATGGATGCTTACCAACCCGCACGCCGCACGGGCGTGCGAATTGATCGAATCACTGCGACTCGATTCGCCTGTGCTCAATGAAGACCACCTCGACGCCTGTCAGAAAACGCTCGAATATCTCGGAGACCAGGAGGCAGGCTATGCCACCATGCTGGCGGGGTGGATGATCGACCGGCATGTACCTTCACGATGCATCGCGGATACCGCCGCCTTCGCGGACGGCCATGCTCGCCCGTTTATCAGGAAGTGGCGAAAGGCGTTGTCGTTGAGTAATGAAGTGCGTGACGAACTGCAGCGACTTTTCGGACTGCTGATCAAAGCCGGTCAATGGCCGTCGCTCGGCGTAGCAGGCCGCAAGCGACTGCTGGCCGATTCACTCTGGCCGGAGGCCTTCAAGTTGATGCATGGCTTGGCGGATAATGAACTTGTGGAAAAAATCACGGAGGAGTCAGAACCTCTTTTTAGTGAGGGTGTTGCGCCCTGGCCGCTGGTCAATGGTGATGATCTGATTGCACTGGGTCTTGAACCGGGCCCCGTATTTCGCCGATTACTGGATGGTGTATACGATGCGCAGCTCGAGGGTCGCGTATCCGATCGAGCCGGTGCAATCGCCTGGCTGAAGGCGAACGTGGATGGATAATGCAAAACTGGCGATGACAGGGCCGGTCTGAAATGGCCAGATATAAGCCGTGCCATTGGCGCAGCTTCTGATCCACCCGCTGATTGCCGGCAATTCAACTGATGTCTGCGACAATGCGGACTGACGTGTATCAGGGTAGAATACCGCCCCCCCTATGGAAGTATGGATTACACATCTGGCGTTACACGGGCCCTACATTGTGATTGTAGGTCTGCTGCTGTTGAGCGGATTCGGCCTGCCGCTACCGGAAGAAATCCCTGTGCTGGTCGCCGGTTATCTGTCTGCCCTTCACTACGCCAACCCCTGTTTTATGCTCCCCGCGGTTCTTATCGCCATTTTAGGTGCAGATATGATTATCTTTTCACTGGGTCGTCATTACGGCCACCACGTGCCGCGATTGCCCGTGGTCAAGCGGTTCCTGACGCCCAATCGCGTAAGACGCGCTGAGAATCTGCTCGATAAGCACGGCGGGAAATTCATCTTCGTCGCTCGTTTTCTACCAGGTCTGCGGGCACCGGTCATGTTCAGCGCCGGTGCGTTCAAGCTCTCGTTCTGGCGATTCCTCTTCTACGACATAACGGCGGCGATGGTCAGCATCCCAACGATTTTCCTGCTGGCTTACTTCTTTGCCCGTCAATTCGACAAGGTCCGAAAATGGGTCGCCGAAGGCCAACTGCTCACCGGCCTGATCATCCTCGCGGTCATTGCCGCGGTCATCGTAATCAAAGTGCTAAGCAGACAACGGTTTATGACTTTAATCAACGGGTCCTGAGCGCGTCGGCGTCGTCAGCGATTCAGGATTCATGTATGAATCCTGTTCAATAACAGTCAAATCCCCTTGCATCAGTCGGGCCGTGGCCATAACCTTTGGTTATGGCAACAGAACGATTGGTCAGTCCGATGCAATTAAAAGATGCTTATCGCAAGATCATGGATCGCATTGAAAACGCCGCCGCCCGTTGCGGGCGAAAGGCCAGTGAGATCATCATGATCGCTGTTACGAAAAACGCGACACCCGACCAGATCCGCACGCTGGTCGAGATGGGCCATATGGACCTCGGCGAGAATCGTGTCCAGCACCTTGCTCACCGGGTAGCCCAGCTCGAAGAGTTTCTCTCACGGAAACGGACGCTCGCCGGTGCAGCGCCGAAGTCGGCGTCCGAGACGCCGGCCTTCGCAAGGTGGCACATGGTCGGCCACCTGCAGCGTAATAAAGTCAAACAGGTGATCCCCCTGGTCAACCTGATCCACAGTATCGACAGTCTGCGACTGGCGGAGGAAATTCACAACTACGCCAGCCGGGGCGACCGGACGGTGGAAATCCTCATCCAGGTCAACGCCGCCGAGGAACCGGGCAAAATGGGTGTCGCGCCGCCTGCTGTCATCCACCTCGCCGAGCAGATCGATACCATGATGCACCTGAAACTCCGCGGCCTCATGACCATGGCGCCGTACAGCGAGAATCCGGAAGACTCACGCAGTACCTTCGCCCGAACGGCCGAGCTGTTCGGTGAACTGCGCAGTGAAAAGGTCGGCGGCGGCGACTGTAATATTCTTTCGATGGGTATGACCGGCGACTTTGAAGTCGCGATCGAGGAAGGTGCGAATATTCTGCGGATCGGTCGAGGACTCTTCGGCGAAATCGAGCCGTAAAATCATGGCCATTTACCGCACGATTTTGTTCTTACGCCGCGGCAAACACCCGATACAGATTCAAAGGGCGGAAACAACCGGTCGGTCGTTGTACTGGCCGACGAAGCAGGTGTGATAACCATTCGTTCACAAGGGGCCGACATGCCGGTGATTGCCGAAAATATCAGGGTGATTCGTCGTCCCGAGCGGTTCAGCTCGGATGACCGCCGTGTAATCACACGGTTCTTTCATATGAGCAGCGATGACCGGATCAACTCGATTATCCAGCGTGTACTGTCCATGGACGAGCACCAGGTCGACAAACTGCTCGAACAGGTCCTCTCTGAATTCGATGCACGTCACCGGAAAATCGAGCTGACGCTCGAACGCCACTTCCATCAGGTCCGCAGTTATATCGCCGACCCCGACGCGATCTCACGCAACCGGCAACTGCTGATCGGGTCGTATTTCACCATGGAGTATTCGATCGAGTCGGCGGCCTTGTTCAACCCGTCGATCGTCTTGCACCCGGACCAGAGCGGGCTGCGTAAGGGCACGGCGAGGTTCATCATGAGTCTGCGTGCAACGGGTGAAGGGCATGTTTCTTCGATTGTGTTCCGGACCGGTACGGTCGACGCGGCGGGCCGGGTCGACTTCGATCCGCCAAGCCGCTACGCCGCTCGACTTCGGGTGCGGGGCGACAAGCAATATGAAAAGAAACTGTTCTTCCTCAAGCTGATCGAGATGGCCGCGTACAGCGACGCCGTCCGTGCGGTACTGGACGACCTGCCTGATTTCTTCACATTCGAACAGCTTGACAGAAAGCTGAACGAAGTGGCCGAGCAGGCGGGCAACGACCCGATATTCAAGGAAAGCTCGGAAAACATGCTGTGGCTGGCGAGAAGCAACTACCAGCTCGAGCTGCCGCCGGAAAGCGATCCGTCTGATATCGTCATTTTCCCGACCTCGCAGAACGAGAGCAAGGGCATCGAGGACCTCCGCCTGACGCGGTTCATCGAGGACGACGGCGGTGTAAACTACTATGGTACGTACACCGCCTACAACGGTGTACGCATTCTGCCGCAACTGCTCGAAACGAAAGACTTCAAGAACGTCAAGATTCACACGCTGAACGGGAAATACGTGCAGAATAAGGGTATGGCGCTCTTCCCGAGGAAAATTGACGGCTGGTATTACATGATCTCGCGACTCGACGGCGAGAACCTGTTCCTGATGCGATCGGACAACGTGCATTTCTGGAACGAGTGCACACGATTGCAGTCGCCGCGTCATCCGTGGGAGTTCGTCCAGATCGGCAACTGCGGCCCGCCGATCGAAACGGAAGCCGGCTGGCTGCTGCTGACCCACGGCGTCGGGCCGATGCGCCAGTACTGCATCGGCGCTTCACTGCTCGACCGCGACAACCCCGGCCGGGTAATCGGCCACCTGCCCAACCCCCTGCTGGCGCCTGAAGAACACGAACGCGACGGTTACGTACCCAACGTCGTCTATTCCTGCGGCGCACTGACCCACCAGGATATGCTCGTCCTGCCCTACGCCATGAGTGATACATCGACCAGTATCGCTATCGTCTGCCTGAGCGACCTGCTCCGGGAACTCACCCGCGGCGTCGGCGCACTGACGCCTGCGCCACTGCAGGCGAAAATGTCGACTCCGGATCACGGCAGGAATAATGGCAACGGCCGAAAGAAATCCTCTTCACCCGATTCTGACAGGCAAACGACTAAAGCGACGACACCAATTCCGTAAAGCAAGGACATCAATCGCAGTTCAAGCCGTCGGTCCGTGCAGCTCCGCTGCCGGACATCCGTATCTGAGGACTGAATACGGAAAGTCAATTTTTCACTATCCCGGATCACTCCCGCCTCACAGCATAGCGATCGGGTCGACATCAACCGCAGTCTGTGAATCGGCGACGAGAGCTTTTGCATTTCGCGCGGCGGTAAGTAGTTTCTGCAGGGACGCCGCGGCTTGTGCCCGTTCGTGTTCGGGGTCGGTCACCAGTTCGATCTGCAGGCGATGGTAATCGGCGATGCGTGCAATAGCACAGGGCATCGGGCCCATCAGCCGGATGCCGGTAGCAAGTTCTTCGTTGAGTTTCAATAGTATCGCCGCCAGCTCAGCCGCACGACGTTCGGCGGCGGGGAACTGCTTGTCTCGCACAACGATCCTGGCCATCCTGGAGATGGGCGGCAGGCCGACCTCGGCTCGCAGATCGAGCTCCCGCGAGGCGAAGTTGATGAAGTCGTGCCGGGCGGCGAGCTGGATGGCGGGATCGGACGGTGAAAACGTCTGGACAATCACGCGGCCCGGCCGACCGGTTCGACCCGCGCGGCCGGCGACCTGGGCGATGAGTTGAAAAGTTCGCTCGCCGGCACGGAAGTCGGGCATGTGAAGTGCCGTATCGCCGCTGATCACGCCGACCAGCCGGACGTTCGGGAAATCCAGGCCTTTCGCAATCATCTGCGTGCCCAGCAGAATATCGACCTCACGGCGTCGGAACCGGTCGAGTGCATCGCGATAGTCCCGCCCGGTTCGCATGGTATCGGAATCCATGCGGATGAACCTCGCCTGCGGGAATTTCGAGCCCAGTTCCTCTTCCATCCGCTGCGTACCCAGCCCGAGAACACGCACCGCTTTGGCGCACAGCGGACAATGCCGCGGAAGAAGCTGCTCGGTCTGACAGTGATGGCATCGAACGAACCCGCCGGCAGGCAGCTTCACCTGCTTGTGATAGACCATGGTCACGTCACAATGCTCGCAGCTCATCATCCAGCCGCAACGGTGGTTCGAGCAGGTAATGAACTGGCCGTAGCCTCTTCGGTTAAGCAGCAGAATCGCCTGCCCGCCGTCATCGATCGCCCGGCGCAGTGCGGTTTCGAGTCGCATACTGAAGAGGTGGAACCCGCCCCTGCCAGTCCACGCATAACGGTTTTTCCGTTCGTTCTGCATATCAACGATTTCGACCTCGGGCAGCGTCACGCCGGTGGCTCGCTCGGAAAGCGATACCATCGAATAGACCGCGGGATTGGCGACGGTCGCGTTGTAATAACTCTCGAGGCTCGGCGTGGCCGAGCCGAGCACCACCGGCCTGCCCAGCAGCTGACCGCGCTTGACCGCCACATCACGCGCGTGATAACGCGGGAGCTGGTCCTGCTTATACGAGGCATCGTGCTCTTCATCGACAATGATGAGTGCCGGATCAGGTACCGGCGCGAACACGGCGGACCGGGCACCGATCACAATCCTCGCCTCTCGCGAGCGGATGCGGCGCCACTGGGCATGTCGCTGCGAATCGGTAAGGCCCGAGTGCAACACGGCAACCGAGTCGAACCGTGCAATGAACCGGCCGACGGTCTGAGGTGTGAGTGATATTTCGGGGACCAGTACAATCACACCCGGCATCGCCGCGTCACCGGCGGCCTGCCTCGCCCGTCGGATCAGGAAATCGATCAGTTGCAGATACACCTCGGTTTTACCGCTGCCCGTTACCCCGTGCAGCAGATGCACGCCGAACCCGGAGTCCATCCTGCTGATGAAATGGTCCATCGCACGGCGCTGCTGCTCGTTAAGCGGATGCGGCCTGCCGGCTTCACTTTCCTGACCGGCGCGAAGATCGAAATCTGAAACGATTCTTTCAACCCGCCTCAGACGTAGCAGACCTTTATCAACGAGCTGCTTGACCGGCGAAACCGTACGAGCACCGGCAAGGTCGGCCAGTTCCTTCATATCGAGCCAATTTTCGCCGCCGCCCGGCTCGTTGCGTGAGGCGGCAAGGTCGTAGACCTGGCGTTGCAGACGTGACAGTCGCGGTAACGCATCTTCCGCAACCGCAGCGGGGGTGACCTCGGCCTGCAGCGTCGTGCCCGTCGCATGCTTCACCGCCGCGGGCAACATGGTACTTAAGACCATGCCGAGCGGGCAGCAGTAATAGCCGCTCATCCACCTCGCCAGGTCGACCAGGTCATCCGTCAGCGACACGTCCGTCCCCTCACGTCCGAGTACGAACTTCAAACGCGAGGGATTCATACCGGTCGATTTGGAAAGCGTAACCACATATCCGGTAACAGGTTTATTCGCCCGGCCGAGCGGAACCCGCACCCGTTCACCCACCCGCAGATCGGCAAGCCCGGCGGGGACGGCGTATGTCAGGCCGTCCGAAGCGATATCAACACCCTGCTCCGGCGCAACCCCCGCATAGCAGGCGATCTCCGGCGGATTACGGTCGGGCTCAAATAAAGTGGCCATATACGTGTAGAGTATATGTCGGGTGCGGATTGAAATCAGGATGAAGTACAAGGTTCGCAAGAGAGGCGGGTCACCGGTTATTTCATGTATCGGGAGTATTTGTGCGGGAGATATGCAGATCGAGCCCGAGCGGCGGGAAAAGCTCGAATCCGTTACATTAGGGGGTTATGACACAGGTGAGTTCCCGTCACGAGACGAACGGAGCGGTGAAGGATCAGACGCCTGCGATGCGCCAGTATCATCACTTCAAGCAGCGTCATCCGGGTTGTGTGCTGTTCTTCCGGATGGGCGATTTCTACGAGATGTTCCACGACGACGCGAAGCTGGCGAACAAGGTCCTCGGTGTCACACTCACGCAGCGTACCGAGGGCATACCCATGGCGGGGGTGCCTTACCACGCCGTCGAGGGCTACCTTCGACGGATGATACAGGCCGGATACCGTGTGGCGGTCTGTGACCAGGTCGAGGACGCCGCCCAGGCGAAAGGTCTCGTCAAGCGCGATGTGACACGCGTAATCACACCGGGCACACTGACGGATGAAACGCTGCTGGACGAATCGGCTGAGAATCCACTGGCGGCGGTCGTTTTTCATAGTGATGAACAGGGCTCGCTTGCCTGGTCGGAGTTGAGCACCGGATCGTTTCACCTGACAACCCTGCCCGCCGCTGAACTGGCCGACGAGCTGGCCCGCATCCGGCCGAAGGAACTGCTCTACTGCGAAACGGCGACAGGCGATGTGCCCGACCGTGTAGCGGCACTCACACGTGGGATGCCCTGCGTACTGAGCGGCCGGCCACCCTGGCAATTCCGACTGAGCGAAGCGGTCGAAATACTACGCAAACAGTTCCAGGTCGCCCAGCTGACGGGCTTCGGTCTGGACGAATCCGATCCGGCGGTCTCGGCGGCGGGCGGGATCGTCCATTACCTGCTCGAGACACAGTGCAACACGCCGCACGGCCGACTGCCGCACCTCAGACCGCCAAAACAATTCAATCGCAATGATAACCTGGTGATCGATCAGACTTCACTGCAGAGCCTTGAAGTGGAACAGACGATCCGCGGCGGATCGGCCGAGGGTTCGCTACTGGCGACGATCAGCGACTGCGTCACCGCCATGGGCAAACGGAAGCTGAGACACTGGCTCTGCTACCCACTCGCCCGGCTGGAACCGATCGAACAGCGCCAGCGGGTGGTGGAGTCACTGGTCAACGACAGCAGGCTGCTTTCCGATCTGCGAGACGCCTTGCAGATGATCCAGGACGTCGAACGAATTACCGCCCGGCTGGCCGTTAACCGTGCAAACGGGCGAGACCTCGTCGCGCTCGGTCGAAGCACCGAGCGAATTGAAGTGATTGCAGGCCTGCTGAGTGACCGACCGGCCGTCACAGTTTATCACGGCATGGCGGCGAAACTACACGATCCGCTGAAATCACTGGCCGAAAAAGTCGGCTCAGCCTGCGTTGACCAGGCACCGGCCCATCTGCGAGACGGCGGGCTGATCCGCGACGGTTACGATCGCCAACTCGATGAGTACCGGTCACTTCAGCGAGACAGTCACAGTTGGCTGGCGGGTTACCAGAAACAGCTCATCGAACAGACAGGTGTGACGAACCTGAAAGTGGGATACAACAAGGTATTCGGATATTACATCGAGCTGACCGCGGCGAATCGCGACAAGGCGCCGGACATCTGGTCGCGGAAGCAGACACTGAAGAACGCCGAACGTTACATCACACCCGAGCTGAAGGACTTTGAAAACAAGGTCCTCTCGGCCGAAAGCCGCGCGGTCAACCGCGAGCAGCAGCTTTTCGACCTTCTGTGTGAATACTGCCAGAAGCAGCATGAACCTCTGCATCACTACGCCGAGCTGATCGCAGAACTGGATGTTCTCGGCTGCTTCGCTCGCCGTGCCGTGCGATGCCGGTATGTCAAACCGCTGATGGTCGAGCAACCGGTGCTGCACATCCACGGCGGCCGCCACCCGGTACTCGACGACGTGCTGGGCGAACGGTTCGTGCCGAACGATGTCGAGCTGGGCGAGCGGATCATTGAGCAGGAAAGTGATGAAGCATCCGCCACAGTGACCGACCCGGCTTCGCTGGCACTGATCACCGGGCCGAACATGGCGGGTAAATCAACATACATCCGTCAGGCGGCGCTCATTACACTGCTGGCGCACAGCGGCTCGTTCGTCCCGGCCGACCGTGCGGTCATCGGAATATGTGATCGCATCTTTACGCGTATCGGCGCCAGTGACGAATTGCATACGGGACAATCCACGTTCATGGTCGAGATGACCGAAACGGCGAATATCTGTCACCACGCCACGGGCCGCAGCCTGGTGATCCTTGATGAAATCGGCCGGGGCACCAGCACGCTCGACGGTCTGAGCCTGGCGTGGGCCATTGCCGAGTACCTTGCCGTGAAGTCCCCCCGATGCCTCTTCGCCACGCACTATCACGAGCTGACCGGCCTGTCCGAGCAGTACCCCAACGTGACGAACCTGAACGTGACGGTCCGTGAATGGCAGGATCAGATCGTCTTTCTGCACCGGATCGTTCCGGGCGCGACGGATCGAAGTTACGGCATCCACGTAGCGAAAATCGCCGGTCTACCGGACAGTATTGTCATGCGAGCTAATGAGTTGCTCGGTCAACTGGCCGTGAACCACGTCTCACCAGCCCCGACCGACCCGCGTCCGAAGGCTGCGGAACCTTCGCAACTGTCGCTGTTTACCGAATATATCAACCATCCGGTCGTCGACGACCTGAATGACCTGGACCTGACGGCCATCAGCCCGTTGCAGGCATTCGACCTGCTGCGGGAGCTTCAAAATCGCGCCCGTCATGATGGTAAACTAGGGTAACTGAACCACTACCGGCTGGAAGCCGGTAGGTTCAAAGTCGTGAGCTACGGGC
>CAYRND010000042.1:0-27379 GCA_964425365.1 uncultured Phycisphaeraceae bacterium
TGCTTATACGTATTCCGAGCCCACCATGTACTACGAGTACATGCTGGATACCGCCCGTCTTGCCCGCGATGCGGGTATCAGAAATGTGTGGGTGACCTGCGGATACATCAATCAGGATGTGCTGGTTGAACTGGCCGAGGTGATCGACGCCGCGAATGTAGATTTGAAAGGGTTCGACGACACCATTTACCGGAAACTGAATTCAGGCCGGCTCCAGCCGATACTCGATTGTCTGACCACGTTGAAGGAGCAGGGCGTCTGGTTTGAAGTGACCCATCTGATCGTTCCGACGTACACGGATGACATGGCGATGATCAAGTCGATGTGCGGATGGCTGGTCGACCATATCGGTTTGGATTACCCGTTGCACTTTTCACGTTTTCATCCTGCCCACAAGCTGGCGCATCTGCCTCCGACGCCCGTGCCGGTACTCGAGCAGGCCCGTGATATCGCCAGGCAGGCGGGTTTGCGCCATGTCTATATCGGTAACGTTCGAGGTGTGGAAGACGCTCATACCACTTTCTGCCATCATTGTCACAAGCCTGTGGTGATCCGGGACGGATTTCACGTCAGTGAGATAACGATACGGAGCGGGCGATGCGGATTCTGCGATACGCCGATTGCGGGGGTATGGAATAATGGCCAGGAATTTTGAATATTCGATTATCTCACGGTCTGCTGTCCGTGTGGCTGGTGGTTTGTATAATGGAAGGCGCCGCCGCGGAGGATATTGAAATGCATGATTTATTTTCAGATATATTGAATCGTTATCGTGCAGGCGATTGTGAGCTGGAGGAAGCGCGAGAAGCGTTGCAGCAGCTACAGGCCCAGCCGCTGGGGTTTGCGACGATCGATCATGACCGTAACAGGCGGTGCGGTGCGGCGGAGGTGATCTACGCGGCGGGCAAGCAGCCTGAGCAGGTTGTTACCATCGCACGTCATCTGCTGGAACAGAATCATGCGGTGTTGATCACCCGTGCTGGTCCCGCCCACGTTGAACGGCTTCGCAGCGAACTGGTTGATGTACCGTTCGAGCTTGGTTCCCGCGGCAGTACGGTCGTACTCGGCACGCCGCGTATGGATGATACGCTTGCGAGCATTCCGATTATCACGGCGGGGACGAGTGATCTGCCGGTGGCGGAGGAGGCGATGCTGACCTGCCGGTGGTTCGGCCAGCCGTCGCGGATGATCCATGATATCGGCGTTGCGGGCGTGCATCGAATCGGGCGGTATTTACCGGAGTTGAAGCAGG
This sequence comes from uncultured Phycisphaeraceae bacterium, assembly GCA_964425365.1. Taxonomy (GTDB): domain Bacteria; phylum Planctomycetota; class Phycisphaerae; order Phycisphaerales; family Phycisphaeraceae; genus CAYRND01. Next base: position 1,253 of record CAYRND010000042.1, read on the forward strand.
CGTGTGTCGTCGTCTGTATTGCGGGTATGGAAGGCGCGTTACCGAGTGTGATCGGCGGGCTGGTGGACGTTCCCGTCATAGCAGTTCCGACGAGTATCGGCTACGGCGCCGCGTTTCAGGGAGTCGCCGCACTGCTCGGAATGCTCACAAGCTGCGCCTCGGGCGTGAGCGTGGTCAATATCGACAACGGTTTCGGCGCGGCTTATACCGCCTGCCTGATCAACCGGTTGGCGGGCCGGTCGGAGACCTGAGAGATCGGTGTAGTAGAACCGGATGAAAACAGGTATCGCTTCAAACGAATAGGAGTGATAAGCGAACAGCATGTTCACGTGACGAGATGGTAATTGCAGGGAAAGTCGTTTTATCGGGTTGGTATTCCGGGTTATTTCACGCTGCCTGTAATGGTTAGATGTCGGATAACCGACATCGGGACTGTGGAGATGAATTTCAGGACGATTACGGAACTGCCGCGGCTACCGGGTCGGCCGTCGGACTCGCACAAGGGTACTTACGGCACGGCGATCGTTATCGGCGGGTCGTCGACCATGCCGGGCGCGCCGGCGATTTGTGCAAGGGCGGCGTTGCGGGCGGGTGTGGGGCTGGTCAAGGTGGCGGCATATCCGCAAGTACTGTCGACTATTATCGCTATCGAGCCCGGTGCAACGGGGATCGAGCTGGTGGGTGAACTGGATAACAAGCTGGCGGCGATTGACCGTGCGGATCGCGATAAGAGGGGGGTTCTCGCGGTCGGGCCGGGTATGGGTACGACGCCGGAGGCCCAGTCAATGGTCCTGGCACTATTGCAGGGCAGCCGGACGATGGTTCTTGACGCAGACGGCCTGAATGTGCTGGCGGCGAGTAACCGCCGCCATACGGATAAAGGCTGTCCGCTTGTACTCACGCCGCATCCGGGTGAATTCAAACGACTGGCCGAGCCGTTACGTCTTCATGCGAATCCGACGGATGCCGGTGCTCGTATCGACGCGGCGGCCGCACTTGCCCAGGCTCACCACGCCGTAGTCGTTCTCAAGGGCAGGCAGACGGTTGTCAGTGACGGTGCCTGTGTATACATCAACACGACCGGGAATCCTTCGCTCGCGACGGCGGGTAGCGGCGACGTTCTGACCGGCGTGATCGCCGCATTGATCGCCCAGGGTATGACGCTGATCAACGCCGCCGTGATGGGTGTGTACCTGCACGGGCTGGCGGCAGATCACTGGGCGGCGAGTCACGGCCGGGCCGGCCTGCTTGCACGTGACCTGGCGGATCAACTGCCGGATGTGATGCAGGGGATTCGGATGGGTGCGGGGGGAGAATAAGTTCAAGGTTCAATATCCATGGTTGATAGAAGATTTCAGGCCTCAGGTATAGGGTTACCATTTCAAATACCTGAGTCGACAATTGAAAATAGTAAATATAACCTGGGCTTGTAAGCCTTTTCTTTCGTCGGCTGGCAGGATACGGTACGGACGATTTCGCTGTGGGCGGCACCAGCGTTGTGTGAGCGATGTAACCTTGATCTGCATCGAACCATATCAACAAGCATCAAATATTTTCTTGATACCGGAACAAATCCGGTTCCGGCTGAGTATAAAGAAAAAGGGCGGGTGCTTGTGAATACCTCATGGGGGGTCTATGAGGATCTGATGATGCACCCGCCCCTAGTGGGTCGTCAGTTTTTGTTCTTTCTCCAACCTCCCGGCAGAGATGGTTTAGCCGGGTTATCCTGATTGTTCGCGGATTATAAATTACCCTGTAGCAATTGTCGACAAGTAATTTTAAAAAAATGGATATAATCTGGCGACTTTCTGAGTAGAGGGACGAAACCGGAGCGGATCAGGCATTATCACCGGTCGGGTTCGGATTTATAACATCTCTATTTTATGGGTTTTATTTTAACCTGCCGGCAGGTTAACCTCGAATCAGCGGCCGCGTCGCTGATGCGGGAATAAATATGTTGATTATTCGAAACCTGATCGCCTGATCAGGTCCATGAACTGTGAAGTGAAGACGAAATTGTGCTCGGGGAAAGACAGGCCGGCGCGGTTCTGATCGATATGGCTGAACATGAGCTCGATTTCGGCCAGTGGTTTTGCCCTTCCGGTCGCCGGGTCTATTAAATCGGAGCGGCCGGTGGTGAAGGCGCCGGAGTCGTCGATCCGGTCGATGGCGGCGGTATGCCGGATAGTGAAACCCGGCCTGGCGGCGTCGGAGAATTTCGCCTTGCCGATTTTCGCCAGGATGACTTTTTCCCTGAACTGTCGGGCATGGCCGACGAGTATCCCGGCGGTCTGCGCCATGCCCTCGATAATGAGCGGGTTGGGCATGACCGGATCGGCCGGGTATCGATCCGTTGCGGCGAAGTGATCGTGCAGGACGTCTTCCGCCGCCGAGACGTTCTTGATCGCCACGCAGCGGCTGCCTTTTTCGAGTTCAAGTATCCGGTCGATCCAGATCCAACGCATGTTCAGCACTCTGGCGGTTGTGCCGCTGTCGGTATTGTAATGATATACTCGCTCATGCGGCGGAGCCGGCGAGTTTGTTCTGCACGAATTTGACGACCGCTTCGACGGTAAAGACATTGGCGAAATCGTCGATGGAGCGTGTCTGTTCGAACGTATCGAGGTTGGCGTGGGGCAACCGCCGGCGGAGCTCCGCCATGCCGGTGTCGGTGACTTTGCCGTCCTGCATGTATTCCGGGTTGTTCAATATATTGTCGGGGAACAACTCCGACTGATCGATTTTGATTTCGAATGCTTTTTCCAGTCGGAAGACGATATCCAGAAAGTCAATGGATTCAGCCCCGAGGTCGCCGACGAGCGTTGCTTCGGATGTGACTTCATCTTCGTCAACGCCGAGCGCATCTTCCAGGACTTCCCTGACTTTATCAAACACTTCGTCTTTGGTCATTGTCATCTTGAATTCTCCGAAACTGTTTCTGTCAATCATCAGTGGCTGAAGGAGCCTATTCTATCAGTGTTCCGCGTGGTTGTATTACGCCGATGTGGCGGTTCATGCTCTAACCTGAATCGAGAATCGAGAGTGAGAATCGGCCTTGTACGGCGACCTGCTCGTTGACGGTGCCCTGGCCGCTGAATTCGTAGGTATTCCCGTCGTGTTTTCTGAGGTTGACTTCGACGATAAGTGACTGGCCGGGCCTGACCATGTTACCGTATCTGAGGTTGCGGACCTCGCTGACAACCAGTGGTCGGGTGGGTGGCTCGGGCAATTGCTCGACGAGTTTACGCGCGGCCTGGACCAGCGTTTCGAGCATCATTACGCCCGGGAGGACGGGGAAGCCGGGGAAATGATCGGCGAGATATTCCTCGGCGGCGGTTACATTCTTCACGGCCTTCAGCCGGTTGGATTCATGGTCCAGAATGCTGTCAATCAGATCGAACTTCAACGAATCAACCTCGCAGTAACCGGTAGAATCAGTCTGATGCCGGCCAGCGAGTTTAGTACCGTTCTCACTGTCACGCAAACGGTGGGTGAGCGGTGATAGCCGGCTCTGATAGGAATCAGTAAGGAAGCGGATGTCGGGTTGTTATCCATTGGCGGGGGCGACATTACCAGAAAAGCGTTATGATATCCATCAGATCGATTGGAGGTATCCATGGCGGAAACCGGATCTGATTACGCGTATCAATTGGACGAGAACGTATCGGTTGAGGATCAGCTTGATCGTGTGGTCGGCCAGTTCAAAGCGGAATTCGGGCGTGCCCCGTCGCACGCCTCGGCGGCGCCGGGACGGGTGAACCTGATCGGCGAGCATACCGATTACAACGGCGGGTACGTTCTGCCCATGGCCATCGAGAAGCAGACTGTGATGGCGGCATCGGAGCGTGATGACCGGATGGTTCGAGTCAAGTCGACGGCGTTCGAGGAAGTGGCGGAGTTCGAGTTGAGTCCTGACCTTTCGCCGGGCGGCGCAACGTGGGCGAATTACCTCCGCGGCGTGGCGGCCGGCTATATGGCACGCGGCATGACGCCTTGTGGATTCGATTGCCTGATCGATTCGACCGTACCGAGCGGCGGAGGGCTGTCCAGCAGTGCCTCGGTCGAGGTGGCGATGGCCACGTTGATCGAATCGCTGACGGGCAAACACGTCGATCCGGTCGACAAGGCACTGATCTGCCAGAAGGCCGAGCACGACTTTGCGAATGTACCTTGCGGGTTGATGGACCAGTTCATCGTTACCTTTGCCGAGCGCGACGCGGCACTGCTGATCGATTGTGAACTTCGCCGTGTCAAACCCGTGCCGATGAAAGATCCGGATGTGGTGATATTGATCATCAATACGAATGTACCCCATGCCCTTGTTTCCGGTGAATACGCCAGGCGCCGTATTCAGTGCGAGACCGCTGCTCGCATGCTGAAGGTTCAATCGCTTCGACATGCGACGATGGAACAGCTCATCGAAATGAAGGATCGATTCGATCAAGAGTTGTATCGTCGGGCGAGGCATGTCATTTCAGAGAACCAGCGAACGCTCAATTTCGCCGAGGCTGCCATGGCGGGCAACTGGGAACTGGCCGGCCGGCTGATGATTGAAAGCCATTATTCGCTGCGGTTCGATTATGAAGTGAGCTGCCGGGAGCTGGATATCCTGGTCGAGATGGCTGCCTTTCAGATCGAGTGCGGTAACATGATCGGCTCGCGGATGACCGGCGGGGGATTCGGCGGCTGCACGGTCAGCCTGGTTCGTGCGGATAAGGTCAACGACGTTGCCAGGGAACTGGCCGAAGGCTATCACCAGGAGACCTGGCTGGAGCCGAGCATCTATATTTCCAGACCGGCGGGGAGTGTGAGGGTCTTGCGGGTCTGACAGGCGGGTGGTGTTCCTGATATCGCGTGAACAGGCTGGCACCGCATGAAATGGTCCTGCCATTTTCAGGGTTCACTGCAGGCAATCCCGATGAATCGTAACTGCCCATACCAGCCGATATTGTATTGAACACTACATGACTATTTTAACCGCTCTATTGCGGGGGAAGCAGACAATTGGTATGATATATTGAACCTGCCGTGCGGCAGCCCTTCACTGGAGTAAAGAGGCTGACGATAGTTTGAATGGAGTGAGTGCCAGGAGAGGTGATATGGCATTGTTCAGCTATCAGAGCAGGGTCCAGCCGTGCCGGGTTCCTATTGGCGTGGTGACCGTGTGGTTTGTCATGGTGTTCTGGGTTGCGTCGCTGTCGGCCCAGACGCTGTATCCGCGTGTGGTGTGCATTGGCGATTCGATTACGCACGGTGACTGTTTTAACCAGGAGCAGGTCTATCGTTATCACCTGTATAACTTGATGGTGCTGGCCGGTTACGAGCAATTCGATTTCGTCGGTGTCAGGTATGACACGCACTGCGACGCCTGGCATACTGATGAGTGGGATATCAATCATGAAGGATATCCGGGTGCCACGGCCGGAACGGTGGCGGGTTATATGGCGAATAATGCTTATCAGTACCAGGCGACACTGGCTCTGATTCATCTGGGAACGAATGATTCTCGCGGCGGGGGATCGGCGTCGTCGGTGACCGGGGGGATATCGCAGATTATTTATCATCTTCGCCAGTCGTATCCGCAGGTGCAGGTGGTTGTCGCTCAGATCATTCCGACACGGTCGGAATCGAACAACGTACATATCCGCGGCTACAACCAGGCAATTCTTTCCATGGCTGCGAATCTGACGACAAGTCAGTCACCTGTCATAACGGTTGATATGTATACCGACTTCGATCCGTTCACGATGCTTTACGACGAATTTCACTCGAACGTAGCCGGCAGTATTGAAATGGCTGAAAGGTGGTATGTTGCGATGCAGGCTTTTCTGAGCCCGCCGCCGCCGGTACCGACGAACGTCCAGGCCGTTTACAATACCGTGACCGGTTGCGTAGAGCTTTCATGGCAGGACAACGCTCACGGAATTGACCAGGAGTCCGGATTTTATATCGAACGTAAGCCCCATGACGGCCTGGATGCGTGGCACCGGTTGGCGTCGCTTGATCCGGACAGCGTCAGTTATATCGATACCTCGCCGGTGTATGGTTCCGTGCAGTACACCTATCGTATCGGCGCATTTCGCGACTGAGCAGCCGGGGTGCGGCTGCGTTGCTATTTTTGTTATATCTGCTATAATCAGAGCAATATACAACATGTCTGTGTAGAAGAGAAGAAGACAAAGGAGGACCATTCATGTCACGTCTTTTCAAAACGCAACTGGTTTTACTATTGACAGTTGTTGTGATATCAGATCATGTTCGGTCAAGCGATCTGATTGAGGTTCTGCCGGCGACGGATCGGATTATCATGCTGCATTTCGATGACGGGTCGGTGGACTACCATGACCAGCTCGGCCAGCAGTGGGGAGATGATACGTTTGTGAATAACCCGATCGATGGTGTGGCAGTGATGGAGCCGGCGACGTATACCATCAGCAGTCCTGACGACGGCCATTACGCCGGGCCGCTGAATCCGGTGCAGGTGGGCAAGAAGAGCAAGTCCATGGAGATGCCCGGTATCTGGCCGGACTATCCGTACATCAAGGAACACTGGGTGTATCTCGAGCTGCCGCATGCAATGCAGCGGAGTAAGACGTATACCGTCCACGTCGGCACGCTGGCGGCGAATGTCGACCAGGTATCACTGACGTTCGACGAGTTCGAGAACCGCTCGGAGACGGTGCACGTGAATCAGATCGGCTTCGTACCGTCTGCCCGCCTCAAGTACGCTTATGTGTATCATTGGATGGGTACGTTCGGCGCGGCGGATTTGAGCAGTTACGCGGGTCGGCCGTTTCATCTTGTGGATACATCGAGTGGTGCGGTTGCATACACCGGCCAGGTTGCGTTCCGAAAGTCGAACAGTGTCGAGTGTTTCCACGGTGACAGGTATTACAACAGTGACGTGTGGGAATGTGATTTTTCATCATTCAGTCAGCCGGGTGAGTACAGGGTTGTTGTGGAGGGTATCGGTTGTTCGTTTCCGTTCAGTATTGATAACGATGCGTACCACGACGCGTTTTATACCGCAGTTCGCGGGCTGTACCATCAGCGAAGCGGTCCGGCGAGAGGTGCGCCGTACAGTTCGCACCCCAAGCCCGAGGACCATATGCCCGGCGTGAACGGACACAAGGTGTATTATTCGACGTTCCGGTGGATGGACCGGGCGAGTCAGGATGATATTTTCGTTCAGCTTGTTGCGACGGCCACGACGACTGAAATGCCGAATGCGTGGGGCGGTTGGATGGATGCGGCTGATTTCGATCGTATGCCGACGCATCTGGGTATTGTCAATCAGTTGCTGATGATCTATGAATTTGCCCCCGAGAAGTATACGGACGGCCAATTGAATATCCCGGAAAGCGGCAACGGTATTCCCGACATCATCGATGAATGCCGGTTCGAAGTGGATTTCTTTTTGAGGATCAAGGGGCCTACCGGCGGTATCAGCAGCGGTCTGGAGACCTCCGCCCATCCGGACGCAGGCACGACATCATGGACCGATGCATATAAAACGTGGTATCAGTACGGCGAATCGACGTTGGTATCGTTCTGGACGGCCGCGTGCTCGGCGCAGCTTGCACATTGCCTGACTCTCGCCGGCCGGTCGGATCTTTCGCCGTATTATGTCAACGAGGCGATCGCCGCGTATAACTGGGCGCAGAGCAATCTTCAGCCGGGTGATCTGGACAAGGAACACTGTCGAGACAAACGTATGCTCGCCGCCGCATGGCTGTTCAAAATGACCGGCGAGATGCAGTACCAGGACCAGTACAAGCTGGATAACCGGGTTACGACGTCGACCTCGGAGTTGGATAATTATTCCGGGCCAGAGGGCTACAACCAGGAATACGCGGTCTGGACGTTTGTGACGACCGATCAGCCGGGGATCGATCAGTCACTGAAGGATGTGCAGATTCAGGCGACGCTGAACTGGGCGATGGACGAGAATGTCGGCATGGGTTCGTCGCGTGCCTGCCGCATGGCCCACCGGTTCGACCTGCCGACGGTAATCGGCATGGGCGCCTCGACGCCGCTGATCATGCCGCTGATCGCCGCCCACGCCGTCAGTGGCGATGAAACCTATCGTGATTACATCTATACCACGTGTGATTACTATCTCGGCGGCAATCCGATCAACACGGTCATGATGACCGGCGTGGGTGAGCGTCGTGTGAAGCATGTTATGTCGCACGACGGTTGGTACGACGGCGTGCAGGAGCCGATCCCCGGGATTGTGCCGTATGCGTATGTGCATGTGCCGTTCGTCGGCGACTGGTGGGGCACGTGGGCGCCCGGCTATCATTACCTGTCATGCGAGCCGGATCATGGCGAGTGGCCGATCAATGAGAAATATTTCGACGCCCGGTATTGCCCCATGCTCGGTGAGTTCACGATCTGGCAGAACATCGGCCCGTCCGCTGCGGCGTACGGCTACCTGATCGGCGGCGAAGCCCAGTCGCTGCCGGCGCCGACCGGTTTTGTCGTGACGCCGCTGACCGGTTCGAGTATCAACCTGACGTGGCTCGACAACGCCGTGAATGAAGACGGATACCTTGTTCAGCGAAAGACCGGCGGCGACTGGCAGACTATCGCTGATCTGCCGCCTAACAGCAGCAGTTACCTTGATCAGGAAAACATCTACGGCCAGGTGGTTTACACCTACCGCGTCGGCGTCTACAGAAATTGAGTGTGATCAGGCGGGATGGTTTTCAGCTTATCTGAAGACCTTACGCTTTCGCTACCACCTTCGATGCCGGCAGCCATCGCTTGCTGATCTGATCAGCGGCGACGTCGGGATAGGCGTGTCGTATCGCCGCGGCGATCAGTCCCATGAACATCGGTGACGGGTTCAGCGGCCGGCTGGTGAGTTCGGGATGGAACTGGGCGCCGATGAAGTAGGGATGTTTATCCGGAGTCAGTTCAAGTATCTGCATGATCGGCTGGTCGGGGTGTCGCCCGGAGAAGACCAGCCCGTGCTGTTCGAACAGATCGATGTATTTCGGGTCGACTTCGAAGCGGTGTCGGAACCGCCTGCGGATATTGAACGGCTTGGCAGGTTCGTGTTTCTCGGCGAAGAGGAAAGCGGCGAGGGTATCGGGTTTGATCAGTACGTCCTTGCCGCCGAGGCGCATGTTGCCGCCCAGCCCTTCGATTTTCTTCTGTTCGGGCAGGATATCGATCACCGGTTCCTTCGCATCGGGTTCGAATTCGGTCGACCCGGCACCGGCGATACCGCAGACGTGGCGTGCGTACTCGACGACCGCCATCTGGAATCCGAGGCAGATACCCAGGTACGGCAGTCGCTGGAGGCGACAGTACTGGACACAGGCGATTTTCGATTCCGTGCCCCGTACGCCGAACCCGCCCGGAACGATTACCGCGTTACAGTCGCCGAGTGTTTCGACGGCCTCTTCGGGTCCGAGTTTGATCGTATCGATCCAGTGCACGTCGATTTCACACGAGAGGTGTGCGCCGGCATGTTCGATGGCTTTATCGATCGATGCGTAGGCGTCGCGCAGTGACGCGTACTTGCCGGTGATGCCCAACCGGATTTTGTATTTCCGTTCAGTGGTCAGTTTGCCGATGAACGATCGCCATTTCTCGCGTTGGAGGTCTTCATTGGATTGATCGACGCGGTCGTGGATTTCAAGAATGCTGAGCACTTCGCGATCGAGTCCGCAGGCACGCATGGCGCCCGGTACCGTGTAGATCGATTCGCGGTCATGCATCGAGAACACGCGCCTCCGCTGGACGTTCGAGAACATGGCGATTTTCTCCATCGCCGATTCCATTACTTCGTTCTTGGCGCGGCAGGCGACGATGTGCGGCTGGATGCCGGCTTCCATGAGTTTCTTGAGTCCGAGTTGGGCGGCTTTCGATTTCTGTTCGCCCAGAGCGGGCGGCTCGATGATGTAGGTCAGTGCGACGAAGCAGATGCTTTTCTCGCCTTCCTCGAAGGCGAGCTGGCGGACGGCTTCGATGTAGAACGCGTTTTCATGATCGCCGACCGTGCCGCCGACCTCGACGAAGACAACGTCGGCGTCTTGCTTGACGGCCAGTTCACGGAGCAGGTACTTCACTTCGCCGGTGACATGCGGGATCATCTGGACGTCACGGCCGAGGTACCCGCCGTGTCGTTCCTTGTCGAGCACACGACGGTAGATCTGCCCGCTGGTGGTATAGTTATCGCGGGTCAGGTTCTGATCGAGCATTCGCTCGTACGTTCCGAGGTCCATATCGGTTTCCATGCCGTCGTCGAGCACGAACACTTCGCCGTGACGGTAGGGATTAAGCGTACCCGAGTCGATATTCAGGTAGCCTTCCATCTTGACGGGTGCGATGGTCAGGCCTTTGTCCTTCAGCAGTCGTGCGAGCGAGCTGGAGAAGATGCCTTTGCCCAGTCCTGACATGACCGTACCGAAGACGACGACATACTTATGGCGCCCTTTCTGGTACCCGGGGGGGATGGGATTGAAGAATTCAGATTCCTGATGCTTGTGGCCAGCCTCGCTCAGTGTCTTCTGCGTATTGGGCATGTCCTACCGTACCACGTGGGCAGGTGGAATTCAAGAGCCGGTTGCATGGGCGCATGCGATTGTGATAGATCGTTGTTAACGTTGTCAGAACGTAGATTTAAAACGAAACCGGATCCCGATCGTGATCGGAATCCGGACCATTTCAACCCCAATTTTTACCCTATTTTTACATATCGGCTTTGTGATTACATCGACTCATATCGATGCATTACAGAAACATCCACATACACACGCCGGTCAGCAGGCGTGAAGATGAATTTGCATTGAACTATGTCACAGGATCAGGCTGAGTCAAGTGGATTGTTTGCGTTTTCTGGAAACGAAGGCTTCGTACTGTTCGGGTGTGTCGATGCCATGGTGGGTGACGGCGGTTTGAATGACGGCGATGGTGTGGCCGTGCTCGAGCACGCGGAGTTGTTCCAGTTTTTCGATCTGTTCGAGCGGCGTCGGTTCGAGGTTGATGTATTCGAGCAGGAAGTCTCGCCGGTAGGCGTACAGGCCGGGGTGTTTGAGGTAGATAGGGGGCGACGGGGGTGTAGGTGGAGCGGCGTCGCGTACGTACGGGATCAGCGAACGTGAGAAGTACATGGCCCTGCCATTCTGATCGACCACGACTTTCACAATATTGGGGTCGGCTGGATTTTCCGTTTCGGTGAACGGGCCGGCGAGTGTGGCCATGGGCGATTCGGTGTCCGCCAGCAGGCCGTCCACGAGCTGGTCGATGACATGCGGCTCGATTTCCGGTTCGTCGCCCTGGACGTTGACGATGATCTGCGATTCGGATGCGTCGAGATTCGCCACGACTTCCGCGATGCGGCTGGTGCCGTTGGCGTGGTCCGGCCGGGTCATGACCGCTTCACCGCCGTGTGCCTGTACCGCTTCCGCAATACGCAGGTCATCGGTAGCGACGATAATACGATCGATACGATTCGCCTTTCTGACCTGATCGATGACGTGTGCGATCATCGGTTTGCCCGTACGGTCAGCCAGCGGCTTACCGGGGAAGCGTGAGGAGTCGTAGCGTGCCGGGATAACCGCGAGTATTGTCATGTTGGTGTGTTGCGGAATGTGAGTGGGAATGGGTATGGGTATGGTTTCAGGAGTCCTGTTTCCTGCTCAGCTCATCGACGAGATTTCGCAGTTTATCCATCCGTTCTCGGATATCGCGGTAGTTGATATCGGTCTGCAGGATATCCGATGCGACTTCGCGTGCCTCCTGTGCTTTTTCGAGGTCGTTGTTCTTGCGGGCGATCTGCTCGAGTGCGTCCATGAGCAGGTACTGGAGGTCCATGGCGAGCTTGTCGTCCTTGAATTTATGCGATTCAAGGCCCTGTTTAAGCGTATCGACCGCTTCATCGAACCAGCTTTTGTTGAGGTAGCAACTACCGAGGTACATATGCGAGGCGGATCGGTATTTCGGATCGGCCTTCGCCTGCTGGAACGCGCCGATGGCGTCGTCGAGTTTTTTCGATTGGTACAGCCGTTTGCCCAGTTCGAACCTAAGTGACATATCCGTCGGGTAGTTCTTGACGCGTTCTTCGTATTCCTGAAGCTCGAACGCCAGCATATGCTTTGCAGCTTCCTGGTATTGCTGGACCATCGCACGGTCGCCGGTTTTTCCGGCGAGCTGTTTTTTCAGTTGACGGATGTTGCGATTCATCTGCTTCATGCGGATATCGCCGATTCGCATTTTGAATCGGTACTGGCCGGTGGTATCGCGGGCCTGTTCAAGCAGTTCGATAGCCTGGTTCTCGGATTCGTCGGTTTCCTTCTGGATCAGCACCTCGACGAGTTTCTGGAGCCGTTCGATATCGCTGGGATCTTCCTCGTATTCCGCGCGTCTTCGCGCGATGGTGTTATCGAGTGCCGAGCCGGTCTGATTGATGGTGTCCTCTTCTGCAAGAGCCTTCTGTTTAGCCTTATCGCGGATGTATTTGCGGAACCCGCCTTCGCCGACCTTATCGCCGTCGCTGTAGCCGCCGGCTTTCATGGTGTTCTCGGCTTCGAGGTCCTTCAATTCGGCCAGCAGCCTGCCGTTGTTGGGGTCCTTGCTCAGTGCTCGTTTACACGCTTCGACAGCCTTGTCAAACGCTTCGATCTGCGCGAACAGGTCTCTCAGATCGAGATTGATATTCTTATCGTTTTTTGCCTGGGCGTTCAGGTCCAGGCACATGACGCCGACCCAGTAGGCGACCTCACCCAGGTTCAACTCATCTTCACGGTTGTCGGCCTCGACGGCGTGTTTCATGACGTCTCGCATGTGGCCGACGTTGAGAGGGTCCAGCGACCAGAACTTTTCAGCCTGTAGCATGTTATCGATCGGGCTTCGTCCGCTGACCTTGATTTTATCGGTGAGTTTTTCCGCGAATCCGGCGGGTTTGCCGCCTGAGACTTTACGTCGGAGCGCGACATCTCGCAGAGCTTCATGTTTCTCCATGTTACCCGGATCATGTCTCAGGCCGTTGATATATAAATCGATGGCATAGTCATAATTATGAGCATCGGCCACGGTCTGTGCATGCTCGAAGAAACGTCCGGCTTTCCGCGGGTCGCGTTTAAACCCGCTGTTGCCGCCGCTGTCGTTGCTACGCTTCGAAAACAGTGCCAAGAACACACCTTTTTCAACAGTAAAGGTATTCAACGTCACAATTTGCAGAGGCCATTGTGAACGGTTTGTACTGTATAGTCCACTCCGCTTCTGTCAACCGTCGGTTGGTCCAGACGATTATCACCCGCCTGGCCTGAACGAGTTTGCCACAGGCGGCATATATACGTATGTTCGTATTTATTGAGGATTTAGTCAATAGTCCTTATCGCGGTCAGGGTGAAATAGTAGAGCATTGAATTAAAGGGTAGGTTTATGGTCAGGATAGCAGTCAATGGCGCGGCGGGCCGGATGGGCAGACGCGTGGTGGCACTTGCTTATGAGGACGAATCGCTTCAGGTGGTCGGTGCCTGTGACCGCGCTGACCACCCGCAAATGGGCAGTGATATCGGCCCGATGGCGGGGCTGTCGCCGCTTCAGGTTAAGCTGGGTAGCGAACTGTCTGGTAATCCCGAGGTTGTCATCGACTTCAGCACACCCGAGTCGACTCGTCGGATAATCGCCGCGTGCTGCGAACTGGGCGCGGGGCTGGTGACGGGAACCACGGGGCTGGCCGAGAGCGAGCAGTCATTGCTTGACGAAGCCGCAAGCCGGATTCCCGTACTCTGGGCACCCAATACCAGCCTGGGGATCAACCTGTTGATGGTGCTGGTGGCGGAGGTGGCGTCGCGGCTTGGTATGGATTATGACATCGAGATAGTCGAGGGCCATCATCGTCATAAGCAGGATGCCCCATCAGGCACGGCACTTGTCCTGGCGGAGTCGATCTGCCGCTCGACGGGTCGGTCGATGGACCAAGCCCTGACGCACGGTCGGTCCGGGAGGCAGCCGCGAGAATCGGGCGAGATCGGCATGCATGCCCTGCGACTGGGTGATGAAGTGGGACGCCATACGGTCTGCTTCGCCGCGCCCGGCGAGGAGATCCAGATATCGCATCGTGCGACGACACGTGATGTTTTCGCCTACGGTGCAATCAAGGCGGCGAGATGGCTCGCAGGTCGGCCGCCAGGGCGTTACTGCATGAAAGAGGTACTTGGATTGTAATGATTTCGTTTTACGGTTTTGATACAAGGGAGTGATTTGAAAATGACACAAAGCCTGACAGACAATCAGCCGGATGCCCGGACGATGCCGCGTGGTGCGGTTCGCGGGTTCATGGAGAAGCATTTTCTTCATTTTAACAGCAGGGAACTGCTTCACGCCGCCCAGGCGTATGAGCGTCATATTCAGGCCGGCGGCAGGATGCTGGTCACACTGGCAGGTGCGATGAGTACCGCGAGGATCGGCCGGATTCTCAGCCGCATGATCGAAAACGATAGCGTACATGCGATCTGCTGTACCGGCGCGAATCTCGAAGAAGATGTTTTCACCCTGCTGGCGGCGGAGGAGTATGAACATTGCTCGAAGTGGCGGGCATTGACCGCGGAGGACGAAAAAGCATTGTATGAACGGGGTATGAATCGCGTCACGGATACATGCATTCCGGAGACCGTGATGCGGCATATCGAGAAACTGCTGGTCAGCAGGTGGAAGCAAGCCTGCGACGAGAACCGCAGTTGTTTTCCCAGTGAATATCTAAGCGATATTCTCATGAGCGGTGAAATCGACGAGCATTTTCAGACGTCGGCGAATGACTCCTGGCTGCTGGCGGCGACGCGGAAGCAGATTCCCGTTTTTACCCCGGGCTGGGAGGATTCGACCACCGGCAACTTCTTCGCCGCCGCAGTGATCAAGGGAATCGTTCCGCATCATCATTGCGTCAGGTCCGGTACCGAGCAGATGGAACGGCTGGTTAACTGGTACCTTGATCATTGCAACCAGGGCACGGGTCGGCCTGGTATCGGTTTCTTCCAGGTCGGCGGTGGTATCGCCGGCGATTTCGCCATCTGCTCCGTTCCCCTGATCATTCAGGATCTGAAGAAAAAGAACACGCCGTTCTGGGGTTATTTCTGTCAGATCAGCGACGCGGTGACCAGTTACGGGGGGTACAGCGGCGCGGTTCCCAATGAAAAAATCACCTGGGGCAAACTCGATGTCGACACACCCAAGTTCATGATCCAGTCCGATGCCACGATTGTCGCGCCGCTGATGTTCGCCTATATCCTGGGTGATTAAACCATGATCGGCCTGTGTCTGTCTCTGATCCCTGTTTCGTTCATCATCAGCCTGTTGCTGACCTGCCTGCTGATTCGTTTTGCCCGTCCTCTGGGCCTGTTGGATCAGCCGGGCAAAGAGGGGCATAAAGGCCATCGCGTGGTCGTGCCGAACATCGGTGGGATTGCCATATTCTGGTCGGTTGTCGGACCGATCCTGGCGGTGCTCCTGACGATCTGGTTCATACCGATGTCGTACCGGCATGATCTGTTTCCCCCGGTGACCGAGCACATCGCCGGTCTTCGCCGGGTTTCACCTCAGGTGTTGGGGCTGGTAATAGCCCTGGCGGTGGTTCATGTCCTTGGCCTGATCGATGACCGCCACTCGCTGGGCCCGAAGTTGAAGCTGCTGGTTCAACTCCTGGTGGCGGCCGGACTGGCGATCTGGTGTGATATGCGTGTGCTGTGGATGCTCGGCGAGGGTGAATCGGGCTGGTATACGGCCGGTTACGTTATCAGTATCGCATTGAGCATTACATGGCTTGTAGTTATTACGAACGCATTCAATTTCCTGGACAACATGGACGGCCTGTCGGGTGGCGTGGCCGCGATAATCACTGCGGTTTACCTGGCGTCGACCCTGATCGGCGGGCAGTGGTTTATCGCGGCGACGGCGGCGATGCTGCTTGGCGGGTTGATCGGATTTCTCTGCTTCAATTTTCCCCCGGCCAGGATATTCATGGGTGACGGCGGGTCGCTCGTGGTCGGGCTCCTGGCCGCGGTGATCGCCGTACAGACCACGTATTACCATACGGACGTGCCGGTTCCCGGCAGATACTGGTACGGCCTGCTCATGCCGCTGCTGGTCATGGCCATCCCGCTTTATGATTTCACCAGTGTCACGCTGATCCGTCTTTTACGCGGGCGGAGCCCCTTTGTCGGTGATCACAACCACTTTTCACACCGGCTGGTGAGAAAGGGCCTGACACGCGGCCGGGCGGTGGTGGTGATCTGGCTGTGTACCGCCGCGACGGCCATGGGGGGGATCGTGCTCGGTTCGCTTCAAAGCTGGCAGGCCATCATCGTCGCGGCTCAGGCGGCGGCGGTGATGGTCATACTGGCACTGCTCGAACGTGATACTCACCGCAATGACAAAGCCCAATAGACAAAGCCAGGGTGACACGTTCATAAAAACAAACCCACGGAAGCACGATCGTGATTCCGTGGGGGTTTCCTTTTCACGTGTCGTTCCTGAACGCAGATGGCCGCTATGGGCCACCGATGGAGTCATCCGATTCTCAGAACGTCTGGCCGATATTGAATCCTTCAGGATTCTGCAGCAGGCCGGGGAAGTTCATTTCTTCTTCTTCGTTCTGGATGATGATAGTCGGTTTCACCAGGATGAGCAGTGTGCGTTCGTCTTTGACGGTGCTCGTATTCGTGAAGAGTCGATTGAGTATGGGGATTTTCGAGAGTACCGGCACACCGGCTTCGACTTCATTTTCACGGACCAGGCGTTGTCCGCCCACCATGACCGTGCCGCGGTCGGGTACGCTGACGGTCGACCGGACCTTGGTCACTTCAATGATGGGCGCCTGGATGGTTTGTGAGAAGGTGATGTTGTCGGTGTTTTCAAAGCTCGTCGTATCGATAGCGGGCGAGAAGTTGACCAGGTCGGTCAGTGTCGCCAGGCTGGGACGCATTGTCATGGTCACGTAGCGCCTATCCGCGGATATGGTACCTTCCACATCGAGAACGGCGCCGGTTGTCAGATAGCTGAGTGTAATATCGAAGCCGGTGGTATCCGGTACGGGTTCGAGGTCACTGACGAATGCCGTCTGCGTGGCGACGACGACGAAGGCCCGCTGGCCGTTGAAAAACGTCACCCGCGGCGCGGTAAGTGAAATAGCCCGGTTATTCGCCTGGGTCGCACGGACCAGCAGGTTCACCTCCAGGTCGTCCAGGAAGCTCGCGGAGAGTGACATCGAATCGTTCTGTAGGAATTGAATCGGTGTCAGATCAGTCCCCACGGCCTGGGCGATCGTACTTGAACCTTGTGACATGCGGACAGGACCCCAGTTGTTGCCGTATGCCCATCCCTTGGGATATTGCATAGCCATTCCTGATTCGCCATCGCCACCACTTTCAGTACCACCAAGACCTTCCGCAGTACGAGGGTCAAAGAAAGGCAGAGGAATAGTCCTACCAGTAATGGCATCTTCGCTGGATTCATCGAAGACAAACGCCTCTCCCAATCCGCCGAAGTAATCGAAATAATTACCCGTTAACGGTGCAATATTGTAATCAAAGTGGAATCCCACATCCAGATCAACGCCGATTTCTTCGAGGAAGTTGTCATCCACCAGCAGGAACCGAGCTTCCACGGAAATCTGGCTGGCCAGCGTTTCACGGAGCATGGCGAGCAGTTCGCCCAGGTTTCTGTGGTTGGGCGGCGTGGTTCGTACGATGAGGTTGCCGTTCAGTTCTCTGAGGCTCGAAATGGTGCCGCCGTTTTCCGCCCAGTCTTCCGGCTGGCCGATCTGATCGCGGATCAGTGTTGTGATATTTTCGATCAGTTCTTCTCGCGTGACCTCCTCTTCTTCATCACCGGAATCGGAGAACAGGTCGCCGCCGCCTTCGCTGCTGCTCAACGCCGAGCCGAGGTCGAAATCAGGTGCATTGTTGAAGTTGGGCACCAGGACGAGCAGGTCGCGGATATCGTAGACGCGAGTATCGGTGGTCTTACTCAGGTCGGTTTCAGTCGAGATATTGACTATGCCGTCGACGATAGCGAACCCCAGCCGTTCGAAATCACTGCCGGCACTCGCCTGCTGAAGTACGTATCGCAGGGCCTGTTCGGCCGTGACGTTTTTCAGCTGGAGACTGATGGGCGTATCCGGCTCGACCCCGACGTTTTCAAGTGCCTGCCAGTTCACGACGAAGTCGACACCGGTCGAGCTTCTGAAGAAATCAATGACCTGGCTCAGGAAGTTACCCTCGAAATTGATCGGAACGACGATCTGGAGTTTGCCCGCCGTTCTCCGGTTCGCTTCCGATTCGCCGCTGCCGGCGTCGAGTCCCTGGAGTCGTGTCAGCGTCAACTGCGGCCAGTCGGTCGGATAATTGATCAGGCCTTCCTCGGGGACCGTTGCTTCAAGTGACAGCAGTCGCTGGTGGCCGAGTTTGACACTACGATCACGGATGATTTCACGTGACCGCACCAGCATCTGGGAATCTTCGATCATTTCCTTGATCGCCTGTGCGGCAAGGTTCGTCGGTTCGAGGAAAAGAGCCTGGTTGACCAGTTCCAACGCCGGCTTGTATTTCATTTCACGTCGAAGTTCCATGGCGCGTTTGAGCAGTTCCTGGACTTCTTCTTCCTGCTTGGCGAGCGCTTCTTTTCGGGATTGTTCCGCTTCGGCCTGGCGTGATTGCTCGATTTCAATGATCTGCCGCTTCTGCGCTTCCCGCTGGAGATCGACGATATCGGCGGCGAGATTCTCCGCCTGTGATCGCAGTTCGGTATATTGCTGAGGTGATAGGAGCGAACGCTTGCCGTCGATAATCACTTTGGCTCGGTTGACGGCATCGAGAGCGGCGGCATAGTTGCCGGCGTTACGCCGGCGTTGTGCTTCCTCGATCGCCGCGTTGAATTCAGTGGTCGTCGCCTGGGTGAGAATTTCACGTTTACTCTTTTCCATTTCAAGCACGGATCGCGGCATCATCATTTCATTGCGTGCCGCCTCGGCGGCGTGAAGTTTGTTTCGGATGACGTCATTCTCCGGGTCGAGTTTAATCGCCTCTTGATACAGTTGGATAGCAAGCGAATACTGGCTGTTTCTCGCAGCGTCGTCCGCTTCGGCGACTTTTTTCTGTGCGTAAAGCGAACGGGCCTGGGCGAGCAGGTCTGTACTCGGCGGTTGCATCTGCGGCCTGCGATCGTACCCCTCGGCCGGCTGGTCGTTGACGGGGGCCGGTTCAGTGGTCGTCTTCTGATCAGCGACAGGCTCCGTAACCGTTTCCGGCCGACTGCTCTGCGCCAGTTGCTCTTGATTGACCGGCTCGCCGGTTACGATCTGACGATCGATTTTCTGAAGCATTTCGTAAAGCTGCAGCCGCTGCTGTTTCGGCAGTTGAATGGGGTCGACCCGCCTGAGCATATCCTGGGCTGATTCCAGATCGCCCGCTTCGTATTGCGTTATGCCATGATCGAAAAGCTCGATTGCGGTCGGCGGGCCGTTCGTATCCCCGAAGGCGGGGCATGGGCACCAGTTGAAGATGACAAGCGTGATCAGGCACAAATACATGACAGCGGTGTAATGACGTGTGTTCAACGCAATAACCTCCAATTTCATTTCGTAACCGGGGCTTTCTGTCAAGGTAGGGCAGAGCGTGACCGCTGCTGGATCGGAACAAACTGCTTTCACGTGCTTTCACGTAAGTGACCGTTTGATCCTACTTTCCCTCCATATAGCAGTCTAAACCCGGAATCACGTCCCTGCAAGTATTTCTTATCCTTACAAAGACCGACTTCGCGGTGGTTTACTGAATGTGTTAAGCCCCGGAGTCACCCACCTCGTGCTGGCATGTTGTACGGCATTCTGTAATGGTTGCATTATACCAGGCCGGGGTTCTTTATTAAACTTGAAAACATCGCAATAATGAATATTCCGCCGTTTTCGTTCAGTGTCTCAGATGATACAGACGATCGGGGATCGTTCATACAGGAGGATACATGGTTATTACAAGGAGTGTATTATGAGAATTCTGTTAACAGGGGCATCCGGACGGTTGGGATCGCATGTCTGCCGGTACCTTCATGAGGCCGGCTGTGAGGTGGTGGCGGCGGATGTCAAATACAACCGGGACTTGCCGGTTAAAATACAAGTCACTGACTTACTTGATCATACAGAAGCGTATCGCCTGATGCACGGTTGTGAGGCCGTGGTTCATCTCGGCAACCATCCCGGTATGCATATGGGAGTTCCACCTCAGAAGATTTATTCAGAAAACATCACGATGAACATCAATATTTTTCAGGCAGCGGTTGATCTCGGGATCAAAAAACTGGTTTTCGCCAGTTCCGTTCAGGTCATCAGCGGCAATCGGAAGATGGACGACACGGATAAACCCACTTGCCTGAAGTATCTGCCGGTCGACGATCAGACCCCGCCGTCGCCCGGGAATCTGTATGCCTGCAGCAAGGTGGCGGGCGAATTGCTCTTGCAGCATCTGTGCGGATTCGATGAATCGCTTGGCTGCTGTGCCATCCGGTTTCCATTTCTCCTTTCCGCGGAGCATCTGGACTGGTTCAGGCGAGTACATACGACGGGCGATCCACCCCACTGGACAAAGCCGGATGAGGTCTTCGCCTATCTTCTCATGCCGGATGCCGCCGCACTGGTGTATGCCGTGATCCAAAACATGACCCCGGGCTATTACCAGTGTATGCCGGCAGCGGATGAATGCTGGTACAACCTCCCGGTGGCTGAACTGATCGAACGCTATTACCAGGGTGTGACGTTGCGAAAGCCGGTGGACCAGTTGCACTGCCTGGTCGATACCTCGGCGATTACCGAGCGGTTCGGCTGGCGGCCGGGTGGCAGGCGGATCCATGAAATCCTGGCTGGTTCATCATGAACCCACTGATGAACTTGCCTGTCCATACCCGATTATGTTAAAATTCCGGACTCGAAGAACTGAAAATGAAAAGATGATTGACTCGCTATTATCGTCGGCTGCTATGATGGAAGGATAAGTGCCATGGCACATAAAAAAGGACAGGGATCATCCAAGAACGGACGTGACTCCAATGCACAATATCGCGGCGTGAAGCTATACGGCGGCCAATATGCCAGGCCGGGTGCGATTATCGTCAGGCAGTGCGGCACGAAGTTCAAACCCGGTTACCAGGTAGGCATCGGCAGTGACTGCACGCTTTATGCTCTGGCTGAGGGCGTGGTCGAGTTTCAAGGCCGAAAGGTACACATTCGTTCCCACCAGGCGCAGGCTGCCGCGGGCTGAACCTGTTGTGTCAGTGAGCCGGTTAATTTGAAATATCTGACAGCGGATGTCCGTTGACATCCGCTTTTTTATCATCACTGCGGTTGCTGAGCGTGACATGATCATTGACCAGGCCGTCATTATTGTCAGGAGTGGTAAAGGAGGTGACGGCGCCGTCAGCTTCAGGCGTCAGAAGTACATTCCGAAGGGCGGTCCCGACGGCGGTGACGGCGGGGACGGCGGATCGGTAATCTTTCTGGCCGATCCCGAGGTGGAGACCCTGCTCGATTTCGCCGGGCGTCATCATTGGTACGCTGATAACGGCGGGCCGGGCGGCCCGGCACAACGCCACGGTAAGAACGGTCAGGACCTGTTTGTGAAAATCCCCCCCGGTACGCTTGTCTATAACGACGAGACCGGCGAGTTGATTGTCGATATGGACCAGCCCGGACTGACATTCACAATCGCACGGGGCGGGAGGGGCGGATTTGGAAATGAGCATTTCAAGTCGGCGACACACCAGACGCCCCGGGAGTCGACCGCAGGCGAAAGCGGTGTTGAACTGCAACTCAGGCTGGAGTTGAAACTCATTGCAGATATCGGCCTGGTCGGCGCGCCGAATGCAGGTAAAAGCACACTGCTGTCTCGTATCAGCCAGGCCACGCCGAAAATCGCCGATTACCCGTTTACCACGCTGAAACCGCAACTGGGGATCGTTCTATTGCCAGGTGACCGGCGGATGGTGGTCGCGGATATTCCGGGACTCATCGCAGGTGCTCATGCGGGACACGGCCTGGGAACCCGCTTCCTCAGGCATATCGAACGCACACAACTGCTGGTCCACCTCATTGAAGTTATGCCCGTGGACGGCAGCGATCCGATCGACCATTACCAGATTGTCCGTGATGAATTGACGCGATTTACCCCGGACCTGGCGGATAAGCCGGAAGTCGTTGTTTTGAGTAAAATAGATCTCGTTGATCAGGAGCAGAGCATGGCGATTGCCAAACGAATCGAGCAGTCGCTGGGCCGGTCTGTGGTTCCGATCAGTGCGGCGAGCGGAAAAGGGCTCGATGCACTGCAGGAGGTATGCTGGAAGCATCTTCGCATGCTGCCACGCCGAGAGAAAGGGTGGGATGCCGGCCGGGACGAAGTGTGAGGACAGATGGACCGGATTTCTTTTGTGACGGGTTTGAGGCGATACCAATGCAAGTGAATCTGTTAGCCGTGAGTGTCGGCAATACACGCACCCGCATCGGCGCGTTCATCAACAACCAGTTGACGGAATCGGCGACTCTCGAAAATCAGGCCGACCATGCACTGGATGAGGCGATTGATCATGCCTACGGTCCGTTGCGAGAGAAGGATGGCACCGTGGTGCTGCTGTCCTCGGTGAATCAGTCGGTTTCACAGTTGATCGAATCGCGTATCAATGACATGCTGGGCCGCCCGGTGATGCGGGTGGAACGTGATATGCCGATTCCGATCGGCAGGCAATTGGACCGGGAGGCTATCGTCGGAGAAGATCGCCTGCTCAACGCCGCCGCTGCCTACGATGTAATGAAACAGGCATGCGCGGTGATCGATGCCGGTACGGCGATTACGATCGACTTCATCGACGGCGCGGGGACCTTCCACGGCGGGGCGATCGCGCCCGGCGCTCAGCTCATGCTCGATTCATTGAATACACGGACGGCTCAGCTACCGGAGATCGAGTTCGATCGGCCGATCGAAGCGATCGGGCATAACACGATCGAGGCCATGCGCGCAGGTGTTTTTTACGGCCTTCGCGGTATGGTGCGTGAGCTCGTCGAACAGTTCGCCGAGGTGGTCGGGCATTTTCCCGTTGTCGTGGCGACCGGCGGCGATGCGAACCTGCTCTTTCGGGATTTCGAACTGGTCGACCGGATTGTGCCTGATCTGACGCTCACCGGCCTGGCGGTGACGCTCAGGATCGCGCTGGATACGAGACAAGACAAGTTCTGAATCGCACTGCCGGATCACAACACGCTACATGAAAAATGGATCATGAACGAGATGACAACGAACAGGGGATCACTTTTTACTGTGCGGTTGATCTGGTTGGCGATGATTGTCGGGCAGGTGCTTTTTGCTGCAATGTGTATTTACCTGAAGCTGAGCGGCCGGTTCGCTTTATCCACAAATGAAGCAGTCAAGGTGCTTTTACCCATCAGTATTGCTTACCTGGTCGGTGCACTGCCTGTTGCCTGTTTCATCCGTAGCCAGATTTATAAGCGGCACTGGCAGCGCCATGCCGTTGCACCGGAGGGTTACGCTTCGGGAAATATCATCTTTCTGGCGATTTGCGAGAGTGCCGCATTGCTTTCTCTGATCTCCATGATGCTGGCCGATGCGATATTCCCGGCGATTGTTCCCGCACTCGTTGCTTTTGCTGTTCAGCTCGTCAACTATCCGACCGGTCGGGCAATGGTGCCGGATCCTTTTCTTGCCGATACGGGTCTGCGGTCATGAGTCACCCGGCGGGATCCACCTTGACCCTTACCACCGCCGGCCGGCCCGGTGCCATTGCTGTCATTCAGCTCGTGGCTCAGAGGGTGGCATTGCATCTGGGTAAGTTGACAGGCCGTTCCGACTGGCCGCACCGCCGCATGTTCCTCGCTGATCTGGGTGGATTTGACACGGGCTTGGCGGTGCTGCTTCGCGATGATCTTGCACAGATCATGCCGCACGGCGGGCGGCGAGTGGTCGCCAGCCTGATCGACAGGCTGATCGAAATGGGTTTTACACATGTGCGTTATCCGGATGCCCGCCAGCTGTATCCGGAAGCGTCGTGTGCGATCGAGGCGGATTCTTTGCTGGCAATTTCACACGCGGCGAGTCCGGCTGCCATTGATCGGTTGGCGGATCAACCGGGAATCTGGCAAGACGCTCAAATTCAACGCATGGCGAGTGATCCGAAGTGGTGTGAGCAGGTCAGACGCAGCACAATCATACTGGACCGGCTGATTGATCCGCCTGTCGTTGTGGTGGCCGGGCCCGCGAATGTGGGCAAGAGCACGCTGACGAATCTGATGCTCAGGCGGTCGGTCAGTGTTGTGGCGGATTTGCCGGGTACCACAAGAGACTGGGTCGGCGGCCTGGCGGAGTTGGGCGGCGTGACTGACGCGATGGCCGTACGGTGGCTGGATACCCCGGGCTTGAGACCGGCGGATGACACGATTGAAAAGCAGGCGATCGATCTGGCGGTCGATGTGATTGCTCAGGCTGACCTGTTGATCGCGATGACCGATCCGGATCATCACTGGAGCAGGATGCACACCTCTGATACCGTTGGTCTTTGCGGCCGTGAGCCGGATTTGTGGGTGATGAATAAGATCGATACGGGCACGCTGTCCGGCGACGGCGATGGGCCGGATTGCCCGCTTTCCATCAGCGCAAGGGAAGAACGTGGGATCGACCGCTTACAGGCTATGATTATTGCAGGACTGGGTGTCTCTCAGATTGATCCCCAGCAGCCGTGGGCGTTTTCTGCCACGCTGAAGCAGTTCGTTGAAGGTGAGAACGAAAGTATTGCGGCGTATCTCGGTTCATCCATGGAATAACAGGTGACACAACTCTGCCTGTCTGTGTAACACGCGATATTCTGGTTGACAAACGGTTGTCCCGCACAATGTGCCGGATATCCGCTGATTTACAGCGGCTTGTTTGCATCGGGTGAGGGCTTGTCCTTCCCGGCGATGCTGTCTCGCATGTCCGTATCGCTCTGGATGTTCCTCAGCCGGTAGTAGTCCATGATGCCGAAGTTGCCGTTTCGGAACGCTTCGGACATGGCCTTGGGGATTTCGGCCTCGGCGAGAACGACCAGGGCACGGTTCTTCTGGACCTCCGCCTGGAACTCCTGCTCCTCGGCGACTGCCATGGCGCGTCGTTTTTCAGCCTCGGCCTGGAACCGGCGTTTGTCCGATTCGGCCTGGTCGGCCTGGAGCTTGGCGCCGATGTTCTCTCCCACGTCGATGTCGGCGATATCGATCGACAGAATTTCGAACGCCGTGCCCGCGTCGAGACCTTTCTGAAGTACGGTTTTTGAAATCGAATCAGGATTCTCCAGCACCGCCTTGTGGCTCGTTGCCGAGCCGATGGTTGTGACGATACCTTCACCGACGCGTGCAATGATGGTTTCTTCCGTCGCACCGCCGACCAGCCGGGCGATATTCGCACGAACGGTGACACGTGCCCGCGCCTTGAGCTGGATGCCGTCCTGGGCCACGGCGTCTATCGTCGGCCGGCCCCCCGAGGCCGAGGGGCAGTCGATGACTTTCGGATTGACCGAAGTCTGGACCGCGTCGAGGATATCACGGCCGGCAAGGTCGATCGCGCACGCCGTATTCCACGGCAGTTCGATCTTGGCACGGTCGGCGGCGATCAGCGCGTTCACCACACGTGGGACGTTACCGCCCGCCAGAAAGTGGGTCTCGAGCTGGTTGGTCGTTACATTCAGACCCGCCTTCACCGCGCGGATCCGTGACAGCACGATGATACGCGGGTCCACTTTGCGGAACTGCATCCCGATGATGTCAGTGAACCCCACCGGGGCTCGCGACAGCATCGCCTGAAGCCACAGGTTGAAGTAACGGATGATGAACATCAGCACTATCAGTGCAATAAGTACCGCGATGATAATGGCGACAATACCCACCAGCGTCATAATGCCGGCCTGGGCGAGAGTGAAGAGGTATGGGCTGATTTGCATAAAGCCTCCTTACAATATTTTGTTTCTTGGCCCCTGAAGCCGTCGGCCGCTCAGCACAATATCACAAATCTATATTGACTGCTAATCGGAATACAGACAAGTCCAGATTGACGGGGACAGGTGGTGGGGTGAACGGTGGGGATGTAGTGAGCGGGG
>CAYRND010000043.1:0-26978 GCA_964425365.1 uncultured Phycisphaeraceae bacterium
ATTTACAGGCGCCCGCGGATCGCTCGAAGCGGATCACGCGCGCACAAAATCACACACAAAACAACGAAAAACTGGCTCACATTGGCTCGAATTGGATACAAATTGGATCAAACTGGATCAGATTGGATCGTCCCGAGATGCGCACAAATTGACGAGCTTGAACAGAATAGCATAGAAATAAAATGCCGGAAATACATCAAGTATCTGAAAATAAAAAACATATAGATTTACAGGCGGCCGCGGATCGCTCGAAGCGGATCACGCGCGCACAAAATCACACGCAAAAACAACGAAAAACTGGATCACATTGGCTCAAATTGGATCAGATTGGATCACACTGGATCAACTCCCCCGCACACACAAAATACCCGCAATCTCGAAACCAGAAAACCGCTACCCGATACCCACCCCAATGCAGAATCCCAATCCGAAATCCGTAATCCGAAATCAATTGCCCCACTGCTTCATTGATATTAACCGCATGCCCATTTCAATGGTCCCGGCCGGCCGGAAGGCTCTTGATATGCAGCATCCGCAATACGAACCATCCCAATACGCAACCCACGATATACACAGGAAAATCCTGCCATGCGAAGGTGCTGCCCAGCAGCAACTGCCCGAGAACGGTGCTCCGGATCGACATCAGCCAACCCGGCTGCCAAAGCTGAAGGAATTCGAGTGCACTCGTCGACACGCACACACTCACTGCGATCGGCATGATGGCAATGCGGGCTGGAATGGCCAGGAACGCCAACAGCATGAAAAATATCTCATAGCATATCCCGCCGCACCAGTTGCTTATCATCGCCGCCTCCGGACCGGGATAATTCCTGAGACCGAACCCCAACGGTACGATTATCGCAACCGCGATCAGTGTCCGGAAACGGATTGTCCAGCGTGCATCACGCATGGTCATCACAATTGTACCATCGTGTCATCCGGCAATCCGGATACATCCAGTTCCTGGTATCGTGGCGAGTTGGGGTAATTGCCGATTGCAGAAAGTCCTCAGACCTCAGCCCGGATTTCTCACCAATCAAAAATGAGGCTGCCTCATGGCCTTCATGCCTCGTGGTCTTCCTGCCTCGAATTGATCGTCCTTACCAATGTATTGTGAAAATCCCCCGCTAGTTGCGACGTTTTCGCATGGCCCTCAGGACCAGCGATTCGTCCAGCACCGGCCGGTACTGAAGATAATCATCGGGGAGCACCTCGAAAACAAACTCAGTGACCAGATGCTTTACCACGGCTAACAGGTCGGCGGGTGACCACGGCTTCGCAACGTACCGGTCGATCTCCGCCGTATTGATCGCCCGGATCGTATCCGCATGTGATGCCTGTCCCGTCAACAGCAATTTTCGCATCGATCGGAACCGTTCGTCCCGTGCAATCGATGCCAGCAGATCGATTCCGCTTACACCGGGCATGACATGGTCAGCAATCATCAGCGCCACCGGACGGTCAGATGCCTCATATTCATCGAGTATTCCAAACACTTCATTCGCCGATTCGCACTCGACAAGCTCGAACAGCTCTTCCAGCGGCTCGAGATCCTTCATCAGTGCCGCAAGCACTTCTCGCTGATCGTCCACACAGATAATCACCGGCTTGATCATGATTCCACTCCACGGGGCAGGGTCACCGTAAATACCACGCCTGGCGAAACATGCCTCACCGACACCTCGCCGCCGTAGCCGGTAACCAGTTGCTTCACAATCGATAAACCCAGGCCTAGTCCGAAATTCAATCCGCTCTTCCTGGTCGTATAACTCGGCTCGAACAGATGCGGCAGCATGGCATCCGCTATGCCCGGGCCGTTGTCCTCCACTTCAATCATATACCGATCGCCTTCCATGCTCGACCGGATCATGATCCGTTTATCATGCTTCGACTCACTCATATGCAACGCTTCACATGCGTTTCGGATCAGATTCGTCCATATCTGAATAAATTCGCCGCGGTTGCCCTTCATCGGCGACAGGTCACCTGGATTAATCTCGACCTGGATCCCCCGCGTACTGTGGCGGAGTAGCTGCAGTGAGGCACTGATCGTCTCATTGATATCCACCACTTCCTGTCGCATGGTATCCCGTGCGCCGAGCTGTTTCATCGACTCGACCACATGCTTCGCCTGACCCGCCGCAAGCTGCAGGTCATAAAACGTCGCGCCAAGCTCCCACGCCTGGTAAATCGCGTCACAATCTCGCGATAGGTCTTGACAGGCATGAAGCCGGTCATCCGACAACCCGGTCTGCGAAAGCTTACGCGACTGCGATGCGGTCAGCCCATACTGTCTCTGCAAGGCTGATGCACGCTCACGCGATTCTGTTGTGGATACATGCCTGCCCTTCTGCCGGCCATGCATGTATACATCCTCGAATCGCATGTCCGTCAGAATCGCCTGCTGCTCGATCAACTGGTCAAGCCACCCCGTTCCCCGAACCAGAATCGCCAGTGCATTGTTCAGTTCATGCGCCACACCCGCAGCAAGCTGACCCAGAAAGGAAACCTGCTCCAGCTCGTGCAGCTTGTCACTGACCTCCTGCTGCTGCTTCGCCATGTCATACAGTAGCCGCTGACGACGTGTCAGCTCATCCACCACCAGGGGCATGAGCTGATGTTCCATGCATTGGCAGGACGGCCGGTCATCCGGCTTGCGCTCGATACAGGCAAGTACTGTATTCGTCATTGCTCGCAGCGTAAACGCCACATGGTGAGCCGGACTGAAGAAACTGATCACCCCCACAAGGTCTCCCGGCCCGGCCCGCATCACTTCTTCCTCGGACCCGTCGTCATGATGATACAACCCCACCAGGTGTCCGCTTCGGATACAGAACAACCGATAGTTCAACTCGCCCTGGCGCAGAAGCAACTCACCCCCTTTCACACGTACTGTTAACGCATCGTTGAAATACTGATCAACGATCCGCTGTGCATAATCATCATGACGCTCGATCTGATCCATCCGTGTTACACCGCCTCCGGGAAGAATCCCACCTGGTAAAGAACCAGCATCAAGAACGCAATCATAAGCATACCGACCAGCCCGATCACCACCCCGCCCTTGATCATGTGACGCGTTGTAATCCACCCGGTCGCATAACTCATCGCATTGGGCGGCGTACTGATCGGCATGATCATGGCCATCGACGCTGAAAACGTCACCGCCAGCAGCAGCATCATCTTCCCGCCCAACGGTACCATCTGCGGCAATCCCGCCGCAAGCGACGCCATGAGCGGCAGCATCAGGTTCGCCGTCGCCGTGTGACTCATGAAATTCGACAGAATAAACGTCACCAGACAGCCCGCAACCACGATCACCAACGCCGACATGCGATCGAAGGGAATACTGTGAATCAGCGTCTCACTCAGACCCGTCTGCATCAGCGCCAGGCCAAGGGCAAATCCGCCTGCCATCAGCCATAGAATATCCCAGCCCATTGCCTTGAGGTCGTCCGAGTTGATGATCCCCGCCGCACAGAAAACCCCCACCGGGATCATCGCCACCACCGGCGCCGACATGCCGTGGACCTTCCCGCTCACCAGCCATAACATGATCGTCACGATCGAGGTGATATAAACAATCCATGCCCGGCCGCTCACCAGCCACTTGCCCCGGAAGTTGATATTCATCACAGGCGCCTTCGGCCGGAACATCAGCATCAGTACGCCCCAGGCAATCAACAACAATACAATCACAAACGGTACGGCAAACGCCATCCACTGCGCAAAACTGATCAGTTGGCCGTCACCCTCCGCCGACTTGAGGAACTTGATCGCCACGGCGTTCGGTGGCGTCCCGATCGGCGTGCCCAGACCACCGATATTCGCCGCAAAGGGTATCGCCAACGCGAAACCAATCCGCGCAGGGTCGTCGCGATCGATCGATTTCAACACCGGCATCAGCACGGCCAGCATCATCGCCGTCGTCGCCGTGTTGCTCATGAACATCGAGAACATCGCTGTAATGGCCATCATACCCAGCATCACCAACCCCGGCCGGGTCCCCACCGGCCTGAGCAGCACCCTCGCCAGATTCACATCCAGACGATATTTCGTCGCCGCGGCACCCAGAAAAAACCCCCCCAGGAACAGCATGATGATCGGATCCGCAAACGTCGCCATAACCGCACGATGGTCCAGCAACTGCCCTGCTTCAATTTCACCCTGTCGCAGTAAAATCAGCCCACTGTCCGAAAGGCACACCAGCTCCAGCACAATCACCAGGATCGACGTTGCGAAAATCGGTATCGGCTCGAGTAGCCACAGCAGCATCGCCAGAGCAAATACCGCAACCACCCGCTGCTGCACGACCGTAATGCCTTCTACCGGCAGCACATCGACCGGCATCAGCCAGATGAGACCCGCCACCAGCACCGCCGCTGTCACCTTCATAACCTTCGACATCGACCGTCACTCCCTGATCTACTAGCTCCGACACCCGGCAGACAGCAATCACCTTGTAATACATAGATTATCAGAAACCACACGGCCGTGGCCCTTTGTCGGAATCACACGATAAAACGCTGCCTGCGCCTGGCCGGAAAAAATATGCCTCACACCTGCCCACCTTAACCGCCTTGACAACAACTGTTTATATACCAATTCCTTATGAAGAAATAATTCCATCGCCTGTCCAGTTTTATTGATGTCAACGCCTGATAAGGGTATAAATCATTCTATGATGACGCTTATCCAGAAACTGATCCTCATTCCCGTCATCGCGACTATGATCGCGGCCGTCGAGTTGCCATGCAATTGTGCTATTGAAACCCGCACTCGCACAGATGTGCAACAGCCCGTCATGAACGCGTGTTGCCCACTCTGCAACGATCAAGACAATCGCTCTTGCACACCGGAACGGCACCAGAGCAATCAAAAGTGTTCAAGATCACCCGGTATCATTCCCGCCGTTGCCGGTGAAACCCAACAGGTATTGCCATACCACGACATCCGGCATGTGATCGACCTGCATCCCATCATCCGTTCATCCGCAGGTATCCATTCGATCGCTACCGGCTTGACCGCCGTGGAAATCGAACAAGATCCGATATACAGCCGGATCACGCCGCGCGCACTGCACTGCATTATTCAAGTCTAGTACAGATGCCTTTCAATCACTATCCCGATCAATGAACAACCCTCCTTTCGGAGATCAGGCTCAGCGTACATTTTGCATGTAATCTGATCCGGAGGAGGTTCGAACAGGTACAACTACTTGTTGCAACATAATTGCAGAAAGGACATCTGTCATGCGGATGGCCATCGCATGCACGCTCTTCTCAGTATCCATACTGCTGCCTTCAGGCTGCAGGTCGCCCTTTGAACAGGCCGACCCGTTCGCACCATGGCTCGATGAAACACCTATGACCTGGCGCACCGAGCCATCGTCTCGCCTGCACCATGGCAATACACTTCAATCGGCATCACATTCCTCTGAACACCTGTTATCACCCGACGCAGGGCCGGACGAGTACGTTCGGCTGGCTCTCCGCCGGAATCCAACCATTATCGCGTCCCGCCAGAAAGTAAAACGCATCGAACAGCAGATCGAACAGGCCGGCAGCCTGGATGATCCCATGTTCACCATTTCACCGCTGGGTGAAATGGCGCAGACTGCCGCCGGCGAAGTCGAGTTGATGACCGGATTAAGTCAGAAGTTGCCATTTCCGGGCAAACTTGACACGAAAACCGAACTGGCACGTCAACGCCTCGCCATTGCCGCCGAGGAACTGGCATCGAAACAATGGCAGGTCGAAACCGATGTACGACGAACTTACTGGAACTATTATTACAACACACGGGCACTTGAGCTTCTTGAATCGAAGAGCCGACTGCTTGATCAACTCAGTGAAATTACCCGCACACAGTACCAGGCCGGACGGCGGTCGCAGGCGGATGTCCTCCGTGCCACGGTCGAACAAGGCCGGCTCCAAGACGAACTGTTGCGAACTGATCAGGCCCGGCAATCGGCAACCGACCTTATTTCACTACTCGACCTGCCTGTCCGAACCGCACTACCGTCGCCCGCCGATGGTCAGATCAGTGAAATCGCGATCGACCTCGATCATCTTCTCTCAGAAGCCGCGGCGCATCAGCCGTCTATCCGGAAACTCAAACACCAGATTGAAGTCCGTCGACAGCAACTGGCATTGGCCAGGCTTCAGCGGCTGCCCGACCTGACCGTGGGCGTCAGTTACAACGCCGTCAGTCATAACGGCGTTGCTATGAGCAGCACCGGCGACGATCAGTGGTGGTTGTCATTCGGCTTCAACCTGCCCATCTGGACGGGCAAACTCGATGCCGCGGAACGGGAAGCACGATACGGCCTGTTCGAAGCAGTCGCCGAGCTGACGGCCGAACAGAACCGCGTCACATTCCGGATTCAGGACGCCGCATTGAAGGTCCGCACCCAGTACCAGCTCGTGTCACTCTTCAAAACCGAGATCGTACCTCAGGCCGGACAAGCCGCCGAGGTGAGCAGAAGCGGCTACCGCGCCGGATCGGTCGATTTCAACACGCTTATCGAGAGTTTCCGGAAACTGCTCGATTATGAACTGCTCTATCACAGGAACCTCGCCGTGCTGCACCAGTCGGTTGCCGAACTGGAGCAAATCACCGGCATGAAACTGAAGGATCACCACCATGAACCGGAAGAATAATCCTGAAACAACATGCCTTACGTCACCTCCACGCACCATACACAACCGACCGTATCGACGGTTCAGGCTACTTGTCATCGCAGTCATACTGATAAGTACTCCTGTAACGGTGATATTACTGATCAACGCCGGCGCCACTGACAAAACCGTATTCGCTGATGAACAGGGTCGCAATGAATATTACACATGCGGCATGCACCCGTGGGTCATCCTGCCCAGACCCGGTGACTGCCCGATCTGCCATATGGATCTGACACCCATCGACCCGGATAAATTCACCGGCAGGATCGTCATCGATCCCGTGGTTGTGCAGAATATGGGTGTGCGAATAGCCCCGGTGATATCGGGACCACTTACGAAGATGATCCGCACTGTGGGCACCGTTGAATACAACGAACGCGAAGTGCGTGATGTGAACATCAAGGTCTCCGGCTGGATCGAAAAATTGCACGTTGATTTCGTCGGTGCACGCGTCGAAGCGGGCGAGCCGCTGTTTGAATTATATTCACCGCAGCTTTTCGCCGCACAAGAGGAATACCTGCTCGCATGGCGACACCGCAACCAGGATTCGGATTCACAGAACCTGCTTGACGCGGCACGAACTCGATTGGCATATTTCGATATCACTGATAAACAGATCAAGCAGTTGCAGGTATCCGGCAAATCGTCCAAGACAATGACCCTGGAAAGCCCGCACTCCGGTGTCGTTATCGCCAAACATGCGAACGAGGGTATGATGGTCGATCCGGGTATGCAGGCCTTCCGTATCGCGGACCTGTCGAAGGTCTGGGTACTGGTCACACTGTACGAGTATCAGTTGCCCTATATCGAATCGGGCATGAAGGCGACGATGTCGCTGCCATATATTCCCGGCCAGACGTTCGAAGGCGAGGTGATCTACATCTATCCGTACCTGGATACGAAGACCCGTGAGGTGCAGGTGCGGTTGGAATTCGATAATCCCGGGAATCTGCTCAAGCCGGGTATGTTCGCGAACGTGTTGATGGCGAACACACTGGCCGCGGAGAAGACGCTCTCGCCGCGATCAGCTGTAATTGATACCGGCGACCGACAGGTCGCCTTCGTCAGCCGCGGCGAAGGCAAATTCGAACCTCGCAACGTGCAGACGGGTGTGGAAACCGGCGAGGGCATGATCGAGATCATCTCCGGCCTGAAACCCGGAGAAATGGTTGTCACCTCAGGACAGTTCCTGATCGACTCCGAATCGAAGATGCGAGAGTCACTGGCGAAGATGATCAAGGGCAACCTCGCTGCGGAACAGAAAGCCACGGCTGAACTCGCCGGGACCGCTTCTTTAGATGAGCTTCCGAAACCCGTCTCGGTGAAGTTGAATCAAGCCCTGGAGCATTATCTGACACTCGGCGACACGCTTGCCGATGATACGACCGATGGTATAGCCGATCACGCTCGCAAACTCGCCGCGACCCTTGATGAACTGATCAAGCTGGAAGTTCCGGCCGATCCGCACTTGTGGCACAAGCACCAGGATGCGATCACCACAGCGAGATCCAGCGCATTCAAGCTCGTGAACACCGACGATCTTGCCGAATCACGGCTTCAAT
The DNA here is from genome assembly GCA_964425365.1 of uncultured Phycisphaeraceae bacterium. Taxonomy (GTDB): domain Bacteria; phylum Planctomycetota; class Phycisphaerae; order Phycisphaerales; family Phycisphaeraceae; genus CAYRND01. The sequence goes on from CAYRND010000043.1 coordinate 8,246, forward strand.
TTGCTGAAATCAGTGCGGCGATGGAAACGCTGTTGATGTCAACCGGCGTCCCACCCGGCTTCGGCCGCGAGGTACAGGTGCTGCACTGCCCGATGTATCGCAGCGGCCAGGGTGGAACCATCTGGCTCCAGCAGGCCGGCAACGTGCGAAATCCGTATTTCGGGACGATGATGCTCAAATGTTTCGATCAACGTAAAACTCTGCCTGTCACGGGCGGACTGGTCGAATCGCCAGAACCGGCGCCCGGCCGATTCGATTCTTTGGATAGCGATGATGATGTTGACGTACACAACGATCATGAGCAGACCACTGACACATCGGACGACTATCCCATCGACTTCTGTCTGGTCAGCGGTGCAAAGCTCGGTTCCATGGGCACGCCGGTCACCCTCGTATACGAGGGACAGACGCTGAAATTCTGCTGTGAATCATGCATCAGCACGTTCCGGAATAATCCGGTTGAATATCTCAGGAAACTCGACGAGGCGGCCGAGACCCTCGGCAGGACACGGAAAGGACGTTAACTCATGGTTTCAGAACTCATCCGCTGGTGCATACATAACCGGGCGATGGTGCTGCTGCTGACCGCGATACTCATTGCCGGGGGCATCTGGTCTGCCCGGCACATCACCATCGACGCGATACCCGATCTCTCAGACGTTCAGGTCGTTATCCGCACTGAATACCCCGGCCAGGCTCCGCAGATCGTCGAGGATCAGGTCACTTACCCTCTGACCACGGCCATGCTCGCCGTGCCCTATGCGGAGGTGGTTCGCGGCTACAGCATGTTCGGCTCCTCGTTCGTCTATATCATCTTCGAAGACGGCACTGACTTGTACTGGGCACGCTCACGTGTACTCGAACAACTTAACACCGTCGCCTCGCGGTTACCCGAAGGGGCATCGCCGCAACTCGGCCCCGATGCAACCGGTGTGGGTTGGATATTCCAATACATTCTGACAACCGGCCTCTATTGCGCCGACCACCCGGACGGTCTTTGGCATGATCCGCAAACGGAACAATGGTATGCGTCGGTCAAAGAATCGCCCGACCTGCCCGACGTACGAGAGCGACTGGAACACCATCGAATCTTCACGCCACCGGAAATCGTCTACATCGATCGGCAGACCGATCAGCGATACGACTCGATGGACATGGTACCGGTCGAAACCCGCAACCGCGTCGAACCGCGGATCGTCAAGGAAGGCTTTCACGTCTGTCCGCTCGATGGTTCACCTTTGACTCGATCGCAGCATGACCTGTCTGACCTTCGCGGCCTGCAGGACTGGTATCTGCGATACGAACTGACTGCCGTCGAGGGCGTTAGTGAAATCGCACCGGTCGGGGGATTCGTCAAGCAGTACCAGGTCGTGGTCGACCCCCGAAAACTGCTGGCGCATGACATTCCCCTTGAACGGGTGAAGATGGCGATCCGACGAAGCAATCTCGACGTCGGCGGCCGCCTCATCGAGCAAAGCGAAACCGAATACATGGTACGAGGTCTGGGTTACCTGGGAAGCCTCAACGAAACCGAGATCGCCCAGGCGAGAAAGGCCGGCCGATCCATCGAGCAACTTCGCTCCGAGCATGCGATGAATGAGCTTCGTAAAATCGCACTGGCCACGAGTGAATACGGCTCTCCATTATATCTGGCCGATGTAGCCGATATTCGCATCGGCCCGGAAATCCGCAGGGGTATTGCCGAGTGGAATGGTCGGGGCGAGGTCGTCGGTGGTATTATTGTCATGCGTTTCGGTGAAAATGCCAGAGACACCATCGAACGTACCCGCAACAAGCTGACTGAACTGGAAGCGGGACTGCCGCCGGGCGTGGCGGTGCAAGTAGCCTACGACCGATCCAATCTGATCGAACGAGCGGTCCATACCGTCTCCGATACGCTCATCGAGGAGGTCATCGTCGTCTCGCTGGTAATCATCCTATTCCTGCTCCACGCCCGCAGTGCGCTGGTCGCGGCGTTCGTTTTGCCCACCGGGATTCTGGCCACGCTTGCGGTCATGTACGGCCTGGACATCAACGCTAATATCATGTCGCTCGGAGGAATCGCCATCTCCATCGGCGTCATGGTCGACTCATCTATCGTGATGGTGGAAAACGCCCACAAGCATCTCGAGCGATTCAAACACGAACACAGCAGACCCCCTGACGGTCGGGAACGGCTTGGTGTCATTAGCGAGGCGGCGACCGAAGTCGGACCGACCCTGTTCTTTTCCCTGTTGATCATCACGGTCAGCTTCCTGCCGATCTTCGTACTCGGCGAACAGTCCGGCCGGCTGTTTCGACCACTGGCCTATACCAAAACCTTTGCCATGGCCGCCGCGGCGATCCTGGCCGTCACCATCATCCCCGTATTGATGGTCTACTTCATCAATGAACGCATGGTGCCCGCAGCGTGGCCGGCGAGAAAAAAATGGATGACGTACCTCGTCCTGATCATTACGCCGGCACTGATCGTCGCCGTCGCTCCCCTGCCGCGTCTGGATGATTACCGTTTGTGGCTCGTCATCGGATGGGTGATCAGTATGAGCCTGATTGTGCTGCCGCAGAGAATCTACTCCGAACAACACAACCCGATCAGCACCATTCTCAGGAAACTCTATCAACCCCTGTTCCTGTTCGTCATGAAGTTCCGTCGGCTCACCGTCATTGCCGCAGTTGTCCTAATTACCGTGACATGGATCCCCTTCAGCCGCTTAGGCAACGAGTTCATGCCGCCGCTGGAAGAAGGTGACCTGCTGTACATGCCCACCACCGACCCGGGTATCAGCATGACCAAAGCCCGGGAATTACTGCAACAGACGGACAAGCTCATCGCCGCCTTCCCCGAGGTCGATACCGTCTTCGGTAAAATCGGCCGGGCCGAAACCGCGACCGACCCCGCGCCGATCTCTATGCTCGAGACGACGATCGTCCTCCACCGTGATAAGCGTACATGGCGCACACGCCCGGTGGAACGTTTCTACTCGAATTGGCCGGACTGCGTGGCCTGGCTGCCGAATCTGGTCTTTGATGAAATCCGAACCATCACGATCGATGAACTGGTCTACGGGTATGAGATTCCGAATCCGAACGGCGGCGAGAGAATCCATGTGCCCGGCTTCAACGACGCCGTACAGATCCCCGGCCTGACAAACGCCTGGACCATGCCGATCAAGACCCGTATCGACATGCTCTCGACCGGGATCAAGACGCCGGTCGGCATCAAGGTAATGGGACCCGACCTGCGAACACTGGCCGAGATTTCCAACCGGATCGCCAACGTCGTCAAGACCGCTGACGGCACCGGTGCATACACGACAAGTGCATTTCCCGAAAAAAGCGTCGGAGGCAACTACTTCGACATCGCTATCAACCGCGATCAGATCGCCCGGTACGGCCTGACCGTCGGCGACGTACAGGACGTGATCACGTCGGCACTGGGTGGTATGAACGTCACATGGACAGTCGAGGGGCTGGAACGATACCCGGTCAATGTTCGCTACCCGCATGAATTGCGAGACAATATCGATGCGCTGCGACAGACCCTTGTGGCCACACCGTCCGGAGCCCAGGTACCCCTCGGCCAACTCGCGGATCTGCGCGTTCATAAGGGCCCGCCCATGATCAAGAGCGAGAACGCCCGCCTGACCAGTTGGGTCTTCATCGATATCGCCGGTATCGACGTGGGAACGTACGTCAACAACGCTCAGAAGGCGGTGGCCGGTCAGGTCGATCTGCCCGCCGGGTATTCGATCGTCTGGTCGGGTCAATATGAATATATGCAGACCGCTCGCCAACGTCTTATGGTGGTCGTCCCTCTGGCCGGTGTGTTGATCCTGCTGCTTTTGTATATGGCCACGAAGAGTTGGCTGCGAGTAGCCATTCTCGTGCTGTCGCTGCCGTTCTCACTGGTCGGAGCGGTTTGGCTGCTCTACTGGCTGGATTACAACCTCTCGCTCGCCGTCTGGGTCGGTGTGATCGCGCTGGCAGGCCTGGCCGTCGAAACCGGCCTGGTGATGTTGCTCCATCTGGAGAACAGCTACAAACATTTCGAGGCCAGAGGACGGATGAACTCGGACAAAGACCTCCGGCTCGCAATTCAGGAAGGCGCGGTACAACGTGTCCGGCCTAAGACAATGACGGTGATGACCACAATGATCGGCCTGATCCCCCTGCTCTGGGCTTCCGGAGCCGGCGCTGACACCATGCGCCGGCTCGCGGCGCCCATGATCGGCGGCCTGGCCACGACGTTTATCCTCACCTTGCTGCTCTACCCGGTGCTGTTCTACATCGCTCGAAAAACAACCCTGAAATAACCCTCAGCCGGCACGGCCGGCAGTCCGTGCTCAATCTTGCCGACCCACGGACAGGCTCGCAGCTTGAAAAACCATATAAAGTCGAAAATCGAATAACCTTGAACCACCTGCCTCAATCCTGTAAGATGTAACTTCCATATCCTGGAGGAAAAAGCAATGAAACAAAGCCTTTCAGTTATCGTATTAACCACGATCCTCTCTGCGGCACCGGCAATCGCACAATCCTGGCAACTGGTCTGGTCCGATGAATTCGACTACACCGGCCTGCCCGATCCTGCAAAGTGGGGTTATGAAGTCGGGTATATCCGTAACGGTGAACTACAGTATTACACTGACCAGCGACTCGAAAACGCTCGCGTCGAAAACGGCAACCTTATCATCGAAACCAGGCGGGATTACTTTAATGGACATGAATATACCTCCGCGAGCCTGCATACGCTGAATACCGCTACGTGGACCTATGGCCGAATTGAAGTTCGCGCCATACTGCCCACCGGACGCGGTATGTGGCCTGCAATCTGGACGCTTGGTGTCAACCTCAACCAGGTCGGCTGGCCTGCCTGCGGGGAAATCGACATCATGGAAAACGTCGGCTTTGACCCTGACCGCGTTCACGGCAATATCCATACCCAGGCTTATAACCACGCAATCGGTACGAATAAGGGAGCCAGTATCCTCGTAAACGAACCTTACAACATCTATCACATATACCGCGTCGACTGGTACGAGGATCGCATCGAATTCTACGTCGACGATAACAATTACTTCACTTTCAACAACGAATACACCGGCTGGGAAGCCTGGCCGTATTTTGAACCCCAGTACCTGCTGCTCAACGCCGCCTTCGGCGGGTCATGGGGCGGTATGCAGGGCGTCGATCCCGGCATTCTTCCTCAGCAATTCCACATCGACTACGTCCGCGTCTACCAACAATCTACACTCATTCCGCCGAGCGACCTCACAGCAACCGCCCTATCATCCAACCAGGTCCAGCTCGCCTGGAACGACAACTCGGGCAACGAGCAGAGCTTTATCGTCCAACGAAAGCCTTACAACAATATCAACGACTGGCACACCATCGAAACATTACCCGCCGACACAACAGCCTACATCGACACCACCGACCTCTTCGGCCTGACCACCTATACCTACCGCATAGGCGCCCAAGCTCCGTAGAATGGCCTTCAGAACACCCGTCCGGCTGTTAACGGCAACAGGCCGCCGGCCTGATCTGCTCTGCCAGCATGTTCAGTTGTGCACGTGTGTAAAACGGAAAGGGCCAATCACGCCTGCCTGCGATATCACGGTTCGCCAGACCGATACGGACACGAGCCAGTTGATCATCGGCAAAACGAATCGCACCAGGATGACTCAACATGAGAAGACGATTGATTTCCTTGATTTCACGATAGATATTCTGTTTACGCTTGCGGTTACGATCGTCTTTCATGTGTTTGATAAGCTGATGTTTCCGATCGGCAAGATGCTGTTGTGATACATCGAGCCGGACATGGCGATCGATATTATGCGGCAGATGATGGCGATACCATACGGCTTTCGCAAAATCAGACCGATCCGCGACAGGAACATCGCGTTCAAGGTACATATCTGCCGTCACCACGGCAAAGGGTGCGGGCCGACCACCACGCCAGTTATTGATCCAGGTATCGGTTACCTTATCGTATTCGCCTCCGCCAAGACCGTGTATGAAAAAGTCACAGCCGTACATTCTCATAAAGGCAGTGAGTGTCATGGCTCGCGGCAGCAGGTTGTATATGTCGGCATCCATTGCCTGGCCGGTGTCGAAGACAAGGTTATTGCAATGATCACTGGTACGAAGAAACACACGGCGCCGGGGTTGGTTCCGGCTTACCGCCCACAGCGGCAATTCGATCTGATGGTCACGTACGGCAAGTCGTGCGATCTGCCATTGGCCTTGGCCCTTGAGAGCGGCGTTATAGCTGCATGCACAGTGATGTGCGTCCTCGATCATTCCGTTAACGAATGAACGATACATCGACAGTGTGGGCAGATCGCTTACAAACAACACAGGCATCACACCCGTCAGCGGCGAGATAAGCCGGGTAATCAGAACAGCGAACTGTTCCGCCAGTGACTGACAATCAGGTAAATTCTCTGCGGCATCTACAATGGATTTGAATAGCGGGTTGACCTGGCGCCTGAGGACACTCAAATCGACCGGATCATGCATACCGGGCGGTATGTATTGCCGGCAATGCCCCAATTCCAGGTGCCGAACAGCCAATCGGTCGCCGGTCTTCTGAGGATACGGAATGTGAAGCGGGTCATAGACATCGTGATCCACGACCAGATTCAGCGGTGAAGCGTCATACAACCGGCAGGCATGGTGCATCGCGATGTATTTGGCGAGTATCCCCGGGTGCCACAAACTCGCCTGATGTCCGCTCGCAATGATACGAGCAGAATCCGTCATCCTGCCGGTACCAAGTCGACCGGCATTTTCATTGACCCGATCGACCAGTTGTGAACGATCCTGATCCGAACGAAAAGCCGGCTTCCACTCGGACAATGCGGGCTGGACGATAACGCTGGAGATCATCATTCAAGTATAACAGGATGAAATCATTCGGGATTTGAGATTCCGGATATTACAGCTCGTGGATAGAAATCAGTGCTTAGACTTCAGTCTATCGTCTCCAAGCTTCAAGCCCCGAGTGCGTATTGCCCAAACACAAGCCCCACGCCACGCGCCGCAAGGCCTTACACCGGCCGGCAAGATACATCAAGGACTGCCGGCCGTACCACCCAGGAGCGTTGATCGGCCGGCTTCAGTGCGAACGGTTTCGCCCGCCGGGCCGCCGGTAACGGCATATTTCCTGAGTTCGGATTCGAAGACGCTGCGATAATGCTCGAGCCGGCGGGCAGGATCGTCGAGCGGGCCACCGAAACTGCGGTTGGGATTGTTGTAAACCAATCGGATCGGTACTTCCGTTACGCGAAGTTCAAGTGCGGCGACCTGAACCCAGAACTGCAATGGTATGGCGTAACCATTTTCATCAATATCGAATTGCCTGATGGCATCGACCCGCAGCGCCTTGAAGCCGCAGAAGGCATCGGTAATCTTCAAACCGAGCCGCTTATTGATCCAGCCGGTGACTGTCATATTGATTTCACGGCGATCAGGCGGCGGCTGATCATCGCAGCAGCACGCCTCGAGGTAGCGGCTGCCGCTGATAATGTCAGCATGACCCTGCTCGATCGCTTCGAAAAATCCAGGCAGACTGCGAGGCTCGTGCTGTTCGTCACAATCCATCGTGATCAGCCAGTCGTATTCATAACACTGCGTCCAGCGGAAGGCATCGCGGATCGACCGGCCGTAACCTCGGTTCGTCGAATGGCGGATGACATCTACCGGCAGGTTCGCAAGCAGCGATGGCGTTCGATCGGTCGAACCGTCGTCAATGACAAGAATGTCAGAAGCATAATGGCTGACTTCCCGCAGTACGTTATCAACGTGGTCCTGTTCGTTATAAACGGGAATGGCGACAAGTGTTCGCATAACGTCTCACAAATCTCCCGGTGGCACCGGCGGGGTTGGGATTTCTACGCGTCCCGACCACCTAACTCATACCCTGTTACCATATTTTCATATCACTACTATATGCGCAACAGCGATTTGTATCAATTATCCGTATGGCATAACAGCGAAATGATCTGCTGAACCGACAGCGAGTCGGGACGCATGTGCGGTTCGACACCCTCCGGCAGGCTTTCCTGTCTGCCCAGAATACCACCAAGCTGCTTTCGCCGTTTACTGAATAGAATATGGAGCAGATGGTCAAGTTCGTCCGGCTGATCGGTCAGCGGCTGGTCACGTCGAGTCAATCTGATCACGGCCGAGCTGACCTTCGGCATCGGCCAGAAGCAGGACGGCGGTAGCACCACGACCCTTTCGATTTCACACATTGCCTGGATCATGACACTCAATTGACCGTAGTCCTTCCCGCCCGGGCGTGCCATGATCCGAGCGGCGACTTCCTCCTGTATCATGGCAATGGCATGCGACATATTCGAATAGTGCGCCGCAAGATTAACAAGAAGCGGTGATGCGACGTTATAAGGGAGGTTCGCTACGAGTTTAAACGCTCTGCCTCCGATGAGTTCCATCACACGTGGATTCAGCATTCGCTTGCCGATGAGAATATCCTCGAATATCAGCCACAGGCCGTCGGTATCCGTACGGAACTGGTGACGCAACAGCGGTTCGAGCCGCCGATCAATTTCAACAGCGATCACGTCGGCGCCAGTATCGAGAAGCCGCCCGGTCAGTGCGCCGGTCCCGGGACCGACTTCGAGAATCAGTTCACCTGGTCTGATATCGGCGGCGTGAATGATCTTACGCATCATATTGCCATCGTGCAGAAAGTTCTGGCCGTACCGGGATTTCGGGTTCAGACCGAAGTCTGCAAGCAGGCTGCGGATACCCGTGAGTGTTTGCGGCATCAGGTTATTCTAACGATTTGTGCGCCGGCTCCCTCAAGAATGGTCGATCGAACAGGGAACGCAATCATCTGTTCGCACATACTACCTCTCCGGCGTATGCCGGACCACAGACAGTGTGCAACCACTTCTGTGCCATGAGCATATGTCCTGCAATCGTCGGATGAACGCCGTCCTGTGCCCAATATTCCGGGCCGGTATCGGCGGCAGCCTGATCGAACATGGTCTGAAACGGGACAAACGGCACCTGATAGTCCTCGGCAATCCGGCGGACAACAGCACGGCGATGATCGATCTCGGGGAACCATCTGTCCGTTACTTCACCGCAGCGCAGTGTGAAAGGTTCGCAGAGTACGAACCGTACGCCGGGTAGTTCATCCGCAGCGACATCGAGCATCTTCCTGTAAGTCTCATTATAACAATCAATTGTCACTGTCTCGGCAGGATAACCCAGGCCATGCCATGTATCGTTGACCCCGATCAGGATGCTGATGAGTGTCGGTTCGAGTGCGATACAATCGGTCTGCCACCTCTCGGCAAGCTGCCAGCTCTTATCGCCGCCGATGCCGCGGTTATAGAAACGCAGACCACTGCCCGGCATGGCGGCCTTGAGCATGGCGGCAACAAAAAACGCATAACCCCTGCCCATACCAGAACATTCATTGTCCTGCGGACCGGTGAGCGAACGGTCTCGGCCAGCATCCGTGATCGAATCGCCCTGGAAGAGGATCACATCGTCTTTACGTACCATTTAACAGATTCCCTTTCTTTCATCCATAGGTATGATAATCACGGCCTGAAAATGATACCATGATAGATCATGCCTATCTGTAAACTCCCAACCCTGCTTGTCAATCAGATCGCCGCAGGTGAAGTCATAGAACGACCGGCGTCTGTCGTGAAGGAACTGGTCGAAAACAGTATCGATGCCGGGGCAACCCAGATCGATGTAACGGTGGATCGCGGAGGCAGCGAACTGATCCGGGTAACTGATAACGGCAGCGGCATCGCGCCAGAGGAACTGGTCCTGGCTGTTTCGCCTCACGCCACGAGCAAGCTGACAAGTCATGATGCACTGAACCAGATCGGTACGCTGGGATTTCGAGGCGAGGCACTGGCTTCGATCGCCAGTGTGAGCCGGCTTCGGATCACCAGCCGGGCAACGACCGACGGCCGACCGGCTGAGGCGGCTGCTGTCCTGGAAGCAAGCGGCGAACATGTCAGCGAGGTGGAACCCGCCGCGGCAGCACCGGGTACGACGGTCGAGGTGCATGACCTGTTCTTCAATACCCCGGCGAGACGGAAATTCCTCAAGACCGACTCAACCGAGTTCAGCCATATCAACGAAATGATGACGCGCATTGTTATGGTGCATCCTGAAACCGGGTTCCGGCTGACTCACAACGGCCGCCAGGTTTTCGAACTTCTACCGGGCGAATCACGATCGCAGCGTTGTGTCGCGCTGCTGGGTAAAGACCTCGAGGAAGGACTGCTCGAATTCGCTGATGACGGTGAAATACCATTGTCACCGCCGGGGTCCGATGCCATTGTCCTCTGGGGACTGGCAGGACTGCCCTCCCTGGCGAGAAACACCGGGAAATACCAGTACCTCTGTGTGAACGGCCGGCCGATCCGCGATCGCAACCTGCAACATGCCGTCAAAGAAGCTTATCGTGGCCTGATCCCGCCTGACAAGTATCCGATGATAGTCCTCTTTATCGATGTCAATGCTTCTGAAGTGGACGTGAACGTTCATCCGACCAAGGCCGAGGTGCGATTCCGCAATCCCGGCCACATTCACGGCAAAGTACTGACCGTTCTGCGACAGCGACTGCTCGGCAGTGACCTGACACCGAATATGTCACTTGGTATGGGCCGGCCGGCAGCGACAATCTGGTCGGGAACATCAGAGATTTCATCCGACCCGGCCGATCGACCCGTTGGCACAGACGGCGATGACTCCGACGGGCCGAGTTCGGAACACACGGGGCAACTGCCGCCGTTTTCACCTCGGTATGAGCCGTTCCCGCCACCAGGACGGCAGCAGCCGTCGTTCACCACCGCCGGACAGGCGAATACTGCTTCGAACGTCGGTACAACGGGCATTTCGTCGAAAACATTTGTCGATTACTTCCGGCATATGGACCCCAAACAGAAAGGATTCGTTTACGAGGAAGTCAAACGGGCCGTGGTGGAAGCCGGTCTTGACCAGAACAACACGGCAACCGATTCCGTTTCCATTAACGAACATCACGAACCGCAATCAACTGTCAAACCACTGAAAATCCTTCAGGTCCATAACAGCTACGTCGTCACGGAAGATGATCAGGGCCTGCTCATTGTCGACCAGCACGCACTGCATGAACGTGTTATGTTCGAAGAGCTTCGCAGACGTGTTCTGGGTGAAGAACGAAATCTTGAAAGTCAGCGCCTTCTCATGCCTGAGGTACTCGATGCCGACGGCGGGCAACAGGCGATACTGGACCGGCTCAAGCCGCTGCTGACGAAAATCGGTATCGAGATTGAACCGATCGGCCCGAATGCCGTCGCCATACAATCCTTTCCGACCTTTCTGTTCGATAAGAAGATCGAACCCTGTGCCTTTCTGCGTGACCTGCTGGACGAGGCCGACGAAGGCCGACTGGACGTTTCGAACCCGAACGCCGCCGAGGCCGCATTGCACGATATTCTCGACATGATGTCATGCAAGGCGGCCGTCAAGGCCGGCGAGCGTATGACTGATTCCGAACTGGCCATCCTGCTGGCGAAGCGCCATGACGTCGAACGTTCCAGCAACTGCCCCCACGGCCGGCCGACCACACTGCGCCTGACCATGAAAGACCTTGCCAGGCAATTCAAACGCACCTGACCTCATGGTCGCCCATCGAATACCTCATGGGAAGCAACCAGCAGCAACGAACGATAAATATTTGACTAACCGCCGACAAACGCTATCCTTTCATAACTTTCCGGGCCGCAGGTATCAGCCATGTGATGGCCTCAAAAGGTAAACATTCACATAAGCTGTCGACCATAGCCGAAATAGACCTGACAAAAGCAAAGTATGGGGAGTAAGGCCATACGATATTCATGCCGGCTGATTAACGGCATACTGTCCCGGCCGCTTCCGAACGGAAGCCTGACGGACGGCGTGCTTTATGACAGATAACTCCTGGCCGACTTTAGCCACCAGAAATAAAGGTGTACGATGATGGCGACCGCAACCAGGCAGGCAAAGGACTGCAGGAAAATGAGTAAGCTCGATTATTTCAGAAACTTCGGGATCTGTGCCCATATCGATGCGGGTAAGACCACGGTAACGGAGCGGGTGTTGTACTACACCGGCAAGACCTACAAAATGGGCGAGGTACACGAAGGCACGGCGACCATGGACTTCCTCGAAGACGAGCAGACCCGGGGAATCACCATTCAATCGGCCGCAACCACCTGCCCCTGGCCGAAAGACGGGGTGGATTATCACCTGAACCTGATCGATACGCCCGGGCACGTCGACTTCACTATTGAAGTCGAGCGTTCCATGCGGGTGCTGGACGGCGCGGTTGTCGTTTTCGACGGCAAGGAAGGCGTTGAGGCACAATCGGAAACCGTCTGGCGACAGGCCGATCGCTACAAGGTCCCGCGAATCTGCTTCATCAACAAGATGGATAAACTGGGCGCGGACTTCACCTACAGCTTCAATTCGGTTCGTGAACGGTTGGGCGCGAATCCCGTTGCGGTCCAGATTCCGATCGGCGCGGCGGACACGTTCACCGGAATCGTCGACCTGCTGACGATGAAGGCATATTACTTCTCAGCGGAGGAACTCGGTGCCAGAATCGAGGAAGGTGACATCCCCGACAGTATGCTCAGCGAAGCGGAAATGTGGCGCCATGACCTGATCGAAAAAGCGGCGGAACTGGACGATGCGCTGACTGAAAAATTCGTTATGGAACAACCGATCGAACCTGATGAAATCCGCAGGGCGCTGCGGAAAGGCACACTCACCCGCGAAGTCTGCCCGGTATTCTGCGGCTCGGCGCTGAGATATATCGGTATCCAACGCCTGCTTGACGGCGTAATCGATTACCTGCCGAACCCGACGGAAGTCCCCGAGATTCACGGCGTGGACGTACGCCACAAGGACAAAGTTCTGACACGCCCGCACAACGCCGAGGCGCCCATGGCGGCACTGGTGTTCAAAATCGTCAGTGACGCACACGGCGACCTGACTTATGTCCGCATCTATTCCGGTCGAATCGATCGCGGCAGCCGTGTGCTGAACGCCAACAACAGCCGCAAGGAAAACGTCAGCCGCATCTTCGAAATGCATGCGAAGGAACGTATCGCCCGCGAATACGCCGAGGCAGGTGAAATCGTCGCGCTGGTCGGGCTGCGCAACTCCGTTACGGGCGATACGCTCTGCGCTGCCGACGAACCGATTATCCTCGAACGGATGGACTTCCCCGAGCCGGTCATCTCGATGAGTATCGAGCCGGACAGCCAGGCCGACAAGGACAAACTGGCGAACGCCTTGGGTATCATCCGGCGAGAGGACCCGTCGTTTCAGAGCCATTTCGATGAAGAAACCGGCCAGACCATTATCGCAGGCATGGGTGAGCTGCACCTCGAAATCATCCGCACGAAGCTTACGCGCGACATGAAAATCAATGTGAAGGTCGGCACGCCGCGGGTGGCTTACAAGGAATCGATCCAAGGCATGGGCGAAGGCCGGGGCCTGCACAAGAAACAGAGCGGCGGGCGAGGCCAGTACGGCGACTGCGTAATAACAATCGAGCCGCATGATCCCGAAAAGGCGAAGGAAGAAGACCTGGAATGCATTGACGGTGTCGCTTTCGAGAACAAGATCATCGGCGGTGTAATCCCGAAGGAATATATCCCCGCCGTGGCGACCGGCTGCCGCGAAACGGCGAAATCGGGTGTCCTGGCGGGTTACCCGATGGTGGATATCAAGGTCACACTGATCGACGGATCCTATCACGATGTCGACTCGTCAGCACTGGCCTTCGAGCAGGCAGGTATGCTGGCGTTTCGCAATGCAGCGCAGAAGGCAGGGCTGATCCTGCTCGAGCCGATCATGAGGGTGATTGTCACAACACCTGAGGAATTCCTCGGCAATATCACAGGCGATCTCAATCGCCGCCGGGCACTGATCAACAGCACCGAACAGCGAGGTACGACACGCGTAGTAACGGCATTCGCGCCGCTTGCGGAAATGTTCGGCTACGCGACACACGTACGCGGTATGAGCCAGGGCCGGGCAAGTTATTCGATGGAACCCCACATGTATCAACCCGTTCCACCTTCAATTGCGAAGAGTGTACTCGAGGCGAGTGGATGGTAATAATCAATCAGCCGTGAACAATGAAGTGGCGAACAGGTGTGAATCCGTCACTGCCATCCGACCTGTCAACTGTTTTCACTCAATTACATGAATCACACCGGATACCACATTTCCTGATCCATCTTCTTCCTGACTGCCGCCGATGGTGATTCTGAATTCACCGGGTTCGATGAATGGATTGCCGGTATCGTCATATACTGCCAGTTGCGAAGATGTGATGGTGAATTCAACAGATTGTGTTTCACCTGACCTCAAATGAATACGTTTGAATCCTTCAAGATGACGGCGTGGAACGGGTACACTCGCCTCGAGGTCGCTGATATAGAGTTGTACAACCTCATCGCCGGCGAGGTTGCCCGTATTGGTAACATCGACGGACACGGTCAATGCCTGATTCTTTGTGATTTGTGTGCCGCTGAATGATAACCGGCCGTATTCGAATGTGGTATAGCTCAGGCCGTAGCCGAACCGGAACAGCGGCTCGTCGGCCATGAACCGGTACGTGCGGCCGGTCATACTGTAATCACTGAACACCGGCAATTGATCGAGCGATTTCGGGAATGTGACGGGCAACCTGCCCGCGGGGTTGTAATCGCCGAAGAGGACATCGGCAACGGCGTGGCCGCCGGCTTCGCCGGGGTACCAGCACATGACGATGGCAGAAATATGCTCTTTCGCCCAGTTGATGGTGATGGGACTCCCGCCGGTGAGTACAAGCACCACGGGCTTGCCGGTGTCATGAAGATGCTCGAGCAGCTGCTGCTGCCGGCCGGGCAGATCGATTCGCAGCCGATCGCCACCGCCTTCAGAATCTTCCGCTTCGCCGACCTCGCCTTCCAGATCGGGTGAGAACCCCAGCACAGCGATAATGACGTCGGCGTCGCTGACAGACCAGCCGATTTTCATCGTGTTCAGCTCGGGTCCCCCGGTCAGTTCACAGCCCGGCTCCCAGGTCACACGCGTACCGGGCGATAGCTTATCGAGAATGCCCTGCACCGGCGTCACCATATCCGGCGACAGGCCGTTATAGTTGCCCAGCAGCATTTTCGGATAAAACGCCAGTGGCCCGACAACCGCCACGGAACGGATTCCCTTGTCCAACGGTAGTAGATGTTTGTCGTTCTTCAGCAGCACAATCGATTCACGCGCCGCCTGACATGCCAGTTCACGGTGCGATTCGCAGTTGACGATATCGGCCGGTATTTTCGTATACGGCACCGATTCGGGCGGATCGAACATACCAAGTCGAAACCTCGCGGTGAAGATATTCGTCAGTGCGATATTGATTTCATCTTCAGTGATCAGCCCGTCCTGCACCGCCTGAAGCAGGTGGTGATACTGGTCGCCGCATTCCATATCACAGCCGCTCTTCACGGCATCGGCGGCGGCGTGCGAGGCAGTGGGCGAAGTCTTGTGATGTGCGTGGAGGTTATAAACGGCGCCGCAGTCGGCCACGACAAACCCTGTAAACCCCCACCGCCTGCGCAGAATGTCATTCAACAGCAGATCACTTGCGCAGCACGGCCTGCCGTTGATCCGGTTATACGCGCCCATGATGGACGCCGACTTCGCTTCCTGGATACACGCCTTGAAAGCAGGCAGATAGGTTTCATTCAGATCACGCGGGGAAACAATGGCGTCGAACCTGTGGCGTTCAAGTTCGGGACCGCTGTGAACGGCGAAGTGCTTCGGGGTGGCGACGAGTTTGAGGTATCGGGGATGATCGCCCTGGAGTCCCTTGACAAACGCCACTCCCAAACGGGCGGTCAGGTACGGGTCTTCGCCGTAGGTTTCATGACCACGTCCCCATCGCGGGTCGCGGAATATATTGATATTCGGCGACCAGAACGTGAGTCCGAAGTATCCACCTCGGTTACCCCGCCGGGCGGCTTCATGATGCTTCGCCCGCGCTTCATCAGAAATGGCGACGGCGACCCGATGATGCAGATCGGTATTGAACGCGGCGGCGAGGCCGATCACCTGCGGGAAAACAGTCGCCTTGCCCGCACGCGCCACGCCGTGAAGACATTCATTCCAGTAATGATGCTGGGCCACGCCGAGCCGGTCGATCGCCGGTGCGCCGTCCATCATCTGCCGGATTTTTTCTTCAAGTGTCAACCGATCGACAAGCGATCCAGCACGCTCCGACGCTGACAGCGATGTGTCCTGATATGATTCCCTAATTGCTTTGTCCTGCATGAGATAGTCATCCTTCCTCTTCAAGAATGTTATGGCTCGTCATTCTCACATTCTTCCAGGAAGGTGACAAGTCGTATTTTAACAGTTCAACAACAGAATTGCCAGACAAACAACGCCTGCAAAATCCCTGCAAAACTTGCTTTAATACTGATGAACACAGCCTACCCATTATATTGATCATTCATCCGACCGATGAAACCGACAAACGCCATCAGGGTTGTGGTATTACAGAATCCCTGCAGACCTTCCCGGCAAGCGGTTCGGGGATATCATCATGTCGTGCCCCGGTCGAAGGCCGATTCTATGCCGGATTCAAGCCGGAAATCAGGCCGCAATACAACTCAGAACCACCGGAATTTAATAAGGATGATCATTTCCAACCCGGCGAGAACCACCAGGCCGAGACAGACGAAGAGAAAGGCGTAGTGGTAGTCCGTGCCGGGAATGCCGCCTACGTTGATCCCGAGCAGCCCGGTGAGCAGACCCAGCGGCAGGAAGATGGTGGCCACGAGTGAAAGGACATACATGGTCCTGTTCATCTTCTCGGCCTGACGTGATGTCATCTGTTCCTGGATGATAGCGGCCCGGTCACGCAGTGCGCTGAGGTCCTCGATATACCGTGTGGTATCGTCCATGACCTCACGCAATCTGACGTCGTCCTCTTCGGACAGCTTTCGATCACGGCCGGTGAGCAGATGAGCAAGCGCCTCGCGCTGGGGATGGATATAGCGATGCAGTGTGATCACCTGCCTGCGCATGGCGAGCAGCTCCTGGCGAAAGGCTCTGCTCTGCACCTGCATCACATCGAGTTCAAGCCGGTCGATCATTTCATCGAGGTTATCCAGTACGGACGACATCCGCCGTGTCAGTTTCTCCGCCAGTGCAACCAGCAGTTCACTGATCGTCGCCGGCCCGCTGCCCTTTGCCAGTTCGTCACGCACATCCGCAATAGCCATGAGCCTCGGGAACCGCAAGCTGATCAGACGGTTATCTTCGATCCAGACTCGAAGCGAGATCATGTCATCCGGCTCGGCGCCGGGGTTCAGGTTCACTCCGCGGAGTATGACCAGCGTACCGCCGTTCATCACGGTGCAGCGAGGACGGGTATCTTCCGTAAGCAGTGCATCACAGATCACCTCGTCAAGCCCGCTCCGTTCATACATCCACTGCCTGACCTGCTCATGCCTGCGATCCAGATGAATCCAGATAGGGCCCTGATCCGGGGACCAGGCGTGGATATCCTCCCAATCGACCTCCCGTCCGACGCCGCGGCCGTCGAGGATGTAAGCACTCAGCAAACCATCTGTATTGTTCATGGCAGGACTCCGATCACAGTGGGTTTATTGTAACCGTGATCGGAGTGGGTGTCCGTTTCAACAC
Organism: uncultured Phycisphaeraceae bacterium; assembly: GCA_964425365.1. Lineage (GTDB taxonomy): Bacteria > Planctomycetota > Phycisphaerae > Phycisphaerales > Phycisphaeraceae > CAYRND01. Next base: position 25,982 of record CAYRND010000043.1, read on the forward strand.
GGCCATTTCAGGAAAACCGTCAATCGCCACACCACTCACCTCCCTCCATTCAAGAGGGGGGTGACAGATCGCGATCCATCCTGTCTATGGCATCACGTCAGCGCGACTGTCAGGTCGACCTTCGCATCCTCGCCGGTAAGCTTCAGGTCGAACTTCTCCTGAAGAATTTTAAATACATTGGGACTGACAAAGCCCGGCGGATTCGGCCCGAGGGTGATGCCCTTCACATCGAGTGCAAGCAGTGTAAGCAACACAGCGACGGCTTTCTGCTCGAACCAGCTTATGCAGAGCGTAAGCGGCAGGTCATTAACGCCGCAGTTGAATGCTTCGGCAAGAGCAAGGGCAACGGCGATCGCGCCGTAGGCGTCGTTGCACTGGCCCATATCCAACAGCCGCGGCAGGCCGAGCAATTCGCCGTAGTCGTAATCGCGAATACGGTACTTGCCGCAGCCGAGTGTGAGAATAAATGAATCGGGCGGCGTGGCCTGGGCGTAGTCGGAAAAATAGTTCCGGCCGGGCTCGGCGCCGTCGCAGCCGCCGATTACGAAGAAATGGCTGATCTTGCCCGCCTTGATCGCCTCAACGATCGTCGCGGCGTTATCAAGCAGTACTGTGCGATGATACCCGACGACAGAGCTGCCGATGACATGCTCGGGCAGCGGCGGACACTGCCTGGCCTTCTCGATCACCGGCGAAAAGTTATTGCCCTCCAGTCGCGTGCCGCCGGGGACCGCGGTGAAGCGCGTTGTGAATATGCGATCGGCGTAATCGTCCGTGGGAATGAGGACACAGTTCGTCGTCGCAACTACTGGCCCGGTAAATGCCGGAAACTCACGTTTCTGCTTCTGCCACGCCCCGCCGTAATGACCTGCGAGATTCGGATGTTCGCGAAGCTTCGGGTACATGTGGGCAGGCAGCATTTCCCCATGAGTATATACTTTGATATCGTAAGCGTCCGGCCAACCCACACCCTTGACAGTGTAGAGCAGTGATGATG
>CAYRND010000044.1:0-26875 GCA_964425365.1 uncultured Phycisphaeraceae bacterium
GGCTTGGGGCTTGAGGCTCGGGGCTTGGGGTGGAGAACCATGGGGCAAGGGAGGGGGAGTTCAAAGTTCAAGGTTGGGTATCGGGGTCGAGGTCGGAATCGGCATCGGTATGGGTTTTCGATTACGAGTTCGGTATCTCGATACCAGTCTTATATGCAATTTGCGACCCGATCCCAGTGAAGCTGCACGGTTTGAAATACCGGATCGGATGATTCCGCGGTGTATAAGCAGGCAACACTCTTGAATTTTCCCAGGTCAATTGCGAGAATACGTGTCATGGTCGGGTCTCCTTGTGATGGTGGTACGAACAATCGAACAATTGTGACTATGATCCCGTATTCGACCGCTCACCGGTAGACCCGGCTTTCATAGTTTCTTTTCTGGCCCCCGAAATGAAAGTCGATCCCCAGCGAGTGACGGATCGACAACTTGCCAGGTTCGGTCAACGCGGTAAATTGTGGTTTTATACCCGACCCCAATCATTCCTCGCCAACCTGCTGAGATACCTCCATTGCGTACTGATCAGGGAATCCAGCTTCTGATCACATCAATCGCAGCAGCTTGCAATATCCCACGCCGGCGGGAGAGAACCGTTCGTAATACGTATTTCAGAAAATTCACAGACGTAAACGGTAGGTCCAGCAGCTCCGCTGCCGGACATCCGCTTGATAATCAAACTGCTGAAGATAGCGGATTCTGGCCATGAATGATCTCAACTATGCGTTTTTCCTGCAATCCGTATAATCAGCATGATATGTATTGACAAGGTTGATCACATCAATCGCACCTGTCTCTGTCGCAATCACACTGAACGCCAGATACCAACGGCCTCCCTCCAGCCGTAGCATATTCATAGACGCTGTGAATAAATTGGATATACTCTGATTGACCAGGTATCCATACCTCGCCTTTTCAGGCCGATTTCATACGATACGATGCGGGTGTCATCCCGCAGAACTTCCTGAATACCCTGTGGAACTGACTCATCGACCCGAACCCGCAATCCATGGCAACCTGGATCACTTTGCAATTGCTGTGACTGAGCATGTGCTGGGCAAGCGCAATGCGATGACGGGCCAGGTAATCATTGATCGTCATCGCCAGTGTCTTGCGGAATAAACGAATCGCAGAGTCCGGATGTATGCTGGCCGCCGATGCGATTTCCGAAATGCAGAGTTCCGGATCAGTGAAATGTTCCGCGATGTATTGCGCCATCCTGACAACCAGAGAAGTAATGCCTTCCTCGGCCATCTTGCCACGGCCATGAGCCGGATCGGTAACTGTTGAGGAAATCGACAGACGCTTCAACCGTAACTGTAACTCTTCAAGGACAATCTCACGTTGCAGCGGCGAACCGATTTTCAGCTCTTGATGCCACCGCCGGAAAATATCACGGTCCAGCCGACTTTGCCCCTCCGAAACAGATGTGATGACTACGTTGCCCTGCAAAAGATGATGCGACAGCAAACCTGGCAGTCGCCAGTTCAGAAACCAGGGGATCGGAAGATGGTACCAGTTCAGACACGTACCCTTATCGCAGTGGATGATCTGGTGCGGCATCATCGCCCAGAACAACATGAGCTGACCGCATGGTACCGTAAATTCCACGCCGCCGATCCTCTGCGAATAACAGCCAGACTCCAGAAACACAAGCTCAATATCATTGTGAATCTGAGGAACCTGATACAGAAATGGCGATAATTCATCGTCCCGGGAAGTGGCATGACGAAACTGGCCGCTTACCTCAATGACATGGTGTGGCCTGATAACCTGTTTCCGCTTTACGACCATTTAACATTACAGTATATCAGACAGGCGGAATATGAGCAAGAAAAAAATAACCTAAGATATTGAAATATATCGATATACAGCTTCCTTCATATGCATTTGCCGGGTCGTCATGTCGGAATATGACATATGTTTTTCCTTAAACGAAACGATTTCTGAGCGACGTGCCGGTTTAATCAGAAGCGTGGTATGAAAGTGACTCGGTTCGGGTCGGTATTCGAATGTTCAGAGCCTGGCCGACCTGTGAATTGAGGTAATCAATGTGAGTTGTCGGCTACAGATGTCATCTGGAGGACAGTAACTCACTTGACACTCGTTTTTTCCTTTTGATCCAATCCGGAATAGTGGGTTTCACTTTAAAGGATGTTGGAGGTTGACATGAATCGAAAAATGTTCACATACAGTATCGTTATCCTGTTGCTCGCAAACGCGGCGTCTGTATTGGCCGATGTCGCGTGGCCACTGCGGGTCAGTGGTAATCATCGTTACTTTGAAGATCAGAATGGCATGCCGTTCTTCTACAACGGCGATACCGCATGGCAGTTGTTTGTCTGGATCAATGAAGATGAGGCGACCGATTACCTCGATAACCGGAAGGCAAAAAATTTCACCGCCGTAATGGCCTGCCCCAATGCATGGGCACCCGGAATCACCAATACCTATGGCGAATTGCCATTCCATAATAACCTGCTGGGCAACTTCAATGAAAATCACTGGGCACGCGTGGATCGGACCATCGCCAAAGCCAGGGCACGGGATATGTTCGTCGTACTGGTGCCGGCCATGCTGGGCTGCTGTGGCGGAGGTTGGGATGATGCCAAACTCGCGGAAATAGGACTCGCCGGATGCCGAAACTACGGCCGTGCACTGGGAAGCCGGTTTCGCGATGATGGAAATGTGGGATTCTGCCTCGGCGGAGACCGTGATCCGAATGGCGCCAGAGACTACATTATCCAGATCGGTGAAGGTATTCAGGAAACTATGCCCGGAGCCTTTATCGCCTATCATGCCGGCACAACCAAATCGAGTACCGACCATTTCGCCGATCAGGATTGGCTGACCTGGTCCTATACCTATACCTATTACAAGGGCCGGATCGGAGCAGGCCTGGATCCGGATTTCTTTGAAGAAGTCTACTGGGAAAACCACGTGGAATATACACGAAACCCCACCAGACCGTTTGTACTCGGTGAAGCACAGTACGAAGGATACTATCACGAAGATGGTACCGACGAACGCGCTCGTAAACAAGCCTACTGGTCATGCCTCTCCGGCGGGTTCGGACATATGTACGGCGGACGGGATGTCCATAACTTCCAGCCCGAATAACGAACCTGGATGGAACTGGATGGCGCACGTGATATGCAGCATCTCGGCGACGCCTTCATGAACCGCCAGTGGTGGAACCTGGTTCCCGATCGGAATCATGAAGTGCTGACCGCCGGCTATGGCGCGTACGGCGGTGTCGATTATGTTACCACCGCATACGCTTCCGATGGGAGTCTGCTGATGGCATATATCCCACCCACCGGCACACACGCAAAAACACTCTCCATCAATATGGCCAGACTCAGCGGATCTCTGCAGGCCAGGTGGATGAATCCCACCAACGGCGTCTATACCGATATTGGATCATTCGATTCCAGCGGATTCCGCGATTTCACTTCGCCCGGCAATAATGGCGATAATCAAAACGACTGGCTGCTTGTTCTCGAATCGACACCAATCAACACGCCAACCAACCTTAACGCATCATACTTGATGCCAGATTCCGTGGTGTTGACCTGGCAGGATAACGCAGATAACGAAAATGGCTTCATCATCCAGCGAAAACCACATCATGGCAGCAACGATTGGTACCAGATCAATGACGTCGGACCCGATACAACACAATATACCGATGACACCGATATACACGGCCTGGTCAACTACACCTACCGCGTCGGCGCATACCAGAATTGATCACCAGCACCAATATCACTCCGCCATATGGAATAGTAATAACCTCAATCAGACCACCCTGTAGGTCCGGCAACTATGTTGCCGGACTCCCGTTTCGCCACCGCACCCGGAAACGCAACACTCCCCATCCCGCAAATCCATCTCAAAAAACACCCCATGCCCAACGCCGCTTCCGGACCTGTTTGACACATACCACTTGATAATTGCCATCATGGCAACCCATCATGAAATACAAACGAAAATATATTCCGGGCGGCATCTGTTTCTTCGCCGTTGTCACCGCATACAAGCAACCGGTTCTCTGCCAACCACTTGCTATGGACCAACTTCATAATGCGATCGTGCAATGTCGTAAAAGATACCCATTTCAAATCGCTCCTTCCGGGTTTAGCATGGGTACAAGTCCAATCCCCCGCAATGGAAGTAAATCGCAATCTTGAAGTGCGAGGCATTGGCGAAGCCGCAGGCTTTGCGTTTGATGGTCATGATTTTTGAGTTTATTCCCTCTGCAACACCATTGGTTAACGGGTGGTGGCAGTAATTCAATATCTGCTCCAGATGCCGCTTGAGCATCCGGGCTAAACGCTTGACTGGTGCCAGGCGGCTTCGAATCGCCTTACTATACCACCTTGAAAAGAATCGCCTGGCCCAACCCTTGCAACGATAGATCCATAACTCGCGCAATGTCTCCTTCAACGCCCAGGCTCGGCCGGCTTTCAAATTCTGCTTCGTTAACCAAGCCAAACGATCCTTGTGCTTCTGAGGTAGGTTCTCTTTCGAATACAACCAGAGGTACTTCGTCCCCTTGAGGCGGTCTAACTGCTCGCCGCCTTCGGACATCAAAGCACGATGCTCCTTCAAACGAACCTTATCCACCGCATCGCAGGCATGACTCATGATATGAAAACGATCAAATACAATCCGCTCTCCCGCCAACGGAACATGCTCCATCGTTGCTTTGACGTACGGCTCCCACATATCCATCGCCACGGCCTCAATACCACTAAGCTGTTTGCCAGACAATGATCGATAATAACCCGACAGACTCTCCGTGGTCCGATCTTCTGCTACGTGTTCCACCGTTGAACGATCCAGATCATAAACCAAGGTCATATAGGAATGGCGTTTTTTGAATGCTTTTTCATCCACGCCTATGTGGTCAATCACCGCAGCTCGCTTCCTGGACTGGCCACGCCTGACCGCACGATCCATTACAGCCCAGCCCTGATCCCAGGTAATACCAAGTAACCGCACCGCACCGCTGACGACCCCCGTCTCAAGCAGGACATCAATGATCAGCCGTTCCATCAGTAAGGTGAACCGTCCGCCCGGCTTGCCCAGGGGACCTTGACTTGTTTAACGCCGTGGTCAGGACACTTCACTCGGGGAATACGTGCGTGCAGAAGCGTCTGCAGTTGACAGGTATCCAAATGGCGCCAGACACGTTCTTCTGCGTGATCATAACAGGCCAGTTCCTGGCCACAATCCGGACAACACCACCGGACTGCCTGGGTATGGGTCAGATGAACATCTACTTGCTTCTGTTGAAGGTTCAATTGAACCGATTCGACTGTCCAAGGCGATTTCAATCCAAGCATCCGTTGATAAAGTTCGGTATCGTGCATGGCTTTCCCCTGCTTGAAAACCGCACGTTTTACCCGCCGTAGCGGCAATTGACCAGTACGGCTCCGTTTGTTCGATACACGGCCCGAATCGAGCCTTCCGGTGGGCGTCCCGGCACACCGGGATGGGGGCTGGCGGCGAAGCCCCCAAGTTAAGTGGCCGTTAACCTGTGACCCACGGAAAATCCCAATGGATCTTCAAATCAAAGCAATGGTACTCCTGCCCGATCATTTGCACTGTCTGTGGCAGCTCCGGGCAAACGACAGTGATTACTCGAAACGCTGGTCGTATATCAAGAAATATTTCACATTCAACTGGATACGAAAAGGCGGCCAGGAACAATTAACTTCCATCGGAAAAAACAGCAACGGCGACGAGGCGTATGGCAGGATAAATTCTGGGAACATGCTATCCGCGACGATGAAGATTTCGAACGTCACGGCCATTACATCCATTACAATCCCGTCAAGCACGGCTTCGTATCACACCCCAAGTTGCGTCAACGCACTATGAAACGACGTTGGGGAAGCTCCAACGGCAGGGATGCGATACTACTGAATGTCGATCTCGTCAAGGCTCCGGTACACTACATCGACTATGTCATAATGCATGAGATCGCACATTTTAGGCATGATGATCACTCACCAGCTTTCTACTCGCTGCTCACACGATTGATGCCTGACTGGCGAGTCCGGAAGGACCGTCTTGACCAGTATACTCATTGGTTGACACTGACAGACTGAGGGGCAGCCAAGTGCAACGCTCCGGAACTCAGAGGTTGCTGACCAGTTGGACCAACACCGGGACTCCGGGCGTCCACCGATGCGTGATGCTTGGTGGCCGTGTGGAAGGGCTCGAATACCTCCCCCATCCTTCGACTCATTCGGATGGCCGTCACTGGCACGAGCTCATAGCCAGCACGCTTGCGAACCCGGTTGACTGCCCGGTGGATGTTAAGCAACTGGGGCCAGAAAAAGGGACATTAGACGTAATCGTCCGGCCAACCCATTTTCCCGAAAGCACGGCAGGCGCAATAATGCCGGGTTATGAATGCAAAACAATTTAGAAGACAACGATGGCATCAACTTGTCATGCAGCAGCAGCAGAGTGGTGGAACGGTTGAGCGGTTATGCCGGGGGCACCGCATCGGGCAATCGACCTTCTACGCCTGGCGTAAGCGATTGCAGGATGGCCTGCAAGCGGTGTTTGTCGAGCTGGCCGATTCTGTTTTGCTGTAGTAGCGAGCCGGAAACATTTCCGCGAGAGATCGAGAGGGCGATCGGGTGGATAGGATGGTTTGGTCGAGTCTGTTTCGGTGGTGCTATACTGTGAATTGCGTTTTCGTACTGATCACGGTCGGTCTCCTGGAGTTCGCTTATGTCGAAAATAAGTAAAGCGGTGAGTCGCCGGTATCTGTTGGCGTTGACGGGTTTGCCGACGGCGTCAGGTTGTGAGGGTCGAGTGGTGGATTGGGTGTGTGATTGGGCATCACGGCATCGTCACGTTCAGGTGCGACGAGATGGTTACGGCAATCTGATGTTGAGTTGCCGGGCCGTCGGTCGTGGTCGTAAAGTCGGTCCGGCGGTGGTGTTTACGGCACATATGGACCATCCGGCGTTTGTGGTGACGCGAGTGGTTGATTCACATAGTGTGGAGTCGGAGTTTCGCGGCGGAGTTTCGGACGCCTGTTTCAAGTTGGATACGCCGTTACTGCTGTATCACGGCGAAGAGCCGGCGCAGCGAGGCCGGCTGGTGCGATTCCATGCGGTGTCGGACCCGCCGGGTCGGTGGAGTCCGAAGCCGCAGTTCAAGTGTGTGTTTGTGCGGTTCGATCGGCCGGTGTCGGCGGATGTGGGTGATATTCTTACGTGGCGGTTGCCAGGCCCGTTTGTTCGAGATGGTCTGCTGCATGCCCCGGCGTGTGATGACCTTGCGGGTGTGGCGGCGGCGATCTCGGCGTTCGAGGTGCTGGTGGGAATGTCGGACTTGAAGGCGGATGTTCGCGTTCTGCTGACACGTGCTGAGGAGGTCGGGTTCCTGGGCGCGATCGGCGCGTGTCGCAGCGGGATCATTCCGAAGCGGTCGCTTCTGGTTACACTCGAGAATTCGCGAAGTTACAAGGATTCGCCGATCGGCGGCGGACCGATTGTCCGTGTGGGTGATATGCTCAGTACGTTCGATACGGATACGACGTGGCGGATCGGCCAGGTGGCGAGCGAGCTGTCGCGTCGAAAGCGAACGTTCCAGTGGCAGCGTAAGCTGATGCCCGGCGGCGCGTGCGAGGCGACGACGTTTACCACGTACGGGTATCGAGCAACGGGGTTATGCCTGGCATTGGGGAATTACCATAATATGAAAACCGACCGTCGAACGGACCGGTTCGTGGAAGGCCGGGTCTCGTCCGAGGTGATCAGTATGTCAGACTACCATCACCTTGTGGAGCTGCTGGTGGCATTGGGGACGAGGTTACCTGATCCTGCCATTTCCCCGGGGCTTCGCGGGCGGCTGGATGAGTTGTTTGCCTGCCGGGAGTCTATATTAAGGTAGGAGCGGATGGGGGGGGACAATGAAGCAATGATCAATGAAGCAGTGGGTGGGGGGAAGTTCAAGGTTCCATGTTCAACGTTCAAGGTTGGGTGGTCGGTATCGGTTTACGAATATGAGTCCGGCATTTCGATACCGGCCCTGGTTGTCGATCGGGATGCGTCGGTGCAACTTTCGGGGGGGGGGGTGCCGGCGGACCGCTGGGGATGTATACGAGATCATATTCTTTCTGATTTGAGGTTATGGTTTCAGATTCGCTGTTGGCGCATGGGCTGCGCGTGGTCGGCAATCCTTGCGCTGAGGTTTGGGATTGTGTGTCGAGTGGGTATGGCGGGGTGATTGGTGGAGTTGGGATTTTTTCTATTTGTAACTGTTGGGGTTTGATCGATTTGTGAATTTCGGCGGGGTTTAATGTCGGTGTGTTTTGTTCTGTTGGCATGGGTGGCATTGCGGTTGCGGATTGAGGCATGACTGATTGTGTCGGTTTGTGATTCGAGGATGAATTTTATGCGTGAAAGTTACGAGCAATCTGAGCGTCACAACTGGCTGGCGTTGATGGACGCTGCAGGGGATGTGAGTATCGGCAGTGCGATACTTCGTCTTGCGGGGCTGGCGTCGGCGGTACACCAATATGAAACCGCGGCCCTGGAGTCGGCTGCGACTGATCTAGCAGGGGATGACAGTACCAGGGAAGAGCATAGCCGGAGAAAGGGACTTCTCCGCCGAAGGCACGTAGTGCGCTCGTCCGAGGACGGGCCGGTTCGCAGGGAGGTGGACCGATGAACTACGGCCTGTATCTTTCCGCTTCGGGCGTTCTGACCAATCTGTATCGTCAGGACGTCTATGCCAACAATCTGGCGAATGTCGAGACGACGGGCTACAAGCCTGACGTTCCGATGGTTCGCCAGCGAGACCCCGAGTCGATTGAAGATCATTTGAGTTTCGATGTTTCTCAGCGTCTGCTGGACCGTTTAGGCGGCGGCGTTCTGGCGGGTCCTCAGCAGGTGAATTACATGCCCGGAGCGCTAGAGCGAACGTCGAATCCGATGGACCTGGCATTGACGGACAAGCGTGGTTTCTTCAGTGTCGAGTTCAGGGATCCGCAGACGGGCAAGTCGGAGGTCCGCCTGACGCGAGACGGTCGGTTCACACGTAACAGTGAAGGTGAGCTGGTAACACAGCAGGGTCATCGTGTTCTGGATATCGGCGACATGGCGATTTTGCTGCCGGACGACGGTCCGGTCCAGATCAACCCGAGCGGCGACGTGTACCAGAACAATGAACTGGTTACGCGAATCCAGGTATCGCGTGTGCAGGACACCTCGCAGTTGATCAAGCAGGGTCACGGTCTGTTCGCCTACGGCGAGAAGGACCCGCGTGAGCTGGTTGAGAATCCGAATATCAAGCAGGGTTATATCGAAGGGAGCGGGGTCGATTCGATCATGGCGCTGATGCGTCTGGTGGATGCGACGAAGGCGGTGACGACGAATGCGAACATGATTCGATACAACGACCTGCTGATGGACCGTGCGGTGAATACACTCGGCCGCGTGGCCTGATGACAAGTTGTGATTAAGCGGTTGCCCATGAAGTTCTGTGCATGCGTTCCAAGAGGATACTGAAATATGGCCATCATCGCGTTACATTCGGCTGCGTCGGGCCTGTCGGCACTGTCCACGGAGATCGACGTGATCGCCAATAATCTGGCGAACGTGAATACAACGGGTTTCAAGGCCCAGCGAAGTAATTTCGAGGACCTGATCTACCAGGTGAAAGCGCAGCCGGGGGTGGAGAACGCCAACGGCGATCAGCGTCCTGCGGGCATCCAGGTGGGGCTGGGTACGCGGATCAGCAATACGCAGTACGATTTTTCGAAAGGCTCGCCGATCCACACGCAGCAGGAGCTTGACATGTTCATCGACGGGCCGGGATTCTTCCAGGTGGACATCATGGAAGAGGTCGGTGACGGCGTGGGTTATACGCGTGCGGGCAATTTCTTTCTGAATCGTGACAGCGAGATAGTCCTGGGCAATTCAGACGGCCCGCGACTCGAGCCGCCGATCACCATTCCCGCCGACGCGATCAGTGTGAGTATCACCAGTGACGGTGTGATCAACGTGTACCAGGCGGGTAATATCGATCCGACTCAAGTCGGCCAGGTTCAACTGGCGAATTTCGTGAACTCGGGCGGTTTGAAGTCGATCGGCGGCAACATTTTCGTTCCGACGGCGGCCTCGGGGCCTGCCATTGCGGGTAATCCAGGCGAGGGTACGTTCGGCAAAATTCTTCAGGGTTATCTCGAGTCGTCGAACGCCGATCCGGTGGTCGAGCTGGTCAACCTGATCAAGACACAGCGAGCGTTCGAGATGAACAGTCAGGGCATCCAGGCGGCCGACAGTGCCTTGCAGGTGGTCAGCAACCTGAGGCGGTTCTGATCTGAGTGACGATACGGATTGAGCAATTTGATTAATGAATTGAATGATGCCATGAAAATACCTATTCGATCCAGCATGAACAAGACAACGGCGATCGCGGCGGTGCTGATTCTGACGACGACCTGCGGCCTTGCGTGGGGCATGGGCAGTATTCGCCTGTTGGATCAGGCGGGATGTGAAAGTGTCGAGGTGACCCTGTCATGTATCGCCGAGTTGCAGGGGGACCAGGCGTTATCGCTTGCCGATACGGTGATCACGCGGTTCCGGTTGAACGATCGTGAACTGACCGTAACGCTCGATACGTTACGTGACGTTCTGTGCGATGCGGGTGTGAACTGGTCGAAGGTATCGCTGAAGGGATTCACCCGCTGCCGGGTGAGTCGCCTGGCGGCTGAAGACGAGCTTCCGACTCAGCAGGAGGGTCCGGTTCTGAGCAACATCGAGGGCGAGCTTGACCTGGAGACGACGGTGACGTTGAAGGACCGGATTCTGGAGATGATGGAACGTGAGCTGTGTGCCGATCGTCATGATCTTCAGTTGACCTATTCGCGTCGCGATGAGGAGCTGGTAAGTCGCAGCATACTCACCGGCCAGTATGAGCTTGAGCCGGTGGTGGGTGTGAAGCTCGGCCGGTTGCCCGTGACGATCCGCAGGTATGAAGACGGCCGTGCGGTGGAGACCTTCACGGTGAACGTGGAAGTCCGCCGCCGGGTGCTGGCGGTTGTGGCAACGCGGACGATCGGCAAGGGCGATTTGTTCAACGCCGATAATCTGACCGTAACGGAGGTGTGGCTTGACAGCGACCGGGGCGAGCCGGTGGATGACCCCGAGCTGATCAGAGGCCAGGTCGCTTCAACGGTATTGCGGGAGTCGACGGTGATCTATCCATCGCACGTACGGAGTCCGCTGCTGGTGAAGCGTGGCGAGTTGGTGACGGTACGTTGTTTTTCCGGCGTTCTGGTGGTTCGCACGGTTGTCCGAGCGATGGAAAACGGTGCGTTGGACGACCTGATACAGGTTCGTAACGAATCAACCCGTGAAACATTCAATGCCACGGTGACCGGGCGGCGTCAGGCGGTGATTGAATTGAACCGTGAGAAGCCGGACGTTGAATTATCTTCAGCCGTGACAGGAGGCCGTGATCGATGAATCGAAGATGTTTTTATGTTGCATGGATGATTATCAGCCTGACGTCGACGGGTCTGATGGGCCAGAGTTCGTCGTTGTTTCTCGCTGATCAGCGTCAGCAGGCGGATAGCGTTGATTCGCAGCGAGGCCGGAACCAGACGGTGCGGATGTCGGCCGCGGTTGCGGCGGGCAGTATGGTGGCGGCGAGTATGCCCGAGCCGCGGCAGTTCATGGTGAATGACCTGATCACGATCGTCATACGCGAGTCGATGCAGACTGACTTCGAGGCGAAGCTCGATACGGACAAGAACGCCGAGTATTCCGGCGAGCTTTCGGATCTGCCTCAGATCATTATGAAGGACCTGTTCCACTGGCATTTCATCCCGAATGATTTTCCTTTGGGCAATCCGAAGCTTGGTTTGGAATATGAAAGCGAGTTCGAAGGAGAAGGCGGCTACAGTCGCAAGGAGTCGATGACGGGCCGGCTGACGGCGAAGATCATCGATGTGAAGCCGAACGGTACGCTGGTGCTGGAAGCCAGGAAGTACATCAAGAGCGACAGTGAAACGTTCAAGGTGATTCTCACCGGTACCTGCCGCGCGGACGATGTAGCGGCGGACAATACGATTCTGACTACCCAGTTGTATGACCTTCACCTGGTGAAGGAGCACACCGGCGAGTTGAAGAAGTCGAGTAAGAAGGGCTTGATTACGCAGTTCCTCGATCTGCTGTTCAACTTCTAGTGACGTGCGTGCGTTTCATTCGGTGACATTATTACAGGAAGTGACGTAATATGACGAACTGGAAAACAAAGCTCCGATTGATCACGATGATCGCCCCGGCCCTGGCGATATTGATACCTGCGGGGGTTGGTCAGGCCGTTCAGCTTCAGGATATCGCCCGGATCAAAGGCGCGGAGTCGAACAAGATCATCGGCATGGGACTGGTAGTGGGTTTGAACGGCACGGGCGACGGCGGCAAGTTCATGCCGGCGATGCGCCCCCTGGCGAATATAATTGCCCATTTCATTGACGAATCGGTTCTGGCCACGGAGTTGAAGGACGCGAAGAACGTGGCACTGGTTTCGATTTCGGCTGATCTACCGGCGGAGGGTGTTCGGGAAGGCGATCGGGTTGATCTGAAGGTCGCTGCGATCGCGGCGAAGAGTCTTCACGGCGGCCGGCTGCTGACCATGCCGTTGACCGGTCCGCTGCCGAATTCGCCGGTGTATGCCTACGGCGAAGGCCCGGTGAGTATCGAGGATGAGGATCATCCGACGGCGGGCATCATACCGGGCGGCGCGATCATGGTACGTGACGTATTTTCACAGTGCATGGACCAATACGGCCGTGTGCACTTCATTCTCAACGACGCCAATGCGTCCTGGCCGGTGTCGAACAACCTGGTCAGCCGTATCAACGGCATGATGGTGCCGGATGGCCCTGATATCGCGATGGCGCTGGATGCGAAAAACATACTCGTTGACGTGCCGATCTACGAGCGTAACAATCCGGCTGGATTCATCAGCCAGATCCTTCAGATTTACATTGATCCGAATTTTGTAACCAGCGGTGCGAAGGTGGTGATCAATGAGCGGACGGGCACGATCGTCGTTTCGGGCGACGTTCAGATTTCCCCGGTGATCATTTCGCACAAGGGCTTGACGATCACGACGGTGACGCCCATGCCGGAGACGAACGAGATGAACCCGCGGATCGAGCAGGTGAATTTTGTGGCGGTGGATCCTCTGAATCGCGGCGGGCCGAAGCTGGCTGACCTGCTCAATGCGTTCAACCAGTTGAAGGTCGAGGCCCAGGACCGGATCGAGATCATCAAGCTGATCGACAAGTCGGGCAAACTCCACGCCCGGTTGGAACTGGAATAGTTATTTTTTTGACTGACAGAAAAGTGTTGACTGACAGGTTCGATGCAATGGAAATATCGGGACTGAACAATCTGACATCCGCTTCGACGCTGTCACTGAGAACGGGATCGGGTGACGGTTCGGCCGCCCTCGGCCGGTTCGACCGGCTGTTGCAGTCAGCGGTTCATAACCAGGAATCGGTGCGGGAGGAGGTACGGTCACTGTCGCAGCAGCTTGTTTCGACGACGCTGGTAGCGCCATTGCTGGGTGAGGTCCGATCGGACCCGTTCCGTACGGAGCTGTTCCACGGCGGGATGGCGGAGGATATGTTCCGCCAGCAGCTCGATACCATTCTGGCGGACCGCATCACGCGTAAGGCGGACATGCCGATTGTTCAGACCATATACGAACGGATCATGACGCGCATTAACGCTGGTGGCGACATCGGCGGGAAACTGGATGACCATGGATAACGAACAGGAAAAAAATCTGGCGATGCTCGAGTCACTGATGAACCGTGCGATCGGACTGCACGGCGAGATGATTACGCTACTCGATCGCAAGCGTGAGGCGATGCGTCGAAGTGATACCAACGTCATGACCGAGCTATGCCGGCTGGAAAATGACAAGGTCCGGCTGATCAGTGAGCTTGAGAAGCAGCGGTTGACGTTAATTGCCCGTTTGACGCTCATGGTCAAGCCGGACGCCCGGTCTCCGATGCGATTAGGCGAACTGGCCGAGCAACTGCCTGAACCCCGTCGGGGTCATCTGCTGGTACTGAGGAAGCAGTTGTTCGAGCGCATGACGGAAGTGAAAGGCCGGACGTCGGTGGCGCGGAAGGCGGCGGAGTCGCTGGTAAAGCACATGCACGGCCTGATACAGAACATCGGCGCCATCACGACGGGCGTTTCGACTTACAGTGAAAAGGGCGCCTTACCGAAAAACGCCACCGCCATACGCACCATTAATGTCACTGCGTGAGTCAGTGGTGTCGCAGGCGGTTATGACAGGACGAGCCTGATGGGACTGAGCAGTTCATTACAGATCGGCCGCACCGGATTGATGGCGTCGCAGACGGCGTTGGAGACGGCGGGTAACAACCTGGCGAATATCGCCACCGAGGGTTACCACCGACAGACGGTGACCCTGGCGCCGAATCCCAACCGTGAAATTCTGCAGAACATCTTCATCGGAACGGGCGTGCACGTCGAAGCGATCACTCGCCAGATCGATGAAGCGTTGGAATCGCGGCTTCGCTCCGCGATCAGCGAGGAATCCCGGTCGCTTGCCAGGCAGGAGCTACTCGAGCAGATCGAGGTGATCGAAAACGAATTTTCCGACGTCGACCTGTCCACACGATTGAACCTGTTTTTCAATGCATGGGATCGCCTGGCGGGCAATCCCCAGGACAATTCACTGCGTACACTGGTGACCTCGGAGGCTGGCAACCTGTCATCATTCATACGTGATGTGCGTGATGACCTGAGCACGATGCGATCGACGGTGGAGAGTGATATCCGCAATAACGTCAATACCGTGGATGATCTGCTGGAGCGGATCGAGAATCTGAATACCCAGATCGCCGTGCAGGACCAGGGCACCGGGGGTGCGAGCGGGCTGCGTGACCAGCGTGATGTCCTGCTCACCGAGCTTGCCCAGTATTTCGATATATCAACCGTTGAGCAGGCGAACGGTTCGGTGGACGTGTTTGTGGGCTCGCTGCCGATCATCATCAACGGCCAGAGCCGGGGTGTGGATTACATCACCCATACGATCGACGGTGAATTGCGGACCGACGTGGTCATTGCCGACGACGAGAGCATACTCGATATCTCCAGCGGCAAGATCGGCGCACTGGTCGAGTTCAAGAACAATGATCTCGAGGAAGCGATCACCACGCTGGACACCTTCACGAACCAGTTGATTTTCGAAGTGAACAAGCTTCACAGTTCGGGCCGGGGCCTTGACCTGGTAAGCAGTGTGACGGGTACGGGTAAAGTCGAAGATGCGACGCTTTCGCTGAACGATCCGGATACGTACCTGGACTTCACGCCGACACACGGTTCGTTCCAGGTCCACGTGATTCAGAAGTCGACGGGTCAGCGTATGACGACGACCGTAACGGTCGATCTCGACGGGATTAACCCTGCAGCCGACACGACATTGAACTCACTGACTGCTGATATCGACGCGATCGCCAATATCAGCGCTTCGGTAACCTCGGCCGGTGAGCTCGAGATCACGGCCGATTCGAGTGATTATGAGTTCTGTTTTTCCGAGGATTCGAGCGGCGCACTGGCTGCTTTGGGTATCAACACGTTTTTCACCGGCGGCGACGCCCTGGATATCCGTGTGAATCCGGTGCTGAGCGGTTCACCGCGTCTGATCGCAGTGTCCGCAGACCCGGACTCGACGGGTGACAATACGAATGCGCTAGCGATATCCGCGTTACGTGGCGAGTCGATATCGGGCTTGAATAATCTCAGTCTGAGTGATTACTGGTCCAGGCACGTGGAGACCTACGCGGTACGTCTGAGCCAGGCGAAGGAGGAAGTGACCGCCGACGCCGTGGTGCGTGAAGCGCTTCAGACTCAGCAGCAGGCGTATTCGGGTGTGAACGCGGACGAGGAAACGATCAATCTGATTCAATTTCTGCGGGCCTTCCAGGCCAGTGCCCGGTTTATCACCGTAGTGGACGAGCTGATGCAGACACTGATTTCAATGGCGTAGTCAACTTGATGGACAGGATGGAATGACCATGCCGCAGATATCTTCCTATTTTTCGAGAACCACGCCCATGATGATGGGCAACAGCCTGTTATCCCGGCTGAGCAATACCCAGCGTGAGTTGTTCGAAGCTCAGGAGCAGATCACGACCGGGCGTAAGATCAACAGTGCATCGGACGAGCCGGATAAAGTTGCGGCGATGCTCTATCTTCAGAAGAGCATCGATGAGCATGAAATGCACCTTGAGAATATCACGCACGCGTTCAATGTGCTCAATACAGCCGACCACGCCCTCGGTGACGCGAACGACGTTCTGCTGGAAGCGAAGTCGCTGGCTTCGATGCAGATCGACAGTGATATCGGGACGCGTGAGACCGAGGCCTATGTGGTGACAGGGATGATCGAAAGTCTGCTCGAGATCGTGAATCGCCAGTACAACGACATTTCCGTTTTCGGCGGCCGGGACGGCGCTTCGCCGGACGGTGTGATTTTCGAGCAGTTCCTGGGCGGCTATCGTTACAAAGGCTCCGATGAGAACATGCAGCTCGACGTCGGCGCCATGGATTACGAGGATTTCACCAGCAACGGGCTGGATGCATTCGGAGCGTTATCGTCGCGTATTGTTTCCGAGGTCGACCTGGACCCCCAGGCGGCGTCATCGGTGCGTCTTGCCGATATTGACGGCGCACTGGGAGAAGGCGTTCGAGGCGGTTCGGTCGTGGTCACGGTGAACGTCGCCAATGAAATGACAGTTGACCTGAGTGACGCCGATACCCTGGGTGATGTGGTGACACGGATCAATGACGCGATTACGACGATGGTACCCGGTTCCGGGTCAGTGGCGATCAGCGGGGGCGGATTCTCGCTGACGGGAATCGGCGGGAATGTGATTACGATAAGCGAATCCGGCGCGGGCAAGACGGCGGGTGATCTGGGTCTACTGCTTAGTTCGACCGGCGGTGTGCCCGACGTCGGCCCGGAAGTGGGCGTTCGGCTGACAGAACGGACCCTGCTGGCCGATTTCGGCGCGGCGATCGATTTCGCCGGCGGCCTGACGATTACACAGGGTTTGACCACGAAGACCGCTGATTTTTCGGCGGCAACCACCGTGCAGGACCTGATCAACGAGATCGAACAGCTCGATCTCGGGCTCAGACTGGTGATCAACGAAGCGGGCGATGCGCTCGACCTGGTCAGTGAAGTCAGCGGGGTCAGCCTGTCGGTGGGTGAGAACGGCGGAACCACCGCCGAGGACCTGGGGATCAGGTCATTCGGCCTGGCGACCGAGCTGGCGGATTTCCGCAACGAGATCGGAGTGGAGACCATCTCAGGTTCGAATGATATCAGTATCAGCCTGCACGACGGACGGTCGTTCGAGGTTGATCTGTCGAATGCCGTTACGGTTGGTGATGTGATTACCGAGATCAATGCCGCCGCTGCTGCTGCGGGCGTGGTGATCGGAGTCGATCTGGACGTCGGGCTGGCCACCACGGGCAACGGGTTCCTGTTCCAGGACAATACGGCGGGCGCGAACGACTTTGTAATTGACAATGTGGGGCTCAGTCACGCGGCGGGTCATCTGGGTATTGAGCAGAATGTGGGTGCGTTGAATACGATCCAGGGAACGGACAAGGCGACAGTGCGCGTGGAGAATATTTTCACGCATTTAGCGGATTTGCATACCGCCTTGATTGGAAATGACGTGGCTGGCATCACAATTGCTGGTAGTAACATTGAGGACGACCTGAATAACGTCGTCGAGGCCCGTGCCATTATCGGGGTACAGGCCAACCGGATGGATGACCAGCGTATACGGTCGGAAGACATGGATTCAGCACAGAAAACAATGTTGACAGTGATGCGAGACGCGGATCTGACTGAGGTCGTAACGCGGTATTCGCAACTGGAGCTTCAGCTACAGGCGTCGCTTCAGGTCGGCAGTTTGAATATGAGTATGAGCTTGTTGGACTTTTTGCGCTAGTTGGCGCAACAGTTGCGCGGCCTGGTGTTTGATCAGCCGGTACCGGGTCGAGCGAAATAGACGGCAGGATGCCGTCACCCGCCTGGAGAGGCGGGTTGGGACAACCAGGACGGCCGGCTGCATGAGGAATATGTGACATGCTGATCAACACGTCACGATTCGGCGAAGTGGAAATTGATGAGAACCGCATCATCATGTTTCCGAAGGGAATACTCGGATTCCCGAAGTACAAGCGGTATATTCTGATCGAGGCGGGCCAGGACAGCTACTTCTGGTGGCTTCAGTCGATCGATCTGCCGGAGCTGGCATTTGTGATCACTGATCCGAGCCTGTTCGTCTCGACGTACAAGGTGCCCATCCGGTCCGAGCAGATGCATGAGCTGGAGCTCGATTCGATCGAGCAGGCGCAGGTCTTCGTGATTGTCAATAAATATGACAATGTCCTGACGGGCAATCTGCAGGGTCCGCTGGTGGTGAACGTGGAGAAGCGAGTCGCCGAGCAGTTGGTGCTCAGTGACCGGCGGTTCACCACGCGGGTACCGCTGATCGAGGTCGGTTCGACGGTCCAGGCCGCGAGTGCCTGATCGGATCGCTGAACGGTTTCGATTGGTTGAACGGCATTGATAAGTAAATAGTGACTGATGTGCGTTGTGCAACGGAACAATGATGAGTTGTTATCCGGGCATTGCGTAGCGGGACCGATGCAAGGACGCATTGGAAAAGCCAGAAGGCCCAAGGAAGGAGCCATAACCTATGCTCGTGCTTTCCCGGCAACGCGACGAAACGATCATGATCGGCGACGAGGTCGAGATTACCGTCGTCGATATCAGAGGGGACAAGGTCAGGCTCGGCATCAACGCGCCGCGCCAGATCCAGGTACACCGCAAGGAGGTGTACGAGGCCATACAGCGTGAGAACGCGGCGGCCTCCCATGTGCAGGTCAATGATCTGAGCGTCGCTAACGATAATTTTCGTCACCCATGCAGGAAGACAAATGTCAAAGCAGGATGAATGGATTTCGGTTAACCGCATGGCAGGTCACGAAGCGTCTGTGACGGCCGTGCATTCACCAGCGGGATCGAGGATAAACGATCCCGAGTAACTCGAGGGTGCCGGTATAAAACGGGTACCCGCTGGACAATCAAGGAGGATTGTCAATGACCAGAATCAATACCAACGTCCCCGCCATGATCGCCCAGAAGAACCTCAATCGTACGAATGAGGAACTGGCAACGCGATTGCAACGTCTGTCAACCGGCTTGCGTATCAACCGCGGTGCCGACGATCCCGCCGGTCTTATCGTATCCGAGCGATTACGTAATGAGATCCAGGGCGTCGGTCAGGCGGTCAGTAACATCGAGCGTGCCTCGAACGTGATCGCCACCGCCGAGGCCGCCTTGCAGGAGATCAACGACCTGCTCGTCTCGATCAAAGGCCTGACCATCGAGGCGGCCAATACCGGTGCGTTCAGCGAGCAGGAGACCGAGGCCAATCAGTTGCAGATCGACTCGGCGGTCGAGTCCATCACCCGAATTTCCAATACGACGACCTTTGCCGGTCTGCAACTGCTTAACGGTTCACTGGACTATCGAAAGGAAAACGTCACTGTTTCGCAGATCACCGATATCAAGGTCTACAGTGCCTCCTTCGGGACGAACTCGAGCATTTCCGTGAGTGTCGAAGTGATCAACTCGGCGGAAACCGGCCAGCTCTATCTCTCACTGGGTGCGGCAGGCATCGTCAATTCGTCGTTTTCCATCGAGCTGCGTGGTACCAAGGGTGTCACGACCATGGCACTGACGAGTAATCAGACGCTTTCCAGTATTGTGGCCGGTGTAAATAACCTGACAGAGGCGACCGGCGTATCGGCGATCAATATCGGCGGTTCGGCGATGGTCTTTTCGAGTACCACATACGGAACGGACGCTTTCGTGAGCGTCCAGCGTCTGGACGGCCAGCAGTTCTCACTCGATGCACTCGGCGGCAACTATACCGTTTATGATGAGGGTGTCGACGTGCTGGCGCTGGTGAACGGCAACCTGGCACTGGGTGACGGCCTGGACGTCACATTGAACTCACCGACGCTAAACATCAAGCTTGCGCTGACCGCCGGTGCGTCCCAGACGACGGCGGCCGGGCCCTATACCTTTGATATCACCGGTGGCGGGGCCATCTACCAGATCGGCCCGACCGTCAGTTTCCTTCAGCAGGCGGCGTTCGGTATCCAGTCCGTGGCCGCGTCGAGGCTGGGTAACGCGACGCTGGGATTCCTCAGTTCGATTGTCACCGGCGGCGACAATTCCCTGGTGGAAGGTTCGTACGCCGAGGCCGGTGCGATTATTGATGAAGCGATGGACCAGATTTCGGTTCTTCGCGGACGATTGGGTGCGTTCGAGCGTAACACGCTGCAGACCACGATGCGAAGCGTCCAGATATCGCTCGAGAACCTGACTGCTTCGGAAAGTAACATCCGCGACGCTGACTACGCCGTGGAAACTTCGATGCTCACCCGTGCCCAGATTCTGCAATCGGCTGGCACCTCGTCACTGGCGCTGGCGAATAGCAGTGCGACGAGCGTGTTGTCGCTGCTCGGCGGATGACGTATCGGGCATCGAATTGACGACAAGTGAACTCACCTCACGTCGGTGAAAGCTCGCCGTGAGGTATTTTATTGAGACCCGCATTGAAAACCGTACCCGGGAGTGACCGGCCGCATGACCAGGCACGACACTGACACCGGCACATCACACGCCCTGCGACTGCTTGACGTTGCATCGCAGGATATGCGTGCCGGCCGACTGGATAAGGCCTGGCAGATCTGCAGGCAGGTGTTGCAGGCTCAGAATGACCAGCCTGTTGCGTTGCATCTGCTGGGTTTGATTGAACATCGCCGGGGCAAGCACAGTGAAGCGGTGGAACTTCTGGAGCGATCGGTTCGACTGAACTGTTCCGATCCGTCGTGGTTTTTCAACCTCGGCTCGGCCGCTTTTTCGGCGGGTCAGTACGACCTGTCGGCGGAAGCGTATCGTCAGGCGCTCCGTCTCAACCCGGAGGATCAGCAGGCGAGGTATCAACTCGGGCTGGTGTACCAGGCCGCCGGCCGGCATGACCAGGCTTCGGACTGTTATGTACAGGTGCTTGATCGTAATCCGAATCACGCGAATGCGGCGTTCAAACTCGGGTGCCTGCTGCTGAATCGCGGTGATCTTTTCACAGCGTGTGATCTGCTGCAGAACGCGGTGAACCATGCGCCGGACCGGCATCCTATTCGCGTTGCCCTGGCGCTTGCGCTGCGGGACGCGGGACAATTCGAGCAGGCGAGGTGTGAACTGATCCGTGTGGTCGAGCATGTCCCTGATGATATTGACGCGGTGGCATTGCTGTCTTCCGTGTCAGGGCGTATGGGCCGGACCGACGATGCCTGGGAACTGATCCGGCCGCTTGTCGGCAGCCCTGCCGCGAACAGCAATGTCGCACTGGTCTTCGCGGAACTGGCGCCGGCGTTGAATCGTGTTACCGATGCCATCGCCATGCTCGATCAGCAGTTGCAGGAAGGCGACCCGGCGGATAGCGGCCGCATGCTGCTTCATTTCGCGATCGCCAGCCTGCTCGATCAGAACGAGCAATATGACGACGCGTTTTCGCATTATGCCATTGCCAACGAATTCGCCGGTGGCGGTTATGATCCATCGGAGCATGAGCAGTTCATCGATGCGATGATTGCCACGTGCGGCGAGTCGTTCATGAGCGGGCCGGTTCGATCGGACCGATCGGATCGACGTCCGATTTTCATCGTGGGCATGCCCCGGTCGGGAACCAGTCTATTGGTGCAGATACTGGCTACGCATCCGCAGTTGCATGGTGCGGGCGAACTACCCTATATATCGAGATTCTCGCAGGTACTGCCCGCTCAACTGCCGGGCAACAAGCCCTATCCTCAGTGCCTGGCCGATCTGAGATCGCACGATGTGAATGCCCTGGCGACGATTTACCTTGATCATCTGGATAAACTGGCGTCGGGATATCCGCATGTGACGGACAAGACGCCGACGAATTACCTGCATCTCGGTCTGATACGGCGCATTCTGCCGGGCGCCCGGATTATCCATTGCCGCAGGCATCCTGTGGCGACGTGTTTTTCCTGTTTCACCCACTATTTCGCAGGTTCGCATCCATTCAGCCATAACCTGGAACACCTCGGGCATTATTACCGGGAGTACCAGCGATTGATGAATCACTGGCGTCAGCTTTCCGATATGCCGATTCATGAGGTGCGTTATGAACAGCTTGTCACCGAGCCCGAGCCGGTGATCAGGCAGCTTCTGGAATATTGTGATTTGCCGTGGCATGACGGCTGTCTCGAGTTCCATCTAACGGATCGACCCGTTGCCACGGCGAGCTGGCAGCAGGTGAAGAAGCCGCTCTATCGTTCTTCGATCGATCACTGGCGGCATTACCGGAAGCACCTTTCGCCGCTGCAGTTGGAGGAGCTTGAATCGTGATGACATTCAGGAGTTGACGGGATGATCAGACATGAGGCAGGTGAAGCGGCGGGCCGATCGTGCGATCAGCTTTTGAGCGATGCGGCCGAAGCTTTGCAGCAGAACAGGCTTGACGAGGCTGACCACTTATGCCGCTGCATACTGGAATCGGACCAGGATCATCCCACGGCGACCCATCTGGCAGGTATGATCGCACATCGTCGTGCTGATCTGCCGCATGCCGCAAAGCTCATGGAAAAGTCGATTCAATACAACGGGGGTGAAGCTTCATGGCACTACAATCTCGGCCTGGTATATCGTGACGCCAATCGGATGAAGGATGCCGAAAACGCCTATCGTCGTGCGCTTGCGATCAAGCCGGATTACGCAGTGGCGTTATACAACCTCGGGTCCGTTCTGATCAGGCGTAATCAGCGGGATGAGGCGGCGAACTGTTTTCTGGCCGTTCTGAAACTGAATCCTGACCATGTTCAGGCGAATTACCGGCTGGGCGGTATCAAGTATGAAAAGGGGAATGTGCCGCAGGCGATCGAACTGCTTTCCCATGCCGTCGAACTTTCGCCCGACGATCCCGATATCAGATTACTGTTGATCTATTCCCTGCGTGATAACGGGCGTTATGATGAGGCGTTGGAGCATCTGGATGTATTCCGTCGCCGGGGTTCCGATGATGAGAACGCGGTTGCGGTCGAAGCTTCTGTGTATGAGCGGCTCGGCCGGGTCGATCAGGCGTGGCAATGCCTCAGGCCGGTGATCGAGAAGGGCACACAGAACACCAATATCCTGACGGTGTATGCGGATCTGAGCAAAAAGATCGATATGCAGGAACATGCGCTGGGGCTGATTCAACAGCTTCTGGGTCAGGGGAAGGTCAAGGGCGAGTACCGGACCATTCTTCACTTCACCATCGGCAGGCTGCTCGACGAACTGGAGCAATATGATGAAGCCTTCGAGCATTTCACGCTGGCGAACAGCCGCATGAAAGTCGTCTACGACCCCGTAGAACAGGAGCAGAAGGTCGATGCGATGATTCGGGTATTTTCGCCCGGTTCCATCGAGAAGATTCTGCAGGCGGAAGTTCGTGACCACCGGCCGGTCTTCATTGTCGGTATGCCGCGATCGGGCACGAGTCTCATCGAGCAGATACTGGCATCGCATCCGCAGGTCACCGGCACGGGCGAGTCGGCGCTGATATCGAACCTGGCCAGTTCCATTCCTATGAACCTGTCCGGCAATCCGCCTTATCCGGAATGCCTTACGGAAACACCGCAGGATCACTTCGGCGCCATGGCTACGATTTTCAGTCAGCGTCTCGATGAATACACAACCACATCACTGCGTGTAACGGACAAGACGCCGCTGAATATGATGCATCTTGGCCTGATCACGCGGATTTATCCTCATGCACGGATTATTCACGCATGCCGCCATCCGATGGCCAGTTGCTTTTCGTGTTACACCATGAAGTTCGTCGGCAGGCATGCCTACAGTTACAAGCTTGAGCACCTCGGCCACTTCTATCGTCAGTATCAGCGGATGATGGATCACTGGCACAAGGTCCTCGATGTACCTGTCCTCGATATGCATTACGAGCAGCTTGTTTCCGATCCTGAGTCGAATATGCGGAAGCTGATAGCCTTTATCGGCCTGGAATGGGACGACGCCTGCGCCCGATTCCATGAAAACAAACGGCTGATGGTCTCTGCCAGCTACGATCAGGTCCGCCGGCCGATATATACGAAGTCAATCGATCACTGGAAACATTATGAACGTCATCTCGAACCGCTGAAAAGAGCTTTATCTGTTTGAAGGTTTGTCAGCGTGACAATGGTTGCATGGTATTCTTCATTGGGCGTGTAACCACCAGATGAGACAACCTGGTCAACTTGAGGAGCCTGGTAGACCTGTCGTTCGTTCAGACACGTACTGATTGTGCGATATCAGGGTGCTTGCCTTCATCGATGAATTCCAGTTCATACGTCTGATCACCGATGACGTAGCTGCCCTGTTTGAGTTGGAGCGGCGGCAGGCCGAGAAAGTTGGCCAGCATGGCGTGGCCGATGAAAGTGAGAAAGCTTTCGGGGTGGAACTGCACGCCTTCGAGCGGAGCGTCGCCACCCTCGAGCGAGC
Organism: uncultured Phycisphaeraceae bacterium; assembly: GCA_964425365.1. Taxonomy (GTDB): domain Bacteria; phylum Planctomycetota; class Phycisphaerae; order Phycisphaerales; family Phycisphaeraceae; genus CAYRND01. The sequence continues at coordinate 24,685 of CAYRND010000044.1, forward strand.
CCGGCCTGGCGCGGATACCCATGATTTCACCCTCATCGGTCCATGCGGTCAGCTCGAATTGCGCGTCGTCGAAAGAGTCCTTCTCGATGACAAGACTGTGGTACCGGGTTGCCAGAATGGGCCTGACCATGCCGCGGAAGATGCCCCGGCCGTCGTGGTGAATGATATCGGTCTTCCCGTGCATGATCCTGTAGTTACGTATGACGTTCATGCCGAACGCCGCTCCGATCGCCTGGTGGCCGAGGCACACCCCGAGCAGAGGCACACGTCCGGCGAAGGCGCGGACCATATCACAGGAGATGCCCGCTTCTCGCGGCGTACAGGGGCCGGGTGAAATGATTACGTGGTCGGGTGCCAGTGCCATCGCCTGATCGACGTCGATCTTATCGTTGCGAAAGACTTTCAGCTCGATAGAACGGTCAAGTTCGCCGATCCGCTGCACCAGGTTATAGGTAAAGCTGTCGTAGTTATCGATTAACAGGATCATAGCCATGAAATCATAGCGACTTGGTTCGGGTCAGGGAAGCGAAGCCATGCCGCCCAGGCTGATGATCGCGCTCATGAGAATCTGGAAGAGCAGGAATATCAGCAGGATAAACAGTAGACCCGTCAACAGCAGGCAAGAGAGCGTTCGCAGGAATGAGAATCCCTGCACTTCGGAAAATGCGCCCCAGAAAAGCACGAATGCCCAGATGCTGGCGATGAGGGTGCTGATCTGCAGAGTGTACTGGACCATGGTCAGCGGCTGGTTATCCGGATGAGCACCGACGCCCGACATCAGGTCCGGCCCGAAAACGGGGAGCAGACCGAAGATGAGTGCGCCGACGAAAATCGCCGGGACCGACGACCACGCCATGACGCGGGTAATACCCAGGTACCCAGTCTGGCCGCCCAGGATCCATGATGTGATCCGAAACAGGAACGCGCTGAAGTACATCCACAGCACCGCGACGATCGTTCCTGCGATCAGACTGTTTTTTACCATTTCAGCAAGCAGGGTTTCCCGACCTGCGCCGTTATTGAAATAATCCACCATCATGCTGGTGATACCGGAGATACCGGCGAGAATAGGGACCCACAGATAAGAGCTGTCGTCGAGGATGACGTGAGCTGTTCGTCTGGGATGGAACCAGATCGACAGCATGGGCGTACAGTTCTCCGGCGTGCGGGTGGTATTGGGAAAGACCGGCGGCCGGTTCTGTTCGGACATTTTCTTCAGCGATGCGATATATGGGTTTTCTGCGATATCGTCGCCGTCCGGCGTGGTCTGGGGAATACGTTCCGGGGAGTTTACGGGTGTCGCGTGGTTTCCCTGGAAAACCGTCGGTTGGTCGGAATTCGTTTCCTGCTGTCCGAGTCGCGAAAAATCTACCATGAAGTATCCCCGTACGTATATCACAGGTGGATCAGGAAAAAAATAACGCTTTCAAGGCGGATCGGCTGCTCCGAAGGGGCAATTGATCAGAAAGAAAGGCTTCGGCCAGTGTTTTTCATGCCGTGCGGTAACCTGTAACGTTGGTATCGACGCGGTGGTTCCGGTACCGATAACTGAGGCGTGTTTGATCAGTCCCGGTGTTCGTCATCGTCCTGGAATTCGCCGGTCAGTTCGATGTAGATTTCATCCACTTTGAAATGCTTTTCTTTTTCGAATTTTCGGATGATGTTCATCGGGATACGGCTTATGATACTGTGGCTGATCGTCTCGGGCAGATCAAAAACCTTTCCCGTCCGGGTGCATCGTGCGTGAACGTGATCGTTGACGTTGGCGTCGAACCGTGCGGACCGTCGTGTGCCCGCGCCCGGCAGCCGCTTGGCGAGGCCGACTTCACTGAACAGCTCCAGCGTGTTGTAGACCGTTGCGATACTGAGGTCGTTATTATTGCTGATCTGTCGGAACAGTTCCTCGGCCGTGGGGTGGCTTGTGGTTGATGCAAGTGCCTCGAAAATAATCTTGCGCTGGCGGGTGCATCGCAGGCCGTGTTTCATGAAGAGTATGTCGACATGTGGCATCACAGGTACATGTCCCCATATTTCAGTGATGACCCTTAAGAATATTCTAATCCGAAATCGGATAATGGCAACCGGGGTGAATGAATCGGCAATGTCTTTGCCGAACCGGCCGTTTGTTTATGGCTGGGATGAGAAGTGATTGAAGTGTGAGATGTGTGTGGGGGAGTGGGTGGGGCGGGGG
>CAYRND010000045.1:0-26667 GCA_964425365.1 uncultured Phycisphaeraceae bacterium
ACAGGCGTATTCCCACTCGGCCTCGGTTGGCAGTCGGAATGTGTAACCCATCGGCGAAAAACGGTTCACCGCCGGCAGAAACGTATCGACCAGCTCACGCCAGTTCACCGCCATCATCGGACAGACGTCATTGTCAAGATCGACCGACTGATCCATCTCGGGCAGACTACCCGTAATCATCTGCCACTGCCGCCGCGTGAGTTCATACCGGCTGATATAGAACGGCCTGGTGATCACCACGCGATGCAGATACTCCTCACCGCCGCGGTGTGTTTCCTCCGCCGGACTGCCCATGACAAACGACCCCGGCGGAATCAGTACCAGTTCGAGTTCGACCCCCGGCCCGATTCCCACCATCATTTCAGGCTGATAGCCGTACTGCTCCGACGCCCGTTTCTGTATCACCAACGCCTCTTCCGCATCGAACGTCCACCAACTGTTGTCCATCAGCATGCCAGCACGAGCAAGCTGGTCCTGCACACCCGCTGCCATCAGCTCAGCCGTCTTCGCCCGTGTTCGTGCGATCTCCTCACGTGACCGCGCCTCCATCATATCGGCAACTGCCTGTTTCATACGCTCGAGGGCATCCACGGCACGGGCCTCCTCGGCCTTCGCCTTCGCTGTCGCCGCGTCGGCGATCTTGCGCTGCTCCGACTCCTGCCGCCTGGCAATATCAGCCTGCTCTCGCTGCTGTTCAGCCTTCATCTGTGCCGTACGGGCTTGCCGTTCGGCGTAAACGGCTCGGCTTTTCTCGATACTGATCCAGATCGATGCGACGGCCAGTATCACAACCACCGCAGCCGTCAAACCCGTCACGACGCGACGGTACATCTTATATCGCCAACGTCTTGCCAACTGCTCGCGACGGGCGCTTTGAATCCGGCGGTACAGCGACTGATGCGACGGCTTACGCTGATCCAGCAGCGACGCCGCCAGGTCAAGATCGCCCTTCTCGAACGCGCAGCGTGCATAGTTGACCGTTGCATTTTCGATCGCTTCATTCGACCGGCTGTTACCCTCCCACAGTTCACCTGACTGCTCGAAGCCGAATAACGCGCGAACGTAATGGTCGTATTCGCCTGTCTGTCCCGCCTGTTCAAGGTGATCCATCGCATTATTGAAAAGACGATTGCTCTGCGTATGCGATTCATACTCGCGAATGGCATTCTGGAAATCGCGGACCTGGCGGTAACGGTCAAGCGGTTCGAATGCCATGGCTTTCCCGGCGATATCCAGCAGTTCGCCGCCCTGATCCGTCTTGTCGATTTCGTTTTTACCCGCTTTGATGAGACAGTCCATGACCGACCGGCCCGACCGCGGCGGCCGGCCGGTGATCACCTCGTATAGCATTGCCCCAAGCAGATAGATATCCGTCTCGATCCCGATTTTCGCCGTCACGCCGCTTGCCATCTCGGGCGCCATGTAAGCGGGCGTACCGCACATAGCCGACCGGTCGGACACCTGCGAAGCCTTGCTGTTGTCACTGATAGCGGCGGCGAGTCCCCAGTCCATCACGAGCACTTCGCCGAACTCGCCCACCATAACGTTCGCCGGCTTCAGATCGCGATGGATCACGCCCTTCGAATGCGCAAAAGCCACAGCGTCGGCCACGCGTAGCAGAATCTCCAGATTCTCCGAGAGTGTCAGTTCGCCGATCAGCTCCTTCCACGGCCGGCCTCGGACACGCTTCATCACGTAAAACGGCCGACCCTCGTCGTTCGTACCGAGATCGTAGACCGGAACGATATTCGGATGCTCGAGATCGCCGGTCACCACCGCCTCGGCCAGGAACTTATGACACTGCGATTCGTTCATCGCGTGCGTCGATTTGATCATTTTCAGCGCGATCTGGCGATCGATCGAGGTCTGCTGCGCTTCGTATACCACTCCCATGCCACCTTCACCCAACTTGTGAATGAATGCATAGTCACAGGTCGGATCGGACGCGTGATCGACGTCGATCAGGTGCTTCGGTTTCGCGGTGATGGTCGAGGTGACGGTCCTGATGCGAACAGGGATCTTGATGGTCTGATCGGGCGCGGTCTGCTCAGTGACGGAATGGGACCAGATGCTTTCGATCCGCTGCTCGAACGTTTCGGTAGTCGCTTCCAGATCGATCGTTTCAGTCGCCGCTTGATCATGAGCCTGCGTAATGGTGGTATCGCCCCCGAGGTCGAGCTGACGTTGACATTGCGGACAGCGAGACCGCTGCAGGTCGTCGAATGTCAGGTTATGATGACAATGTGGACAAAACGCCACGGCGATGAACCTCTCAAACGTATCACGACCGGGCTTGAAAAAGCCGATGGTCCATACAGGAAACACGTTAACGACGCGTCGGCCAGAGACTTATCCGACGATAGTTGTATCGGCAAAATCCGGACCGGTGGTGACCGCCTCCGCCGCCCGGCGACCGGCCGAGAGACCGGTGATTTGACAAGATATTGTTTGCCAGTAGTTTAAGATCGTCGGCAAACACAGGGCCCGGTAACGAAGCAAAAGGTATGATGCAATTACGAGTTGAAATCACCGGACTGACGCGTAGCTCATGACATGTTCAGCAATATCAGGCCGGTCACGATTATCGGATGACTTGCGACATAAGGTATGGATTTCGGAGCTTGAAGCATGTGCCACAGTGACGAAGACACGCATGACCCCGGGCTGGACACGGAAGAAACGAATCTTCCGCCTCATCTCGCCGATGATACGCGTTCGCCTTACCTGCGGATCTTCGGACCGGACGACGGCTGCCAACAGGTTGAACTGAACTGGCGCCAGCTTATCATCGGACGCGGGTCGTCCGCGCAGATCAACCTGAACGAAAACACCGTCTCACGCAACCATGCCTACCTGTTCATGCAGGAAACGATCTACTATATAGAGGATATGGGCAGTAAGGCCGGCACCTATGTCAACGGACACAGGATCGAAGAACCGCATAAACTCAAGCACGGCGATTCGATCCAGATCTCGCACTTTGTGCTTCAATACCGAACTGACAAAACCAGCGTCAAACTCCTGCCCGGCCGGTTCAGCCTGCTGCCGTCCAGTATGAGTATCCGTTATCGATATGTGTATAGCGACCCGTCGAAAATCTTTCACCCCGGCGACACCCTCCCCGTCGGACAGGGCGGCATGCTCCTGCCGCTCGAACACGCCGCACCGGATGACGTCTGCGTCGAAGTCGAACTCACCTGGCCGGACAAGCAGAAACGTACCTTCCTCGGCGAAATACTCGGTATGATGCCCGGCGAAGCCATGCTCGCCTGCGTCAAACTTCACCAACTCAATATGGAAGAGCTCTATTCCATCGTCCAAAGCTCCGAACGTGACAACTGGACCAGCGTCAACATGAAAGACTGACGGGCATTACTCCTCCAGGCTTGTCACTTGGTGCAAAGTATAACGATGTAATGATGCCATCATATCTTCACACCGGCCCTCTCCCTGTGAGGGTATAGGGGATAGCGGGTCGGGATGATTGAATAAGAAAGGACCGGCAGAGACGGGGGTCGGAGTCCCTGCCGGTCACACTGACCTGAAAATAGGGAGGTAGTATCGGGGTCCAGGTACAGGTTGAAACTGATTGACTCAATTGACTGCGAGTTTGAATCGTCCGACAATCCGCTGCAGGTCTTCACTCTTTCGACTGAGCTGTGTGGCGGCGGCGGCGGATTGCGAAGCGCCTTCGGCGGACTGCTTCGTAACAGCGTTGATATTCTCGATGTTACGTGAAATCTGCTCGGCCGCGGCGGACTGTTCCTCTGCGGCGGCAGCGATGGACTGGATCATTCTGGCGACCATCTGGGAATCCTCGACGATCTTACCGAGTGATTCACCGGCCTGGACGGCCTGCTCGACACCCTTCGTGACACTCTCGGTCCCGACGTTCATACGTTGAACGGCGGAAGATGTCTCGCTCTGGATCGCCTTGATGGACTCGGAGACTTCCTCGGTCGCCTTGGTCGTTCGTTCAGCGAGCTTCCGAACTTCATCAGCGACGACGGCGAATCCGCGGCCGTGTTCACCGGCACGTGCCGCTTCGATCGCCGCGTTCAGTGCCAGTAGATTCGTCTGGTCCGCGATGTCATTGATCACACTGATAATCTCGCCGATCTGCTCGCCTCGCTTGCCCAGTTCGCTGACCGCTTCCGAGGAAGCCGTCACTTCTCGCGAGATGGTATTCATCCCCTCGATAGTCTGCTTGACGACCTGTCCGCCTTCTTCGGCTCGCTGTCCGGCTTTCTCGGCGTTAGCGGAGGCATCAGCGCTCTTGCGAGCGACCTCGATCACAGTCGATGACATTTCTTCAACCGCTGAGGATACCTGCGTGGTCTGATCCGATTGCTGTTTCATTCCCTGGGCCATTTCCTCGCTACCGGCCGCGATCTGGTTCGAGGCACTGGCGACTTCCCGCGAGGCATTGGCGACTTCCACGATGATATCGTGGACCTTATCGACGAACATATTGAATCCGCCGGCAAGCCTGCCGACTTCATCATTACTGACCACGGGCAGGCGTTTGGTCAGGTCACCTTCGCCCTCGGCGATATCATTGATGGCGAGTGTCACCTTGTTGATGCCGCCCGCAATCCGTCGGGCGATGAAAAGCCCGACAAGTATGGCCGCGATACCTGCGCAAACAGCGCCGATAATCATTTTATTACGCAGTTCAGCCGCGGCACTGTTGAATTCATCCTGGTAACTGCTGGCGGTAATAATCCAATCGAACGGCTCAAAATAGACGTATGACCCGACCTTCTTACGCCCTTCCCAGTCGTACTCCAGCCAGCCTTCGCGCTGATCCATCTGTTCCCGGATAAATGCATGGTTGCTGGTATCGGTATACAGCTTCGACAGATGCAGCGTGAAGACACCCCGGCTGTTGATCGCATAGACATAGCCGGATTCGTTGATCACGATCGAGTCAATCGCTTTCCGGAAATCGGTGAACGCGTCGTATGGAATGATCACTGCAATCACCCCGACTGTCGAACCCTGGCCGTCCTGAACGGGAAGGTAGCCCGTCTCGTAACAGCGATCGCCTGCCATACGCGTTTCTGTACAGACTTCACCCGACTTGACTGACCGGTAAACAGTTGAACCCGGTCGAATGTCGATCAGTTCATCACGAGCGACTAACTCGCTCGGCACGGTTGTCGCAGTACATGACCATGTATCGTTATCCATCCGGTAGATGCTGCAATACGCACCGGTTTCTTCAGTCCATTCACGTACCAGGCTTTCATTGCCGGTCAGCGCTGTCTGCCCGACAAGAACAGGGCTGAATTTGCTTGATTGTGCCTGGTCACCGGACCGACTCACCTGCTGCTGCCATTTCTCGCCGCCGAAGCCGACGAGTGTTTCATGAATCACACCGAGATCGGACTTGAGTTTCGCCGCCACGGTGTCGCGCTGGATTTCGCACATGATCCTGACACTGCCGGCAATCTGCTCGAGATCAGCATGGCCGAGGCCATTGAGGGCATCGGTCGCCTGGTTCACTGCCATCCAGGAAAGTATAATAATCGGCACCAGTGTGACCACAGACGCCATAGTCGCTATTTTTCGACTGATACTCCAGTTCTTGAAAATCGATAATTGCATCGGTTTTCCCCGTTCTGTCTGTTGATGGTGAAACAATGAAAAATACCTCGTCCGATTGCGTTCCGATCCGACCGGAACATGCTTTGTGTTTCGTGTTTTCGACTTTCCCCCGCTGATAATTGAATCTTCGAAGTGAAGTTAAATTGGGGATGGAATGGGTATGTCAACTACCCGCGCGTATACTGAGTTTCAGGTAGCGACCTGTATTGACCTGACCGGCGCTGCATGGGGGATCATATTATCAGTCTTTCCAAATGTCACCACCATGCAATGCAAATACAAAAACAGGTATAATCTGGAAACATTATTTCATTTATTCTGGAATTCATCATTATGAATCAGGCAGGTATCGTCTGCACTCGCAGTTGCTTCAAGACATGACACCAGATTGATTTTACTGTTGGTAATCCGCAGTTTCCTGCGGATATTGCGGCGATGGACGTGGATGGTTCCGACGGACAGGTTCTCAAGCCGGGCGATTTCCTTTGCGGTCAGGCCCCGCCGGATGTGATTGCATATCCGGATTTCAGCCGGCGTCAGATGATTGAATTTCCGAACCAGCTTATCCATGAACGGCGATGTGATTTCCTTGAGATTCTTTTCGACTTCATCGATGATATCACGCAGCGCCTCGGGTAGTCCTTGACGGAGCAGTTCAAGTTGCGGCAGGACGACTTTATCGATATTCGTGGTAATCTGCCGGCCTGTCCGCTTCCGTTCGCTGCGGATATTCTCCATGATCTCCTTGAGAGCGGTATGCTTACGCTCAAGCGTCAGGTTGGCCGCTTCAAGCTGCAACGCCTGGTTTCTCAGTGTCTGCTCCATCACCTTTCGCTCGGTCATGTCGGTAATATTGATCGCCACCTCTCGGACCTGCTGGTTTTCCATGACGGGGACGAAATCAATGATGAACCAGTGCACATCGCCGTGGCGTTCTTTGAATCGTTCCTCGGCATGAATGATCCGTCCCGCACATGCCGCCTTGAAGTGATAGCCAAATGACGACGGCAGATGACCGGCCTCCGCATCAGCAAGTGAATCGCCTTCCTTCAGCCGGATATTGAAAAGCGATTGAAACATGACATTCGCCACGTGATTATAAACCAGTACCGCCCCGTCAGCGGCAAGCAGGAGAATCGCCTGCAGGTTCCCCTCCAATACGCTTTGCAACCTGATGTGCGAGTGATTCACGGTCGCCCGTGAACTCTCCAGGCGGGAATGATCATGTACGACCAACAGGATGAAATTGCCGGCATGGCATCTCATGCGATGCAGTTGCACTTCCGTTGAAAAACGCTCGCCCCCACGGGCCTGCATCTGCGTGCGGATCACATCCGTTTCAGAACTCCTGACGGCATGTTCGCAAATATCCCGCCAGTCATCGGCCGTTATATCAGGGAAGAAACTGATGATATCCATGGCAAGCAGTTCACTGCCGGGATACCCCAATCGACTGGCTGCAGTCTGATTGACTTCGACGAAACGAAGCTGTCGCGGATTGAGCAGTAATATGAGGTCTGATGACAATCGGGCCGCCGCCGCCATCACCTGCTGTGAAGCGAGCTTGCGTTCGAGCAATGTGATATGCGCCTTCAGGTTCTCAATTTCACTGTTCATGGCATTGTCCGTATCGCCGGCAGGTACACACGTCGTCCCATGTCCTGACTGATATGAATCGGCGATACGGACGGAACGGGACAAATACAATATTGATAATGGACTTACACATAGCCATACCCCCGAAAACCCTTTATCGGACAGGCTGATTCATGGATACCGGATGAATAATTACTTCATTTCAGATAAATCCCGTAGCGGCCAGGCTATTTTCAACGCCGACAACCGAATGATTGTTGTGTATTGTCGACACAGTGTGTATCATAATATCTACGTAATATCCGTAATCACTTCCACATATCTGATCACGGGTAATTCGATTAATCTGAATAGAGGAGAGGAGAAGAAAGCATGGGTATTCTGCACCACCGGTATCCGACAGCGTTTCGAAATGCTCTGACGGACATCATTCGACGTTACAGGCCATCTATCTGCATGTGGCTTCTGCCGGTTATCGGATTCATTTCATTGTTCTGGTTCCTGTTGCGCGTATTGCCGAAGCCTTCGCGCGCATCGTATCCGTGCCAGCGTGCGGCGTTTCCGCTGGCGTCGGGATTCGTGATCTGGCTGATCTGCGCGACCAGTTCGCTTTATGCGTTCAGGCGATCGAGACAACATTTCCGTCGTGCGAGTGTGATCAGCGGCGGAATGTTCCTTGTTATCGCCGCGGTCGCCGGGTTGATTGCTATTATTGACATGCCGCAGGACCAGGCACTTGCCCTTGATTCACCGAACATTCCGATCGGCACGGGCTTGGGTGTCCATCCCGGCCGGGTGGTCTGGGTGCATGATCCGGAAGCAACGGACTGGAACGGCCCGGGCAACGGCTTCTTCTGGGAGCCTGAACATACCGACGTCCAGCGCGTCGACCAGATGGTCTCGGATGCCGTACGTTGGTTGGCAGGCGAATCGACCGACACTGCGGCGTGGCATGCGATCCTCACCCACTTCAACCAGACGCATGGCCGGGGAAGCCGCGGTTACCTGACCGGCGAGAAGTTCATGATCAAGGTCAACTTCGTCGGGTTCATCAGCGGCAATAACGTCAGTTCCAGCACGTACAACATCACCGGAAACCATGACTATATGAACACCACGCCGCAGATGATTCACGCCATTATCAGGCAACTGGTCGAGTTCGCGGGCGTCGACGAGGCCGATATCACCGTCGGCGATCCACTGGGTTCGTTCCCCAACGAGTTCTGCGATGTCATTCGCAATGACTATCCCGAAGTACGGTTCATCGATATCCGCGGGGGCAACGCTTCGAATCCACGCCGCAAACTCCAGAAAACGGATGAGGCGGTCTACTGGAGCAACCATCCGAACGTACCCGATACTGATTACGTTTATGACGCTTATGTAGAAGCGGACTATCTGATCAACCTGGCGACACTTAAGCTGCATTATAATTTCGCGGGCGTCACACTGTGTGCGAAGAACCATTACGGATCACTCCGTTACCCATATGAAAGCGGTTATTACGACCTGCACAGCGATCTTCCGGCCAACATGCCGGGCTACGGCAACTATCATTGCAACGTTGATTTCATCGCGCACAAGCATTTCGGCGGCAAGACTGTTTTGTATGCGATAGACGGCCTTTACGGCGGCCGCCACAGCCAGGACGGCGCTTCGATCCGGTGGAACATGACTCCCTTCAACGGCGACTGGCCGTCTAGTGTTCTCGTCTCACAGGACCCTGTAGCGATCGATTCCGTCGGCCTGGACTTCATCCGCGAGGAATGGGGCGGCTGCGCATGGTGGGAAGGCACCGAAGATTACCTGCACGAAGCCGCACTGGCCGACAACCCCCCTTCCGGCACGTTCTACGATCCCGATCATGACGGCGACGTCCGGCGAGTTCCATCGCTCGGCGTGCATGAACACTGGAACAACGCCACTGACAAAGCGTACAGCCGCAACCTCGATCCGGTCCACGGCCAGGGTATCGAGCTGATATCGAGCGAGCCCGTCCCACCCATCCCCGCACCAACCGACCTGGCCGCCGTGGTTTTCACCGATCCGCACAGCATTCATCTGACGTGGACCGACAACGCCTCAGGCCCGGACCAGGAAAGCGGCTACGTCGTCCAGCGTAAACCGTACATGGGCAACCACGACAACTGGCACACACTGGCGGACGACCTGCCGCCGGATAGTGAGTCGTATACCGATACGAACCACGTATACGGTAATGTGGAATATCATTATCGTGTGAGAGCGGTGCCTCAACCGTAGGTTGAGTGCAATACAGTCGTCAGCCCTCACTCCTCCAGTGTGGAAGGCTGAAGACTGAGGCGCTCGCAGAACAAACAACTCAAGCCCACGGATACACTGCATGCCGATTCCTTCCATAGGATCAGCATGCATGATTCCGTGGAGTCAAGCGACCTGCACAAAACGGGTTGTTATTCACTATTGCCCACCCGCAAGCCGCAAGCCGCTTTCGCCATCGGCAGGATTCGACATGGACTGCTGTCCGTGCCACCGGGCTGATGTCCATACATTTTTATCGCGTACAGTCTCATGTATAATGCCTTCACAGATACTCAGCAGTCTGTCTCTTAATTCCGGCCGGGGCAACACTCAGACTGTACTCAGGGGTGTGCTTCCATCAGCGAGGAGAATCTACGTATGCAATCCAGACCTTTCGGAACACGAACGCAACTTGATGTGAATCCGGTCAGCATCGGCGGGATGCGACTGCCGGAGGATGTAATTGATTCGGTGGGGTTGATCCGGCATGCGATCGACCGCGGGCTGAAGTATATCGATACCAGCCGGGGCTACGGCGATTCCGAGTACAAGCTCGGCCTGGCGCTGCGTGACGGGTACCGCGAGAAAGTGTACCTGTCGAGCAAATGCTCGCCGTGGATCAAGAAGGTACAGGAAAGTGACGACGGCTCGGCCGACTCGGTCCGCCGGCGAATCGAGGAGAGCATGGTGCGACTGGATACCGACTACCTGGACTTCTACCAGGTGTGGAACGTCGACTCGCCTCAGGCATGGGAAACGGCGACAAAACCGGGCGGGATGGTCGATGGAATCCGCAAGGCGATGGACGAAGGAATTGCCAGGCATACCGGCTTCACCACGCACGACAAGCCTGAAAATATCGTAAGGTACCTGGACGACGCCGACTGGTGCGAAGTGATTCTGGTTTCGTACAACATGAGCAATCGCGATTACGAGCCCGTGCTGGAAAAGGCGAAGCAGGTGGGTATCGGCACGATTGTGATGAATCCCGTCGGCGGCGGTAAGTTCGCGCAGCCGAGCCCGGTCATTCAGAAGATCGCCGACCAGGTCGGCGCGGCGTCGATACCCGACCTGGCGGTTCGGTACGTACTGTCGAATCCGAACGTCGATACCATTCTCTGCGGCATATCGAAGCGGTCCGATCCGGACGACACCGTCGCTTCGGCCGGGCGACCGCGTTTCAACGGCGATCAGATCGATGAGATTAACGCTTATTTCGAGTCGATCCGGCCGGTGAACTTCGATTTCTGCACAGGCTGTCGCTACTGCGTGCCCTGCCCGCAGGGCATCGAGATACCCGGAATCATGAACGCGCTGTACCTCGACCGGTACCTGCAACTGAAGGAAAGCGCGCTCCACGACTACAACTGGAACACACGACAGGTCTCGCCCAGACTATGCACCGAATGCGGCAGATGCGAAGAAAAATGCACACAACATCTATCGATCATCCAACTGCTGAAGGAAGCGGTGGAAAGATTCAATTAATCTGCCGAACGACTGCCCGGAAACCAAACCACACAGACCTGCAGCCTCACCGCCATATTCCCTCATTCCCTCATTGCTTTATTGTTTCAGTTATCTGTATTTCCGCTCCGCGCGTGTAAGGCCGGGGAATGAGAAGATGGGCGACGAGCGAAGCAGGACGAAGCCGACCGGCACAGCGGCAATGGCGGTGTAAATCAGGTCGACGAACCGGTGCGCAAGCTGGTCGGCAGCATTGAAGTCGGGAACAGGTTCATTGGTGATGAACGCCGTGCCGCGCATCGCGTAAAGGGTAACGACGATAATCTGAAGAAAAATGCCGACCGCGAAGACCATGACGGTAATTGTGAATACGGACTGCCGGAAGACCAGGCCCCGAAGCTGCAACAGCGCGTACATGCCGGTCATCGCCCCGAGTGCGTAAGGTCCCGCGATGATATGCTCGGTCATACCCGGCCTGAGGTCCATCATCAGACCGATGACCAGCGACGACCAAACCGCTGCAGGAGCGGGTGCCATAAGCCCGACGTACACCAGTAGAATGAGTAGAAAACTGATATCGCCTATAAACACAACCGAGCTGAATCCTGCTTCGAGGACCAGCATCCCGTAGGCGGCGAGTGCAAAGACAAGCCAGTTCATCGTGCTCCTGTCAATCTATGGGAACCAGTACCGTTACGCGATTGAGGTCGGCCAGTGAAACAGTCGGTTTGATAATCACTCGTCGGGTCAGCAGCGGCCGATCTGTTTTGTTATCAATTTTAACAACCTTGCCAACAATGAACCCATGCGACTCCTCTCGCCACCTGCTGTCAATCAGATGCGCCAGATCATCCACACAGACATCTTCATTGACACCGAGCTCGACAACGAACGCTTCAAGTTCAGGATCATATTCGATCAACGTTTCCAATCCGCCTCGCGGCGCCGGGCCGGGCGACGGCGGCAGCAGCCTGACCATGAGACTGCTTCCGACGCCGTTGATCAATTCGACATTCGCCGTCATGGCGGTGACCAACTCGACTTCCCCGACCAGGTTAAATCCGTGTACGACAGCCTGGCCCTTCCGAATGCCCTTCCTGCTGCCGCGTTCCAGTTCGATCACAGGACGGCTGTCATTGCCCGAAAACGAGGCGACGCGAGCATCGACCATTCTCAGACCGGCCAGTTCGATCCGTTCGCTGGTGCGGGTCAGCCGGTCGATCATCGTCTCGAGGTTCTGAACCTTCAACTCGAGCTGACGGATAAAGGCATAAGCCTGCCCCAACCGCTGCTCCAGTTCGTCCCGGCCCCCTTCGGTAATGTGAATATCAAGCTCTTCCTGATCGCCACCGACAATGGACCGGATCATGGTCCCCGGCGGCGCGATCATGGCACGAACGAGTTGGTACGGAATATAGGCGATGGCCGAACTGACTCTGCCGGGCAGGAGGCTGGTCACCAACAGCAAAAACGCAACAATGACCAGAACCCGCTTCTGATTAAGCCACTGCCTTTTCATGGAAACACCAAAGTCGTCGTTCCGGCGAGGTAAGTCAAATCCCATCGCCCCGCCACACGAGGCGGACGACCTGCATCATCGGACGGATCACAGCTCATCCATGTCGCTTTCCATGGTACTCTTCCATTCCTCGAGATGTTCGAGGTAGATGGCTGTACCCCTCGCCACACAGGTCAGCGGATCGTCGGCAACGCGGCAATCCAGGCCGGTGGCGTTGGAAATGACGATATCGATTCCTCGCAGCAGTGCCCCGCCGCCGGCTAGTATGATGCCGTTGTCCACCAGATCGGCCGCAAGCTCCGGCTCGGTGCGTTCGAGTGTCCGGGTAACAGTCTCGATAATCGCGGAGATCGGTTCCTGCAGCGCCTCGCGGATCTCTTCGCTGGTGATGACGGTCTTACGCGGCAGACCTGAGATCATGTCACGGCCGCGGACCTCCATGGACCGTTCCTCGCCCATCGGCGAGGCCGTGCCGATTTCGATCTTGATACGCTCAGCCGTCTGCTCGCCGATCATCAGGTTGTATGCCTTTTTCATGTGGTTGATGATCGCTTCGTCCATGTCATCACCGGCGACGCGGACTGACTCGCACTGGGCGATATCTGCAAGTGACATAATAGCGACCTCCGTCGTTCCCCCGCCGATATCAACGATCATACTGGCAGTCGCCTCGACGATCGGCAGATTCGCTCCGATACCCGCTGCCATGGGTTCTTCAACCAGATAAACACGTCTGGCGCCGGCACGCTCGGCCGAATCGAGCACGGCCCGCTTCTCAACCGCCGTAATCCCAGAGGGTACGGCAATGACCACCCGCGGCTTGACGAACGGACGCTTGCCATTCACCTTGCGGATGAAATAGCTGAGCATGGCTTCCGTGATTTCGAAATCGCTGATCACGCCGTCCTTCAGCGGCCGGATGGCGGTAATTGAACCGGGTGTCTTGCCGAGCATCTCTTTGGCCACCCAGCCCACGGCGTTGCCGTTCTGCAGAACCTGGTTGGTATTACGCCTCACGGCGACGACGCTGGGTTCGTTCAGTACGATCCCTTCACCGCGTACACAGACCAGCGTGTTGCAGGTGCCCAGGTCAATACCCATGTCGATACTGAACAAGCTCAGAAGGTCATCGATATTCAATCGCCTGATCCTGTGAAAAGCCTGACTGGAAAGAAACTAAGCACACGTCAGCCCGGTATTAACATAAGATTGTACCGTACTACGGACCCGCCTGCATAGCAAGCCCGCATCACGTCATCGCACCGGCCACTTAGATTATATGATCGGAGATTTTTGTCGCTGAGCCTTAGTTTATCGGAGCGTGGTTACGCCATGGAGAGGTTGGTTCGCCCCTCGTTCTTACGCCCGGGCCGGCATGACCCAGACCGGCTCGGCCGCCGAACTCCTGATGGTCAAGGGGTTCATGCTGCCGGTCAGCTTGCTGTTGCGATACCACATGTATCCCACACCGACCATAAGTGCCACCAGGGCGATCAGGCTGAGCAGCGTGTAGATATTCGCTTGTCCTCGGTTTCGACTGGATCGAATCATTCTCGACTCCTGTTCAGATTAATACGGGCCGGCGTAGATCGAGTCGCCGGGCTTGATACTGTCCTGCTGCAGCTCGACGTATCCTGCGGAAGCAGTGGCATCGACAGTCTCGATGACCAGTGTGCCCAGATAGCGGTCGCCGCGGTGGACCATGAACCGCATGGCCTTCGCGACGCCATCGTTCTGCCCGACATTCACCTGGAGCAGTGTCATATCATCAGTGGCCTTGTCCACAGCGGTCACCTGGCCGGCGATGGGGACATTCATATCGACCACCGCCACCTGTTCTTCACGCCTCTGGCTGATCTGCTGACGACAGTCATCCGACAAGCCGGCGAACATGGTTTCAAGTTCGTTGATCCGCTGCTGATAACCCTGAACGGACTCGCGAATCCTGCGGATCTGGCGTGAATACCCTTCAAGACTGCCTTCCAGTTCATTATTACGCATCGTCAGCTCGATCAGCTTCTTGGATTGCTCGACGACCTTTTCCTGGGCGTCCTTGAGTTCGAACGTGACATTTTCGAGCAGCTTCGAGTTCTTCTCCTCGGCCGCAACGAGCGTAGTGTAATTCGTATTCAGCTCGTTCAACTGGCGGCCGAGCTGCTGGACTTCGGTCTCAGCCTCGGCCTTGGCTGCCTGCAGTTCGGCCAACCGGCCCTTGAGCGAGTTGATCTCGTTGTTCAACGTGAATATCTGCTGCTGATGCTGATCACGTTCCGATTCCAGATTGCTTTGCGCCATATTGGCTTTACTGCGCGCGGTCTGAAGCTCGTTCTGCACCTGATTCAACTGGTCGCCGAGCTTCTCGGTATTGGTCACAAAAGCAATCACCAATGCCACCAGAATGATGGACATTACGTTGACGAGTACGACGATGACTTTAGTAAGCGAGCTCAAGGTTCTTCCTCTCGATGTTGGGTACTCAACCTCCGATTACCACAGTCCATACCCCTGTTCAACGGGGTTTCACACTTCAATATTATCTACCTTTTACCCCCTGGACTGCCAATAATTTCGCTCTTGGCAGTGATACGGCTGTTACCGGACATCGCATCCGGAGACAGCCCTGAGTATTGCTGCTGCTGCAGTCAATCTGACCTGGGGGTGCGGGTCCTCTAATAGTGTAACGAGCCTTGCCGCCGACTGCGAGTCCGGAATTAGCCCCAGCGTGAAGGCCGCCTGTGCACGGACGGCAGGTATTTCCATGACAGAACCTTGTAATACTATATCCAATATATTGTTATAAATTTTCATCCGCGCCAGCGCCTCGCCGGCGGCTAGCTGAATTTCAATAGGAGGTTTTTTTACCATCTGCTGAAATGCGGTCTCCATACGGCGGTCACGGAACTTGCCGAGCATGGAAATAGCCAGTACGCGGACCTCGTCAAAGCTTGAATAACAGGCCGCTCGGATGGCATCGAGCACGGATTCATCACCCAGTTTAAGCATTGACTCGGCCACCTGTAGACGTACGATTGCCTGCTGAACCGAGCCCGCCCGGTGCATCGGACGTTTTGTCATCTCTATCATCATGGGAATCGCCGATGGATCGCCCATCAGTCCGAAAATAATGGCAACATTACCTCGCGTTTCAGGACTGCTCGATCCGAGCATGGCGGCAAGGGCACTGATGTCGACCGACTCGCCGCACTCATGGGCTGCGAACATGGCAGCGGCGCGGACCGAGGGGTGCGGATCATCAAGCAGCCGCTCCGCCGTGGACCCGAGCGTCTTGAACTTGAGCTTTCCGGTCATGACAAGGGCAGCGAATCGGACCGCAGGATTGGGGTCATCCATCCCCATCTGAACCAGGGGCAGCGCTCGCTCGGGCGCACATTCCATCGCCTCGATCGCATTCATCCTGAGCAAGGAACTGTCGGATCGGGAGGCAACGAGAATTTCATCTATCGCCCGGTTTTTCGCGTTCTTTAATATCTCGGCGCCACTGAGCCGGACCGGGGCATCGGCAGCAACCGTCGACATAAATAATGCAGGCAGCCATGCGGCTGACACCAGCATGATCATCAACCCGCCTGCCGGCATACATACTGTTAATCGCTTACGTGGTGATTGGTTCATCATCTGTTGATCCTTACCGATCGATTTACCTCCGGTCAACTGTGCATTGGGGATGTTACCCGCTTATCGGTCGCTCGCAAACCCGTAAGAACAGCAACCGATACGAGCAACAGAAATAATAGACTCACGGTCACCATCGGCCATCGGCCCTGTCGTCCATAAAGGGTTGTACGGTTATCCAGCTCGACTCGTTCGGTAACGAATCCCTCAATGAACTGATTGTTACCATCGACTTCCACCTGGGTTACGATGGCACCGAGTGAGTTGATGATGCCGCTGATCCCGGTATTGACACTGCGAACGACCGGCACCCGGTTTTCAACCGCGCGGCAGGCGGCGATCTGAAGATGCTGGGGCCGCTGGTCGTATCCGCTGTACCAGGCACTGTTGGTCAGGTTCACGAGCATATCCACTCGCTTTTTCCCGCCAGGGCCGTAGACCATGCGACGGCACAGTGACGTATCCACATCTTCGTAGCAGATCGGTGTGGTGAATCGGACCACCTGACGACCCGAACTGCCTGCCGGACGATAGTAGCTTTCAAAAACGGTCAGGCCTTCGCCCGGTGTAAGCGTGTAATCAAAATCATAGGGGCTGATGTACTTGAAGAAGAGTGCTTTCAGACCGGGGAGGGTGTCGATCCACGGCGTATATTCACCAAAGGGGACAAGGTGAATCTTGTCGTAACGAAGCGGGTCCTGAATCCCGCCGGCATGATAGAGATACGCCGAGTTGTACCTGCCCTGGTCTGTATGCGCCGTGGCACCCACGACCAGGTTGATACGAAACCGGACTGTCAAATCCCTGATCTGTTCGTGGTACACTGTCAGGAGCCGACGATGCGGATCTTCATCACCCAGGTAGGACTGAATGGCGGCGGGATTGAGCGGAACCGGCGGAGTGGCGGTTTCCGGCCAGATGATCAGTTCCGGCCTGGGACTGCTCTGGGCAGCCAGTTCAGTAATATCGAGCAGGCGGTTCCAATCCCGGATCAACTGTTCAAGTTCCGGATAGTTGCGATTGTCCTGTGGTACGTTCGTCTGAACGGAACAGACATACGGCCCGTGACTCGTCGTATCGCGGGACTGGCCGATACGATGCTGGCCGTACAGCCACGCCGCCATGATCACGAGCAGGTAAATCCCGAGTTCCGCCACGAGTGTTCTGATGCTCACGCCTGTTCTGATGACCTTTTTACCAACGCGATCAAGCTGCGCACGGCCGATACACGTCGAAATGTCGATAAGCAAGCCGGCTGACATGGCGATCAGGAAGGTGACGGCCTGAACACCGAACAGATCGGCGACCTGCAGCAGTCGAGAAGGCTCATGACCTGGCCGGATATCGACCAATGCATGCGCCAGTGCGAACCAGGCGAACCCCCCTTCCGGCCAGTTGGCCCGGACCAGTTCCACACAGACCCACGCCGCAGGCAATGTGCACATGGCCGGTATCGCTGGCCAGCGGTAATGGCAACGGTTCAGCATCATCAATCCCAGGGTGCTGTAAACGCCCATGAGTATTGATAACGCGATATAGCCGCCGACGGTGACCGGCACCAGCCAGTAAATCATCACCAACCACCAGGCGACCTGAACAACCAGGACCGTCCAGCCCAATCGCCATAACCGGCGGCTGACTACCGCCAGGTAACCCACCGGCCAGAGTGCGAAGAAGATCATCGGCCAGAATCCATACCGCGGATAGGACAGTGCCGTGATCATTGCGCTCAGCAGACCCAGCGCCAGGTGAAACAGCACCGAGTGGCGGCTGTCCCCTGCTTGAATGCGTTTTCGCTCAGCTCGCGTTACATGACCCGTCACGGTTGCGGTCTCCTGACTGTGATTATGACCGATTCAATAGCAGAAAAAAAGCCCAGACTGTACTCACGGTCTGGGCATGGCTATGGCTATGGAAGCGCTTAATAGATCCCTCACACGGCACGGGGATGTGCTTCCTCATAGGCGGTACGCAAACGCATGGAGGAAAGATGCGTGTAGATCTGCGTGGTCGACAGTGACTGGTGTCCCAACAGTTCCTGGACCGACCGCAGATCGGCTCCGTTATCCAACAGGTGGGTAGCGAAGCTGTGTCGCAGGGTATGCGGACTGATCGTCGGATCCAGACCGGCACCCTTGAGGTATTTATCAAGTTTACGGCGAACCGACCGGCTCGAAAGTCGACCGCCGTTCTTGTTGACGAACAACGGCACGGCGGCATCGACCATGGACTGTTTCCGCAACTCGATAAACCGCTGATCGGGCTCGAGCAGTGTCAGGTAATGACGAATCGCCGCCATGGCATGTGAACCGAGCGGCACGATACGCTCCTTTTTACCCTTGCCGCGAATGTGCAGAGTCTGGGAAGCGTGATCCAGGTCGTTACGGTTCAGGTCCACCAGTTCACTGACGCGAACACCGGTGGAGTAGAGCGTTTCGAGAATCGCCCGGTCGCGGGCACCGAGTGTCTCACGGTTGTCCGGGGCGTTCAACAGGCGTTCGACCTGTTCAACGGTGATCGCCTTCGGCAGCCGCTTGGTCTGCTTGGGCGTTCGGATCAGCAGCATGGGATTGGTCTCGATAATGCCTCGCTTCTGCATCCACTTGTAGAAACTTCGCAAGGTTGCGATCTTCCGTGCGGTGGTAGCAGGCGAGTAACCGAAACCATCCAGGTGCGACAGGTACGCACGGATGCTCATGGCATCGGCACTGGTCAGACGTGAGCGGATGTCGCTTTCAACCGCGACATCGCCGACCCCGGCGTTCTCTTCGCCGGCGGCACGTCCATCGACCAGGTACTCCGCGTACTGGCGCAAATCTGCGCCGTAGCACCTTGCTGTGTAGGGGCTGAAATGTCGTTCAAACTTCAGGTACTCGACAAACTGTTCGATCAGGGAGCCTTCAGAAGTCATACCTCATTTCCTTACTCATGCGTCACCACCGACAGGGTGGTCGACCGGGACCTCAGGACTTTCGTAAATTCTTTATACGATTACTCATACGCGTTCCCATCTGATGTGACAGAACCGCGGCGTCAAACCAGTCAAGGCCGCTTCCCGGATCGGAAACCATCTGTGCCAGTTGATTGAGCAGGTCGGTTTCCATTCCCGGATCACAGCGAAAGACATAGCGCTGGCCGTTTTTCACCAGAACCAGCTCATCATCGTTGTCGATCACCTGCGGGACGCAGTGATCGCGCTGCTGGTCGGTTGTCTGTTTTTCGTTATATCCGGGTTTGGCCATTGTCACGTCTCTCGATCCGCCGCACGAAGCGGCATGGATCGACGACGTGTCGATGTACCACTACGAGGCGGGTTCCGATTTCACCTGCCGGTCCGCTTCGGGCGGGGGCTTCAGCCTCATGGCTTCAGCACGCAACAGTCTTGCGCTGACCTCGTGGCAGACGAATTCGGTGTACAGGTCCATGCTCATCCGGTAACGTCGCCAGGCATGACGGTCACTGCCATCAGGACCGCGGCGATTGCCGTATCGCTCCAGCAGATGCCGGATATGCGGATCGGCCGCGTCGTAATAGACACTGACGGTACTGACCGGCTGGTCGGATCGTCTGGCGGGTGAAGGCAGTGAAAGGTCATCGGTCGGCGTTCGCTGCAGTTTTCGCAGGTCCAGTGATGACATATCACGCAGGGGATCCACATACAACTCGACGAGCAGGCCGAGTTTCGGTGGATCATAGGGATCGTAGGCGGTAATGGACCCGATCACAATCGCGTCGACCTGCATGGCGGACCGCAACTGCATGGCGTCCTCCATTGTGGCGACACGATGCAGCTCCAATGCCTCCATCGCACCGATCGTGCGATTCACAGGCAGCACATCGACGCGATAGGCGTCCTCCAGTTGATGGGCTAGGTGATCCGCTACGGTTAATCCGTCAGCATGAAGACTACCGGATTCATTTCTCAGCGGGACCACGGCCCAAAGCTGCCTGTCGGGGTAATCGGGCGTCAGATCGCCTCGACGGTTCAAACAACCGCCGGTTACCAGAACGACCATTACCAGGCTCAGCATGACCTGTTTACTTGTCATGGCTTCCTGCCTCAGTTTTCAGGCACCAGCCTCCGCTGATACATGACGGTTCAAGATATCAATCGCAGGGCGGGTCCTGATACCCATCGACCCGCCGCCCTTGTGTCCTTGACTATTGTGTCGGCACCATGGCCGAAGGTATATCGTCATCGTTGATACTCTGACCTGCAACGCGAAGAGCCTGTTCAGGACTCATCGCCCATACCGTTTCAGCGCCGTCCATTGAACGGTTGGAAACAAAGAAGATCGACCCGTCAGCAGCCCATGACGGCTGCAGGTTGAGAAAATGCCCCGAGGTCAATCGTGTCTTGCCATTGCCGTCCGCACCCATGATCCAGACGTCGGCCTGCGTCGGCGTTTCGTTATCACCTTCATTCTCGGGCTCGATGACCGTGCAGAAGACCACGTGGTTACCGTCGGGACTCCAGTCGGGTGTGATCACTGCCGCGTTGGCACTCGCGGCGATTTCAGTCGGTGACATGGCCTGGCCGTCAACAATCAGCATGGTCCATATGCTGAACCATCTTGTGCCGCGTTGACGGGCCCGTTGAAAAAGTATCTTATCGGAAGTCGGCGACCATGTGGGAAACAGACCGTATCCGATAAAATTTTTCGCCGTAGGCTTTTCAACATCGATGATCACCATTTCCCACTGCCCTGACTGCGAGCCTCTGCTGCAATAAACGAGTTTCTGGCCATCCTGAGAAAAACTGGGATGAATATCATCGGTGGGGTCATCGGTAATCTGAATGGCCTGCCCGCCGCGGATATCCATTACATAGATATCCCAGTTGCCGGTACGATCAGAACAGAACGCAACACGCTGACCATCCGGGCTGATGGTGGGCATGACCTCATTAGAAGGATCATTGGTTATCTGAGTCACGGCCGAACCGGTGACCTGTTTCAGGTACAGGTCGGACGTTTCGCGATGCCGCGTCGATGCATAAACAAGGATCGTGCCCGAAGGATCTAGCTCGGGGTCGAAATCGGCACCTTCAGAGGTATAGGTAATCCGCCTGAGGCTGTGTATACCGTCAAGCGGACTGGTTCGCTGTGTGTAATCGCCGGTATGGGTCTGGCCGTAGAGCGACATGGGAATAAGCTGCCGAGCGGAAGTCTGCTGAATGGTCGGTTCCCCACCATCACTCGGCTTGTGCATGGCTTCCTCTTCGAAGACAGTCGGCCCGTTCCGACGCTGGGCAAGCCGGGCGTCTTCGAGTTGTTCTTTCTGTTTCTGTTTGAACTCGTGGTACGCCTTGACTGCCTGCTGATCTTCCGCGCCCAGGCTGAGCCCGCCGGTGTAATGGTGTGTGCATCCCGACCCCGCGACCAGAGCCGCCAATAACAAACCAGAATACACAAGAGGTTTTGGTCGCATTGAATGCCTCGTTCCTTGGGTACGTGCCCAGGAGGTATCGTTCGTTGCCTAGGGGTTATCGGGTTGCCATATGACTCCATCTTGAGCAACGATAACCAGTTCCTTTATCGGACGAGTGCTTTTTACGGCTTTAAGGACAGTGAAAGGGATTGTACGCTGGTCTGGCAGTGGATCAGGCCTGATATGGGAGAACGCATATAAACAACGTAACGACAACATGCTGCAAATGTTTTTGTCTCAGCCCACCCCCGGGCGTTGACCATTGACTTGCGGATGCAATAGAACGCCCCATCACTACCATTATTATGATCAGATCGCAGAATTCGACTTTCAATTACGTCTGTGATCACGGAACCGCTACCGATAGGCCGGGTGAATGGTTCCGGATGTCTTCTGGCAATTGGTCCCAGACTGTGATATACCGGCTGGGGTATCCTGTTACAGAAAGCTGATACCGATGTTCGGACGATTGATCAGATCGAAACGGGTAAGACGTTTGATATACATCATTCTCCTGCTGCTCGTCACGCCGCTGGTCGTTCTCTGGTTTGTGCTGACACAGCCGATGATCGGCCGGAATCAGCCTTCAGAAGCTGTGGTGGATGCGGAAAAGCTCAAGGAACATGTGCTGTCACTGTCTGAAACATTTCACCCCCGAAGCTTTGATCATCCTGAGAATCTGGACCGGTGTGCCGACTACATTGCCGCTGAGCTGAAGCAGTCAGGCGGACGGGTCTCGTTTCAAAATTATGACTATAACCGGCAGACATACCGGAACGTCCGTGCCTTATTCGGACCGGCGGATGACGCTTCGCGGATTGTAGCAGGCGCCCATTACGACGCTGTCATAGGTACGCCGGGGGCTGATGATAACGCCAGTGCCGTGGCGGGTCTGATCGAACTGGGCTTTCTTCTCGGTAAAAATGAGGCGTCACTCAAACAGACAGTCGAACTGGTCGCTTATACCCTCGAAGAGCCGCCATTCTTCGAGTCATCTGACATGGGTAGCTATCGCCATGCGAAACTGTTGCATGAACAAGGTGTCGAAATCAGACTCATGATCTGCCTGGAGATGATCGGGTACTTTGACGACACACCCGGCAGCCAGTCGACTCCGCTGCCGGTATTGAAACTGTTTTACCCAGACCGGGGCAACTTCATCGCCGTGGTCGGCCGACTCGATCAGCCGCTGACACTTCGAAGCGTGAAGAAACTGATGCGAGGCTCGACGGACCTTCCCGTATATTCCATCACCGCGCCGATGTGGGTGCCGGGCGTCGCACTCTCAGATCACCGTAATTACTGGCAGTTCGATTATCCCGCAGTGATGATCACCGATACCGCGTTTTTCAGGAATACCGCGTATCACAGCGGTGATGATACAGCCGACCGCCTGGACTATGATCGCATGGGAAAAGTGGTGATCGATGTCTTCGAGGTGGTGATGGGGTTCGCTGGGGAATAACAGGATTACTGGGTGGCTGTCGGCGTTCAGTACGGCTTGCTCTCCGTGACGCTATCCAGTGAGTTCAGTAATCGAGCGTCAGAATCCTGCCGTTTGTGAATGAGAAAAACAAGTCTTTATCAGCCTTTTGAATACCCTCGGCGAGGTCAGCCGGTGTTTTACCGGCCGCTTTGAGGCAGCCGGGACATGCCATCAGTGTGACACCCGACTCCAACAAACCGGCTATCTGCGTGCCCGATGACGGAAAATGCGAGTAGGTGATATCGTCGGCGCCACGCAGAACCACTTCGACACCACGAATATCGAAATAGACCAGGACATCACGGGTTTCCGACATGATACGCGCCATCTGAAGTGCCATGAGTACCTCATGCGGGTCGTTCCGACCATGCGTGATATGAATGAAAACGCCGTCGCGGACGGTGTCCGTATTGCCGGCCGGAACCGTTGCGATCAGCAGGCTGGCTGAGATCAGAATCATGAATGACAAGGCATATACATGTTTCATGGTAGTGTCCTTTTCATTAACTGAACGGTTTGCTGTTTTCTCCGACAGGTTGTCACAATCATGTACCGACAACTTCGCCGGCCAGGCCACCGGCTTATGTCAGCGTTCGCTGGAGGCGAATGAGGCGGCGGATGGCTTTTGTGGCGAGATCGAGCAGCTCGCCGAGCTGCTCGCGATCGAAAGTCGCCTGTTCGCCGGTGCCTTGAAGTTCGATAAATCGCAGCTTGTGGTTCATCACCACATTCATATCGACGTCGGCGTTCGCGTCCAGCTCATAATCGAGGTCAAGGTGCGGCCTGCCGCCGACGATGCCGACACTGACGGCGGCGACGGGGCCGATGATGGGACTGGTTGTGATCAGCCGATCCTTTACCGCCGACTCGATGGCTCGTGCCAGTGCAACGTATCCGCCGGTGATCGATGCGGTTCGCGTACCGCCGTCGGCATTGATCACATCGCAGTCACAGGTAATCGCCACACCCGGCATGCGATTGAGATCGACCGCGGCACGCAGCGACCGGCCGATGAGCCGCTGGATTTCGGTTGACCGGCTGTCAGGACCCCGTTTCTTACGATCGGGCGTCGAGCCGGGCAGCATACTGTATTCGGCAGTCACCCAGCCGTGCACAGGATGACCCGCGTCATCGCGTTTGATCCAGCGAGGCAGTTCGGTCGAAATACTGGCCGTACAGAGCACCTGGGTTTTACCCTGGCTGATCATGATACTTCCCGCGGCCCAGGTCGGATAGGAAATTATACTCACAGGCCGCAGATCCGTCCGTTTACGTCGGGTGCGATTCGGCATGAAACCATTATAAGCTGATCAGTCACCCATCTGAAATTCGGAACCGGACTTATCCCGCCGCGGCGCGGACCATTTCGGGAATGGCAACCTGAAGTGCATTCAGAATGGTGCGCCTGGTGACGTCCTGCCAGAGATGAATCCCATCGCCGTTCCTGTTGCGGAGACGATCGAAAATGGAAATGATCTGCTGCATACGAGAAGCATCGGGCGGCGAGGACGACCAGATGCGGATCGATTCATGAAGCGTAGGTGTCATGGTTTCAGTGTGATAGGCGAGTTCCTCGAAGAGCTTCTCGCCCGGCCGAATGCCGGTGAACTGGATGGCCATATCCACATCCGGCTCGAAGCCGTGCTGCAGCAGGAACCGCCTGGCCAGATCGAGAATGCGGATGGGCCTGCCCATATCGAGCAGGAACACTTCACCGCCTTTCGACATGGCGGCAGCCTGGAGGACAAGCCCCGCCGCTTCGGGAATGGTCATAAAATAACGGTACATGTCAGGATGCGTCACCGTCACCGGACCGCCGCGGGTGATCTGTTCACTCCAGATGGGCAGTACGCTGCACGCCGAACCGAGTACATTGCCGAAACGGACCATCGAAAATGTCGTTTCGCTGCGCGTGCTCAGGTGCTGAACATAGAGTTCGGCCAGGCGCTTGGACGCGCCCATGACGGAGGATGGATTCACGGCTTTATCCGTGGAGACCATGACGAACCGGCCCACCCCGGCGTGATCAGCGGCATCGGCGATATTCCGTGTGCCGTAGAAATTATTCTCGAGCGCCTCGCTGGGATGGTCTTCCATCATGGGCACATGCTTGTGTGCTGCGGCATGGATGATCACATCAGGTTTCAGACGGTCGATCAGGTCATGCGTACGCCTGCTGCGTGTAATATCATGTAACACGGTCGCACGCTCGAGCTCGGGAAAGACACGGGCGACCTCACGGTCGATCTCGAACAGTGCGTTTTCCGACCGTTCGACCAGTGCGAGCGTCGACGGCTGAAATCGGCAGACGATACGGGCAAGCTCCGACCCGATTGACCCGCCCGCTCCGGTGATCATGACGACCTTGCCGGTCACGCACTGCCTGATCACCTGTTCATCGAGCGGCCGGGGCATGCGCCCGATCAGCCGGGCTGGGTCGATCGAACAGTCGGACATGGTGGCCGCGGCCGTCCTGGGCGCTGCGGGCAATCCGCCGGTGAGCCGACATGTGGTTCGTCCCGCGAGCTGGTCCTCGAGCGTCGGCATGAACCGCCAGTGTACGCCGAGACGATCCAGCAACCCGGCGATCTCCTCGATCTGCTGTGTCATGACCAGTGGCAGGCTGACCAGGACATGGTCATAATGGTCCGTGGCGAGCTGTGTTTCAAGCTGGTCGAACCGGCCGAGTATCGGACAGTCGCTATGTTCCACGGGGGCAGAGGTATTCGGCACAAGCGACCCCATCACATCGAGGCCTGATTCGGTCACCTCAATAACCCGCATGAGCTGATTGCAGGTCAACGTGGTTCCCAGCAGGAGCGTACGACGTCCAATATTCTCAGGGATTGTGCCGGTACTGATAGACGCAATGGACATATCATCAGGTTTATCGGCTGAGAAGCGGTTCTGACTGCTGAAATAAACGAGCTAACGGTTATTTCATCTGTAACGATTAAACCGCTCAGGCAACGCGGTCGATAATGGATATGCCGCCTCAAGCTGTTTATATCAATACTTAAGTTCTTTTTGGGAGAATTAACCCGCCATGTCAGACACGCCTGCCCGTATCGCCGAATCTCGTGCACATCCCCGCACCCGGGTCCCCGCTATGTACACACTACTGCGCGCACGGGCATCGGGAAGCGAACGTTACCGCTGGACGGGGCATATCTACGATATCAGCATCGCCGGCATGCGATTCGAACTGGACCGACCCCTCGAGCCGGGCAGTGAAATTGAAGTCCGCGGTATGCTGCCGGGTAATAATCACACCACATTCCGGGCGACAGGAAAGATTGTCCGACTGATCAGGGACAACGAAAATGAAGTCGGACCCGTCAGAATGGGTCTGGTATTCGACCGGTTCCAGCACCCGGCGGACGAACGACGGCTTCAGGATTACCTGCAGGCGACCATGCTGAAAGCGGCATAACACATTTTCATATCAGGCATCAGTCTTTCACAAATATGCCTCTGGAAATACACCCACGCGCCATGATTCTCAGGGTAATCGTCGCGGTAGCACAGACGCCTGTACCCCACCGAATGAACGGAGACCAACTTGGAGTCGGCATCCATTCCTTCGGTGGGCTGTAAGCGTCCGGCCAACCCATCTTCCCACAAGCCCGGCAGGCGCAATAATGCC
>CAYRND010000046.1:0-26118 GCA_964425365.1 uncultured Phycisphaeraceae bacterium
GTCAAGTCCATCGACGTAAAAATTCATCCGCTTAGCTTAACACCTATGCCCCCCATTCCCCCTTTGCTTTGCCTCTTTTTCACTCCACAGGTTCCTTGGGCAGATCGGGCGGTGGGCGAGAAAAAGGCTTCGCAAAGCGTTTCTGGTACGGGTTCGCTGCTTGGCCAGACTCTGACGATGGGTGATCAATCCACGCCATTCGCGGATATCCAGCGATGGAATATGATACTCGGGCACCTCATCGAGATATAACAGTTTCACCGGCTTCTGGGCATCGACACGATCATTTTTCCGCTTGCTTCTGAAAAGCATGCGGAGTACACCCGGGATGAGCAACTTTTATCTGATCCGCAGATACATGCAGTTGATCGTAGAGTCAACCGTAGCTGATAGACGCTTCATAGCAGATATTCATAGGTAAGTTGAGTTTTTTCAAATAGTTGATCACTATTGTTTCATTGTTTTCCTGTCTCCCTGTTCTTCATCTCAAGCTGCAAATCCCAAGCCGCTTCACATAGCCACCTCATTATGCGTTTTGCCCTGCTTGATGAAAGATTAACGTAGAATAGCTGGCGGAAAAGGTGCCAATGTAGTACAATAATATGCGTAACCCTGTCACCATCAGAATAGCTGTTGTTCCGTCAGGCTGCGGGTTTGTCCAATGCCGGGCGAAGTAGTTTTGTTCTGTATGTGTATGAAGAGAAGTCAGAGTTAACAAAGCATACTGGAGGAAGGATAAATGAAAGGTTTCACCTGTCTGCTGCTGGTCAGCATAGCGATTGTTTCTGTCAGTTTATTCACCGGGCCGTCCGTGAGTAAGGCGGCGGATTATCAGATTCAGGTCGATGCCTCGCAACAGCTCGGGCCCTGGCTGCGGTTTTATGAAACCTGTGTCGGGACGGGGCGGTACCATACATGGGTCGACTCCGGCTACGGCCGGACCCAGCAGGGGGCTGGCTATCGTGCTCATCATGAAGCCGGGTTCGGTTACGTTCGCGGGCATGATACTTTCAACGACTCCATCGGACTGTATGACGAAGATGCCTCAGGCAATCCGGTATACAACTGGACCACGTTCGACCAGATCAATGACGCGATCCTCGCACAGGGACTTCGCCCGTTTATGGAATTCAGCTATATTCCGCGGAAACTGGCCTGCCTGCCCGATTCCAAGAACCAGTACTTCTGGTACAACGGCTACGGCATGTACAACTCGCCGCCGGATGATTACAACACGTGGAAGAACTTTATTAAGGCGATCATCGAGCATCTCGAGGCTCGCTACGGCGCCGAGGAAGTGCGGCAATGGTACTTCGAGGTCTGGAACGAGCCTGACCTGGGCGACTTTTTCGCGCCATGCTTCGGATGGGGCAACTGGCTCAACGAGTATTACGATTTGTACGATTATGCCTCGGAAGGTGTCAGAGAGGCCGATCCCTTCTGTCGCGTGGGCGGGCCGTCGACCAGTGCAACAAATCCCACCGCAATTGAAAGTTTTCTCAACCATTGCTTCAACGAGGTTAATCGCTGCACCGGGCAGGTCGGCAGCAAGCTCGATTTCATCACCTACCATCGTTATCCCGATGATATCACATTCCGATCGGCGATCAGAATGGACTCTTCGCCGGTCAATTTCAGAAACTACCACAACGAGATCATGGCCATGGTCAGCCCGTATGATTTCACCGGCGAGATATTCGTCACCGAGTTCGCTACACGCGGTGCTGCGGGCGATCCGCACAGCAGCAATGAAAACCCCTGTTCGTTCGTGGCCAAAACCGTCCATATGCTCATGGAAAATACCGTTCCGCCGCCGGATGGCCTTTCATATTGGACTATTTCGGACATCTTCGAGGAATGGGATGCACGGCCGAACACGGCGTACGACGGCGGGTTCGGTATGCTGCTTCGGGGCACGCAGGCGATTGCCGATTCTCACGATGTGGCTAAGCCGCTGTTCAACGCCTATCAGCTCATGCACCGGATGGGTGATCAGAAACTTGCAGTCACCGGCGGGACGTGGGACGACGGGGTCAACGCCTGCGCAACCAGTTCAATGCAGCACGATGGCAGTGAGCAGGTGCAGATACTGCTCTACAGCCACCAGGACGGCGGATCGGGCGATCCATATTACAGTGACCACGTGACGATTACCGTAAATAACCTGCCGTTTGCAGGCCAGACCGTTCATGTCGAACACCAGGCCGTCGATGTCAATCACAGTAACTCCTACCGCGTGTGGAATCAGATGGGCCGGCCGACACAACCTGACGCCGGGCAATGGGCTACGATCAAAGACGCTGCGAATATCGATGATATGTTTCCCCCGGAAGATATCACGATCAGCGGCGGTACGTTCACCCGAAGTTTCGATGTCAGGCGATACGGTGTATACCTCATCACACTGACCGGCCAGGCCTGCGATAGTCCGTCCGGACTGACTGCAACAGCGTCATCAGGTGAGCCGCTGGCGGTCCATCTGACCTGGAATGATCCCTACACCGGCGGCGACTGCGATGAAACCGGTTTCGTAATCGAGCGAAGGCCGTATCTCGGAAATGACACTTGGGCCGAGGTGGGGACCGCCCCGCATAATGCGACGGATTACACGGATACGGA
This sequence comes from uncultured Phycisphaeraceae bacterium, assembly GCA_964425365.1. GTDB lineage: Bacteria > Planctomycetota > Phycisphaerae > Phycisphaerales > Phycisphaeraceae > CAYRND01. The sequence goes on from CAYRND010000046.1 coordinate 2,620, forward strand.
ACATCTGTTCGGTAACGTGGAATATCGCTATCGTGTCGGGGCGATGAGGTAATAACAGGTGGTTTGCATCAGGACATTATGCAGGATTATTCAGGGTAAGCTTCGTTTAGCCATACCGCCCGGAACGTTGACCTTGCATCAATCCTCGAATTTCTCGATCAGCCAGTATTCGAGTTCGATGGGGGTTGCCCGGCCGAAGATCGTGACGATAACACGGACCTTGCCCTGGTCGGGCAGCAGTTCGTCGACAGTGCCTTCCATATTCTCGAACGGACCTTCCTTGATCTTGATATGGTCGCCTTTTTCGAATTCCATCCGCAGCGACGGCTGCTCTTCGGCGGGCTTGGAGGCGGATAGCATCTTTTCGATCTCGGGAACCGACATGGGCGACGGCCGGCCTGCGGTGCCGATGAAGTCACCTACGCCGGTGGTCTCTTTGATCAAAAAAAATACGTCCTGCGGGATGCGGCCGTCAGGCTCGAGTTTCATTTCGACGAAAACGTAGCCGGGGTAGAGTTTCTTCTCGACGATCTTCTGCCTGCCACCCTTGATGGTCTTTTCCTTTTCGGTCGGCACGAGAATCCGATTGACCAGATGGTCGTAACCTTCGATTTTGATCTTGCGGAGCAGCGTCTGCTTGACGGAATCTTCCTTGTTCGACGCCACACGCAGAACGAACCAGTTCATGCCCGGCGTTACCAGCAGCTCTTCCTCTTCCTCGACGTCCGGCGACTGCGGCTCGGGCTGAACGGGCGAATCCTGAGACGCCTGCTCGTCGTTCGAGGTCTGCTCATCCATTTCGGAAACCTGCTCGGTATGGGCGGTTTCTTCGTCAGGCATGATCTGTTCCTTACAACCTGAATAGTTCCAGCGCAGTGACGTCACTGCCGTGCATCGGCTTATTTGATCAATACGCCAATCTCTCTGAAGAGTAAGGCGAATAGCATATCGACAGAACGCAGTAATACCATCAGCATGAGCGTGCCGCAGATGACAACCCAGGTCGACCCGATGATCTCCTTGCGGCTTGGCCAGTTGACCTTTTTCATCTCCACTTCCGTGGCGATCATGAAATCAGCAATATTCGGCTTGTTGAGCAGCCAGAAGAGCAGCCAGCCGAAGAACAGCAGTAGAACCACGGCCATACCGGACTGGTAATAGACCATGTTATTCGCCACGTTATCAAGGAACCGGTCCCACCAGGTCGGATCGGGCACCGCCGTTCGTGCGGAAAGCGCTTCCATCTGCTGCCACAGCCAGAGAACGCCGGAAAGAACAATTGCACCGGCACCGGCGGCACTGAGCACGCGTGTCCAGTATCCCTGGCCGGATTTGTATATTCGTAACGCCATGAAGTACAACCTTTACACTATCGCGGTATCCTTGCCGCCCGCAATTTCCGTCGATAATTGTATTCCAATCATGTATGGGACGGCATATCTGTCAGCTTCAAAATGACCGGCAACCGGGAAAACCACGCCAGGGAGGAGTCGAACCCCCAACCTGCGGATTTGGAATCCGCTGCTCTGCCAATTGAGCTACTGGCGTTCATTCATCGTCAGTCCCAGTCACAATACATTACGTATCAACCAGTTCGTTGCGTGCGGCTACTTCCGCTTGATCTTGTGTAATGTATGGCTGCGACTTTTCGGGCAGTATTTTTTCATTCCACCCTTGATCTTTTCGGGCAATCCGCCCTTGACATTAACCGGCGTACGATAATTCAAGCCGCCGCAATCGCTGCATTGCAGCCACACATATTCCACCGCTTCCGCTTTTTTCTTTGCCATAACAGTACTTCTTTATACGCGATGTCACTACTCGGTGATCTTGGTGACCACGCCGGCACCGACGGTTCGGCCACCTTCACGCACGGCGAAGCGGAGGCCTTCCTCCATACCGATGGCCTTGTCACCGAGATCGATTTTCATCGTGATATTGTCGCCGGGCATACACATCTCAGCACCGCCCGTCAGTTCGATTGCGCCCGTAACGTCAGTGGTCCGGAAATAGAACTGTGGCTTGTAGCCCGAGAAGAACGGGCTGTGCCGGCCGCCTTCCTCTTTCGTTAGAACGTAGACTTCACCTTCAAACTTGGTATGCGGCGTGATGGAGCCCGGTGCGGCCAGTACCTGGCCGCGTTCAATTTCCTTCTTCTCGACACCACGGAGCAGGCATCCGACGTTATCGCCAGCCTGGCCCTGGTCGAGCGTCTTATTGAACATCTCGACGCCGGTGACGGTCGTTTTCTTGGTTTCACGCAACCCGACAATTTCAACCTGCTCGCCGACCTTGACCATGCCTCGCTCGATACGGCCGGTGGCCACGGTCCCGCGACCCTTGATCGAGAAGACGTCTTCAACCGACATGAGGAACGGCTTGTCGACTTCGCGTTCCGGCTCGGGAATCCAGGTATCGATCGCATCCATGAGATCCTGGATGCATTTGGTGGCGTCCGCGTCCTCAGGGTTCTGAAGCGCAGGCCACGCCGCGCCCTTGACGATCGGGGTATCTTCCTCGAACTCGTACTTCGTGAGCAGTTCCTGGATTTCCAGTTCGACCAGGTCGAGCAGTTCTTCATCGTCGACCAGGTCGACCTTGTTGAGGAAGACCACGAGCTTGGGCACGTTGACCTGACGAGCAAGCAGAACGTGCTCTCGCGTCTGGGGCATCGGGCCGTCGGCCGCGGAGACCACCAGTATCGCGCCGTCCATCTGGGCGGCGCCGGTGATCATGTTCTTCACGAAGTCCGCGTGGCCGGGACAGTCCACGTGCGCATAGTGACGGTTGTCCGACTCATATTCCACGTGTGAAGTGGCAATGGTCAGAATCTTGGTGGCATCGCGGCGGCCGGCCGACTCGGACGCTTTGGCAACTTCATCGTATGCTTTGTAAGTTGCCAGACCTTTCTTGGCCTGCACAGCGGTAATCGCCGCCGTAAGTGTCGTCTTGCCGTGATCGACGTGGCCGATTGTGCCAACGTTTACGTGTGGTTTAGTACGCTCAAATACACCTTTTGCCATCGTCTATAAACCTCCGCCTGGTGTGCCGTAACAGGTGTTGAAAATGCCAGTATCATCTACCTTGACGGTGCGACAATGCCTGGCGCCCATTCAATTCAAAACAATCCAATACCAATTGCAATCAATCATTATTCAGGATAAACGAATCACAGTCAAAACATCGGTCCGGGCCCGGTCTACCCGGCCTTGCGTTCCCACCGGCTTCAAAGCCACCCATGGGATTCGAACCCACGACCTCACCCTTACCAAGGGTGTGCTCTACCAACTGAGCTAGGGTGGCAACACGACTGTCCAGCCGGTCCCACCATGATATCAGAACTTTCACGAACCTCTAAACCGGCAGTCAGGCTCAGTGCTGATCCGGGTGGCCGGGCGAGGCCTGATTGATCTATGTCCTTGTCAAACCATTCACTATCAGGCGAACGCCATGGAAAAACCACCGGGCTGACCGCCGAACGAAGTGCACAAAACTAGCAATTATCCCTCCTCAAGTCAAACACACTGAACATGCAACCGGCACATCACATTCCTGAAAAAAATGACGGTTCCGTAGACTTGATTTGTCAAACCGGGAAAAATAGCTAAGCTGCAGCAGTTAAGTGCTGCTTTGACAACAGGATGCCTGACAAACCCCTTCCGGGAGAGCGCATTTGAAAGCGAAACATAGAAAGCCCGGCTTCGTTCTGCTTTGTCTGACAATGGCCGTCTGGCAGGGTTTTACCAATCAAATTGATGCCGCTCATATCAGCGAGGTTTACCTGCCGGATTCGCTTGCCGATGTCGTTCCGTTCGCCGTCGAGCTTGACGGACTTATTGATATTGAATTCTTACAGCTTGTTGTGATTGACGCGGGCGACAGTCAGTATGGACAGGTGCTGAATGTGATTGATATTCCTGTACAGAACAGCGTTGAGCTGATCAGTGACGAGGCATGGCCGGTTGATCTATGGCATTGTACCAATCCCGGAAAGTCGATCTGCCGGACGTTGGAATCGATTGCTTATAACGCCTCGTTTGATTTAACGGGTGCGAGGAGCCTGTTTCTGCTGGATGGCAAAGCACCGTTCCGCGAGCATGCGAGCCTCTTCGATGATGCAATGCAGCGTTATTATTTCGATCGTGCGACGATTCTGGATGTGCTGACCTTCGGCCCGGACGCCGCCGCCAGACCCTATGGTGATGAAGTGATCATCGACTCGTCAATGGGTACGGTTATCTCCCGGCCGTATGATCTCGACGGCGAATTAGTCAATGATACCTTTTTAGTAGGATGTCCAGATATCATCGGCCGGTTCCAGTCTGAAGACGAAATAAGCTCGTATTATGTCACGCCGGGGCTGACGAATCCCGTGTGGGAACCGGCACATGCTCCTGAAATAGCAACAGTTATGGCAATAATCCCATTTTCGGTGTTTTGTCTGGCTCGCAGACGAATCCGGTGAGGCAGGTTGAGCAGTGATGAATATTATTCCGGTTCAGCCGTTTCTTGTGGTATAATGTGGATTCGCTGAGCACTTGGAACCCAAGAGGGCTGAAAGGTTTAGCATGACCGAGAAGAAACCGGAAACCAGTCTTAAAACCGACCTGTATGAACGGGTGGAAGCGATTATTGACAGTATCCGACCCGCTGTACAATCAGATGGTGGGGATTTGGAATTGGTGGATGTGACGGATGATGGCGTGGTCAGAATCCGTCTTCATGGCGCATGTGTCGGCTGTCCGTCAAGTTCAATGACACTGCATATGGGCATTGAGCGGAATCTACGGGAGAAGGTGCCGCAGGTCGTCGCCGTGGAACAAGTCACCTGATACGTTGGCTGATATGAAATCCGACATGGACCGGCCGGGTAACATCATCGCAGTGCAGACCCACTGCAGTCCCGGCTGACGTCGGAAGACAGCTCCGACCAGGCCCCAGGAACTCCGGTGAGTGCCGGTAGTGGCGTACGTAACGGCCCGGGTGAGCCTGGCTGAATCAGGAGGTATGGCCATGCTCGCGTTAACACGACGTATCGGCGAGGAAATCGTAGTCGGCGAACCGGATAACCCGCTTGGCATTATCCGAATTGTCGATATCCACGGCGATAAGGTCCGACTGGCTTTCGATTTCCCACGCAATACGCCCATCAACCGCAAGGAACTGGCTGAACAGAAGCTACGTAACGGCGCGAAAGGTGAATCCGCCGCGGGTAACGGGGATGAGGTTGAGAAGTGATCAGCAATCAATCGTAAAACCGCCGCATGAGCTTCAGCCCATTACGTCAATGAATGACATCTGAAGACCGATATTCAGAAAACCTTCAAACTTCAGCCATTTTTTTACACGTTACCGTTATTCAAATCTGAAGATTTTTTCAATTATCCGCAATCTCCTTCACCGTGCCCGCTCGGCATTGTTGCCGGAATGACCGCGGCGTCATGCCGGTTTCCCTGCGAAAAACATGACAGAGCCGGACAGCGTCACCAAGTCCGGACCGCGAGGCGATGGCTTCGAGTGGCAGATCGGTGTAGGTCAGCAGTTCCTTGGCGCGTTGGACGTGCATCCTTCGTATTTCCGCCAGTGGACTGCGACCGAGTAGTTTTTTGAACTGTCGCTCCAGTCGTCTTCTCGATAGGGGTATTTCACGGGTCACGTCATCAACGCTGATCGGCCGGCCGGCATGCTGTCGGATCAGTTGCAGTGCGTCTGCAATGAGTGGATCATCGATCGCGAGAATGTCCGTCGATTGACGCCGGACAATACCGACCGGCTTGATCAGTACCGGTTTTTCAGGCGGCCGCTGACCGTTCATCTGTGCATCGAGCTGTTGGGCGGCCTGGTAGCCCACACGGTGCGAACCCGGATCGACACTTGACAGCGGCGGATGGGTGAACTCGCATTCCAGCCGGCAGTTGTCGACCCCGAGTACCGCGATGTCCTCCGGTACCCGAAGCCCGATATGGCGGCATCGCTGGACCACGTGCAGACCCAGCAGATCGTGACAGGCGAGAATGCCGGCCGGCCTGTCAAGCGCGTTGAGCCAATTTCCCATTTCCCGTTCGAATGTATCCGTGCCGATCAAATCCAGGTCGCTGTGGAAAATCCGTAGCGATCGTTGTTGTTCACGAATACGAGCAGTAAAACCGGCTTCCCGGCCGAGAGCGTAGTTGGTTTGACTGTAGCCACAGTATCCGAAGTGACGGAAACCCAGTTCAAGCAGGTACTCAGCGCCCATACATCCGATGGCGTATTCATCCAGACCTACACGGGGATCAGACGTACCCAGTTCATCGGAGATCAGCAGATAGGGCAGGTTAAACTGTCGCAAAGCGTCAATGAACGGCCGCTCCCGTTTGCCGATATGGAGCACGATGCCGTCAGGTTTTGACCGTTCAATTGCCGGTATGGCGCGTTTCATACCCCGGTAGAAATCGAATTCCCAGGATTGATCCTGCATGGCATAAGCGGCAAAACCACGAAGTACCTCGCCGAAATAACCCACGGCGATCGGAATCACAAACATGATCTTGCGGCAGTTCACTCGCACGAAATGGTTCCTTCCAGGAGAAATGGCACAACTTCCGACTACTATTATATCACAAGTGTCGCAACTGGACAATAAATTTACGCAAAAGGGGCTACTCGTCTTCATTATCGGTTTATACGATACAAATGAAGGCTGATTCACATCTCGCCAGAGTTCAATCAGTCCGGTGCGGTTTGATCATGTGCGCTATGTAAATTGTCTGAAGCATAAACCTGGAGGAAGAAAAAATGAAATCATTATCAACAAGGTCTGTTCATGTCGTTCATATGTCATGGCCGGGATGTCTGTTTTTCCTGTCCGTGATGGTCGTGATGAATGCTGCGGGTCTCTTTTGTGGTGAGGTTTACGGGATGGATAAGCCGAAGATTATTGTTACGACGGACGGTGAGGTGGATGACAAATCGTCGGCGGTTCGACTGCTGGCGCATGCCAATGACTTTGAAATTCTCGGCCTGATCTATTCCAATTCACGGTTCCATCCGCATGGCGAAGGCACGACCTGGTGGCAGGACGAGCATATTGCACGTTATGGTCAATATTACAACAACCTGATTATTCATGATCCGGATTATCCCACGCCGCAGTCTCTTACGGCGGTAGTGAAAAACGGCATTCAGCCGGGTCTGGCGATGAGTGGCGTCGGCGCGGGCAAGGACACGGAGGGTTCGAATTTCATCATATCGCAGATCGACAGCCACGACGGTCCGATTTATCTGCAGGCGTGGGGCGGGGGCAATACGATCGCCCAGGCGCTCTGGCGTGTCCGCAATGATCGGACAACCGAACAGGTCGATGCCTTTGCGGCAAAAATCGGGGCCGTGTATGTGATTGATGAATACCAGGACACCACCAGTAACGATCCGAATCAGAATCCCAATATCTGGGCCAGGACGAATTTCCCGATTGTGCCTTACGTGGTCAACCAGGGCACGTTTGATGCCATGCGAGGTAAGGCCCGGTGGGGCAACGATCCCGTCCTTGCGCCTTCACCATGGTTCGACTCATCATGGATGTCTGCGAATGTCAAAACCAACCATGGTTCTCTGGGCAGCTCTTACCGGTTTTCTGATCTATCCGAAGGTGATACGCCGTCGTTCATGTATTTCATGGACAGCGGCCTGATCAGTTGGGTGCATCCGACATACGGCGGATGGGGCGGCCGGTTCTACCTCCAGTCGTCACCGAATTACTGGAAGGATATCAATGGTACGGTCGGTGGAATTCCATGGTACGAGATATTCCGCTGGCAGCAGCCGGATCAGAACGCGTCATTTCATAACGAGTTTCAGGCTCGCATGGACTATTTCGTTCAGTCATCCTTCAGTGGAGCGAACCACCCCCCGGCGGTCAGTTGCAACATTCCCGAGGGCAAACCGCATCAGATGGTTCTGCCCGGCCAATCGGTGAGTCTGAGCGCATCGGGGACAACCGATCCGGACGGCAACAATCTGTCGTACCGCTGGTGGAAATTCCAGGACGCAGGCGAGAACCCTTACGGCGGCGGAATCAATATCAGCGGCGCCGATTCGATCAATGCGAGTTTCACCGTTCCCGGTAGCCTGCCGGCTGATCTTGGCAGAACGTTCCATATTATTCTCCAGGTCTGGGATGATGGTAATCCCGTGCTGACGCGTTATCATCGCATGGTATTCGAGATCACCGATACGCCTCCCATCGAGCCTCCGAGCAACCTCCAGGTTGTTTCGTCGTCCGGTGACCATGTCGCGTTGTGTTGGCAGGATAATTCATCTGATCCGCAGGAAGATTCATTTGTGATCCAGCGACGGCCGTACATGGGTAGTGACGTCTGGCAGGATGTCGGGACGGTAGGGCAGAATGAAACCTGCTATACCGATACCGACAATCTGTACGGCATGGTCGAGTATACGTATCGAGTCGGCGCGGTGAAGAATTGATCGTTTACGCCAGTTCGCGGAGTTTACGGATGCGGTCTTCAGTTGCGGGGTGGGTCGAGAACAGCCTGGTCAGTCCGCTTCGTCCGCTGAGCGGCTGAACGATGAACATGTGGTTCTGTGACGGCATGTTGTTCTGCATGGGGACACGCGCCGCCGCCGCTTCGAGTTTCTGCAACGCGGAGATCAGGCCTTGAGGCGTACCGGCGATCCGGGCTCCGTCCGCGTCGGCGACATATTCCCGGCTGCGGCTGATCGCCATCTGGATGATCATCGCCGCAATCGGTGCGAGTAGAATAAACAGGAGCGTGACAAGCGGATTCGCATCACGACTCCGACCGCCGCCGAACCAGAATGCCATCCAGCCCAGTGCGCTGATGGCACCGGCAATGGTGGCGGCGACGGTGCTGATCAGTGTGTCTCTGTTCTTGATGTGCGCCAGTTCATGCGCGATGACACCTTCGAGTTCATCGTAATCGAGCAGTTTCAATGCGCCATGTGTTACGGCAACGGCGGCATGTTTCGGACTGCGGCCGGTGGCGAATGCATTCGGCGCGTTCTGGGGGCAGACATAAACCCGTGGCATGGGAACGCCGGCGTTGCGGGCGAGCCTGCCGACCATGGTGATCAGATCGCCGGCACTGGATTCATCCACCTCCCGGCCGCCCATCGCCATAACGGCGATTCTGTCACTGTAGTAATAAGCGAAAATATTGCCCAGCCCGCCGAAGAGGAATGCAATTACCAGTCCATGGGTTCCGCCGAAATGAGCACCGGCGAAAAGAATCAGGCCGAACATCAATCCCAGCAGAATAGCGGTTTTTGTATTGTTCATGAATTGGGTCATCGTATTCCCATTCCTTTCTGTCAGTTCATACATCATAACGATGCACAGTGTTCACTTTGCAAAACACATACCGGCCGGCCGGTATTCCGAAAGGGGTGTACGAAAACCCCGGCAGGTCGGCTGATGTTGGCTTTTATGAATTAAAATGATATTCCCCAATATGTTAGGTCGATTTTTTTACATCAGAACAGCCCGCTCATTTTGATCATGGCGATGATCATGAGCAGGATAAACGCCAGTCGGACCTGTCGTAGCGGCAGTCTGTGCGTCAATATTGCACCGATATGGCCGCCCAGCCACGCGGTCGGTGCGAGCAGGCAGGCGAGTGCGACCCCGTCGATCCAACTCAGGCCGTGGAGATCGAGCGAAATATTTTTGTAGACGGCGCCGATGCTGGCGCTCAGGCAGATCACGGCGGCGGAGTTGGCGATACAGTTTCGCAGGGGCAGTCTGAGCATCACCTGTTGCAGCGGGACGGCGATGGCACCGCCGCCGATCCCCAAAAGCCCGGCGATCAAGCCCATGATGGTACCTGCCGCAACAGCCCGGACAGGTCGGATAACGGGCAGATCACCTGTCGGATTAACAGCGGGAGGACGGATCAGTTTGCGGACGTTGGCGATAATGACGTATACGAGGAAGATGGCCAGCAGACGTCCAAGCCAGAGCTGACCGGTCTTGCCCTGAAAGATGACCAGGTTGCTGATCCGGACGCCGATCAGGACCCAGAGCGCGGCGGCAGGCATCATCCACCTGATCACGGGTGGGACAACCGCACCGGCACGCTTGTGCTGCCATGTGGCCGGGAGTGAGATAGCCACATTGACGATCATGGCGGAAGCCTGGTAGAGGTGCTGGTTTCGACCGAGAATGATCGTCAGTCCGGGAATAATGATCACACTGCCCCCGACGCCCAGCAGACCGCCCAGCAGACCGGCGGCCAGACCGGTGACAATCACCGCCAGAAAGTCCATGGCACTATAATCCTGTAAAATGGCGGGTAGATCGGGCATGGATTCACACATTTCTGAAGGCTATCATCCCGTACAAGTGGTCGCACCTGCTTTAACATAACGTATTTCAATGTGGTTATTATGCCGATTTCCGGACGCAAGTCATTTTTCAACCGCCGGTTCCCTTTATGGCAAGCCCGGTCTAGAGTTAGCTGTGAGCGGACTTTACAGAGAATGAATAGTAAGCGCTACATCGTGATGGTCCGATGTGTTAATTTAGCAGCAGTGCCTGCCTGTCTTGATCAGAGTGGGAAACGAGGGCCGCGGTATGGTTCATCAGGACGATGACTGTCCCAACAGTGCCAATCTGAGTTACGTGGAATCGCTTTATGCATCGTACCTGCGTGATCCGGATGCGGTCGATCCGCAGTGGCGACGTGAGTTCGACCGCTGGGAGCCGCAACCGCAGGGCAGGCCGGTGACCGGCCCGACTTTTCAACCCGAAAGCATTTTCCATGTTCCTGTGGTGGACCGGCTGATCAATGGCCGCGGAGGAAACGGCGGGAACGGCCGGAGCCTGACCTCGCCGCCGATCCCGCCGTCCGCCGATAGCCACCATGCTCATCATGAAGACCAGCACAGCGTGGATCAGCTTATCCGGAATTACCGTGTTCGCGGGCACATCATCGCAGAGCTGGATCCTCTGGGAACGCGAAACGAAGAGCCCGAGGAATTCTCACTGAGTTATTACGATTTCACAGAGGATGACCTCGATCGGCGTTTTCACATCAGTACGCTTCAGGGCGGTGAACGTAAGACGCTTCGCCAGATCATCCAGATGATGCGGAATACCTATTGCCGGTATATCGGCGTGCAGTACATGCACATCTCCGATCCGGTCATTCGCGAATGGCTGCAGTACCAGATGGAAGAGAGCGAGAACACCATCGAGCTGAGTCGCAAGGAGCAGGTCCGCATACTGACCCGGCTGACGGATGCGGTCATTTTCGAACAGTTCATGCAGAAGAAGTTCATCGGCGCCAAGCGGTTCAGTCTGGAAGGCGCCGAGAGTCTGATTCCTTTGCTGGATATGGCGCTTGAGAAAGCGGGTTCGCAGCGGATCAGGCAGGTGGTCATCAGCATGGCGCATCGCGGCCGGCTGAATGTCCTGGCGAATATCATCGGCAAGAGCCCGCAGAAGATATTCCGTGAATTCGAGGACGTCGATCCGAAACAGTTGCTGGGCCGCGGTGATGTGAAATATCATCAGGGTTATTCCGGCGACTGGCGTACCCGGCAGGGTCAGAACATCCACCTGTCGCTGTGTTTCAATCCCAGTCATCTCGAGTTCGCCAATCCCGTTGCCATCGGCCGGATGCGCGCCAAGCAGGATTACCTGATCAAAGAAGCCGTCCGAGGTGATCATACGCTCACGATTCTGATACACGGCGACGCGTCGTTCAGCGGCGAAGGAATTGTCCAGGAAACTTTGAATCTGTCGAACCTGAACGGTTACCAGGTCGGCGGCGCCCTGCATATCGTGGTCAACAACCAGATCGGTTATACAACGTCACCGGCTGACGGCCGATCGACACGTTATGCGACCGACGTGGCTCGGATGCTGCAGTGTCCGATCTTCCACGTCAACGGCGAATCGCCCGAAGCCGTCGCACAGGTGATTCGCCTGGCGCTGGATTTCAGGCAGCAGTTCAAACGCGACGTGGTCGTCGATATGTATTGCTACCGTCGTCGCGGACATAACGAAGGTGACGAGCCGTCATACACCCAGCCACGCATGTATAACCTGATCAACCGGAAATCCTCCGTTCGGGATTCCTATCTCGGCCACCTGTTGAAAATGGGCGGCCTGACGCAGGACGACGCCGATCAGATTTCACAGCGGCGAACTGAAATTCTCGAAAAGGAGCTCATTGCGGCCAGGAGTAATGCGTACATTGTACGACGGCAGTCAATGATCACCGGACGATGGGAAGGATACGAAGGTGGCCGTGAAGAGGGCATTGACGAGGTGAATACGACGGTCGGCGGGAAGCAACTGGTAAATCTCCTTAAACGCCTGTCGACGGTGCCCGGGCAGTTCAAACCTCATCCGAAGATCAAACGGTTGCTGATCCAGCGTGGTGAGATGGCGGCGGGCAAGCGATCACTGGACTGGTCCGCGGCGGAAGCACTGGCGTTGGCCACCCTGTCGGTGGACGGCCACCGTATCCGGCTGAGCGGCCAGGATTCGCAACGCGGTACGTTCAGCCATCGTCATGCCGTCCTGCATGACATCAACACCGGGCACATGCATATGCCGCTGGCACATCTGAATCCCGCACAGGCGCCGATCGAGATCATCAACAGTCCCCTTTCGGAAGCGGCGGTTCTTGGGTTCGAATATGGTTACAGCCTCGATGCGCCCCCGGCACTGGTGGTCTGGGAAGCGCAGTTCGGCGATTTCGCTAACGCAGCACAGGTGATCATCGACCAGTTCATCACAAGTGCGGAGGATAAATGGCACCGGCTCTCAGGGATTGTTCTGCTGCTGCCCCATGGCTTCGAAGGCCAGGGGCCGGAGCATTCTTCGGCACGGCTCGAGCGGTTCCTTGATATGGCAGCGGAGGATAACATCCAGATTGCCAATCCGACGACGCCGGCGCAGCTCTTTCATCTGCTACGTCGGCAGGTCCTTCGCCGGTGGCGAAAGCCCCTGGTTGTCATGACGCCGAAGAGTCTGCTGCGCCATCCGAAAGTCGTCTGCAGTCTCGACGAACTGGCGGGCGGCGGCTTTCAGCGTGTCATCGATGACGATTCCGTGTCGGGTGGCAGGAGCATAACACGTGTGCTGCTCTGCAGCGGCAAGATTTACTATGAACTCATGGAGCGGCGTGAAAAGCTCGGACGCGACGATGTGGCCATTGTTCGACTCGAACAGTATTACCCGCTGCCGATGGAGCAGTTGCGAAGTACCTTCGCCCGTTATCGTGACAATACCCAGGTATTCTGGGTCCAGGAAGAGCCTGCAAATATGGGTGCCTGGCGTTTTATCCGCGAGAAATGCGCCGGCCGGCTGTTCAGACGATTGCCACTGCAGGGGATCACGCGGCCGGAGTCTGCATCGCCCGCCACTGGCTCGCGGGCCGCACACCAGATCGAACAAGACCAGCTGCTGGCTCAGGCGTTCAGTGAAGGTTGATTTGGATAGGAGCGATCATGAGCGTTGAACTTACCGTTCCTGAAGTCGGTGAATCGATTACCGAGGTCCAGCTCGGCCGATGCCTCAAGCAGGCGGGTCAGCAGGCCGGCAAGGACGAACCCCTGCTCGAAATTGAAACGGATAAAGTCACGCTCGAACTGGCCGCGCCCATCGAGGGGGTGGTTGCCCGATGGCTGAAGCATGAAGGTGATACGGCCGAGGTCGGCGAGGTTATCGGCTACATGGAATCGAACGGCGCAGCCGGAACGCATAAGCCTGCAAAGCCCACGCCGGTTGAAAAAAAATCATCCGCACAGAAGCAACCCGGTAAGCCGCCGGCGCCGGACAGTTCACCCGCACCCGCACCCACAGACATCGAGCCAAAGCCGCAGGCCCCGCGTGCGACACCGGTTGCCAGACGTCTGCTTGAAGAACACGATCTGGATCCGGGAGACATACGGCCGACCGGGCCGGGTGGCCGGATATCCAGAGAGGATGTCGAACGCCACATCGGGCATAAAAAAGACGAGTCTGCGACACAACCTCAGGAGCCGGCGCCGGCCGATGGACCGGCTTCGCCACGGCCGGAAGATGCCAGCGAGTGGGCCGCTCAGACCGAGACGGCTGCCATCCTGACGCGGCGGGCCGTCCACCATGAGCCTCAGACCGTTGACCGCGAATCGGGTGAGACCGGCGGCGATCGCCTGGAAGAAGTTGTCGCCATGACACCGCTACGTAAACGGATCGCCCAACGCCTCGTCCAGGCCAGACAGAACACGGCCATGCTGACAACCTTCAATGAAGTCGATATGACGGCGGTGATGGTCATGCGAACGCGGTACAAAGACGCGTTTCAGAAACAATACGATGTGAAGCTCGGGTTCATGTCGTTCTTCGTCAAGGCGTCGGTCGATGCACTCAAGCAATATCCGTCGGTCAATGCCCAGATTCGCGGTGATAATCTGGTTTACAGGAACTATTACGATATCGGTATCGCGATCGGCAGTGGGAAAGGGCTTGTCGTGCCGGTATTGCGTAACGCCCACCGGCTGAGTTTCGCCGAAATCGAAATGGCGATCGGCGACTTCACCCGGCGAGTTCAGGAGAACAGGATCACTCTGGAAGAACTTCAGGGCGGGACATTTACGATAACCAACGGCGGGGTCTACGGCTCGCTGATGTCGACGCCCATTCTGAACCCGCCGCAGTCGGGTGTGCTGGGTATGCACGCCATTCAGCAGCGCCCGGTCGTGATCGACGGCGAGGTCAAGGCCCGCCCGATGATGTATATCGCACTGACCTACGATCATTGTGTCATCGACGGCAGGGAGGCGGTTTCGTTTCTCAAACGTATCAAGGATACCATTGAAGAACCGTCGCGGATGTTGATCGAGATATGAATCTGTCGACGGTTTGATCTGACGCGATGTCATGACAGGGGGACGATGATGGAAGAGCACCTTCCCCGATGTGATTGAAAGGGCGGACATGCCTGCGATTCGACATGAACAGAGGCAGCGAAACCTGGATGTCCCCATCTTCATCTTCTGCTATCACAAAGCCGGTTCGGCCTTCTTCGGTGGTATTTTCCGTGATCTGAGCAAGGTCAACGGCTGGAAGTTTCAACACCTGCTGGGTATGCGGAAACAGGCTCCGGTTCATTGTGATGTTGTTTTTTTCTGCCATTCCCTTTTCGATCACGCCTTATTCGAGCTTCCCTTCAGAGGTGTTCGCATGATCCGTGATCCCCGTGATATCATTGTCTCGGGTTATCTGTACCATCGCCGGACGACGGAGAAATGGTGTGTCCATACGGAACTGAATCCGGACCCGCCTGTACGGTTTCCAAAAGTGCCCCGTTCACAGCAGCATCATGATGAAGTATGGAAAACACGATACCTTGAATCATTGAACAACATGTCTTATCAACAGAATCTGCTGACTCTGTCACAGGACGACGGACTGATGTTTGAAATGGAGCATTACGGTGCCTGGACGATAGAGAATATGCTGACCTGGCCGGGTGGACGGGATGATGTCCTCGAATTGAAATACGAAGACCTGATGAATGACTATAACGGCACGTTTCAGGCGATTTTCCAATACCTGGATTTTACAGAACCACAGATGCGGTCCGCCATGCACGTGGCATCGCTGTATGATATCAGCAGTAAATCCGACAGACAGCTTGAGAAGATGGAACATGTCTCTTCCCGGCAAGCGAGCAAGTGGCGCGATTATTTCACCGAGCGCCACAAGCAGGCGTTCCGGGAGCGGTTCGGTGACGTTTTGATACAAATGGGGTACGAAAAGGATGATCAGTGGTGATTCGGCGGATTATCACAGCAGGAGAAGGATGGTAAATCGTCCGGTTCTACTGTTTCAGCCCGGCCTGATTTCAAACTGAAGTGTTAACGGTTGCGAGGCTTCGAGGTATTCATGGAATTGCCGCAGGTCATCGAATGTTCTTCGCCCGAGTGTTCGGGCCGGAATATTCAGGACAAACGATTCGCCTTCGAAAGGCCAGGGCTTGATGGCGACGCTGCCGGTCGAGCGATCATGGTGGCCGTTTTCAGGCACGAGCCATAACGATTCCACGTGTTCGCCGAACTGCATCCGTTGCCCCCACTGGCGCCAGGTCAGTCCGCCGATGAGCATGAGATTGAGCAGGTCGAGAAAAGCAAGCAGTCGCCGGACAATAGTCAGATTCGACGGTTCGATCGCCTGCCGTTCCGCAATGTCGCCGGAGGCAGTCAGTTTGTCCAGACTACAGTCGACGAAATCATCCATTTCCGCGATGAACTGCTGAGACGCCGCGATATCCTCATCGCATGGGTCGGCGATATGGGTAAAGAGCCACCGTGCATGCAATGCGACCACCAGAGCGGCGTAGATGTCCTTTTCCGCCTGGTGGTGGATACCGGCTTTCCAGACGGCGATGTGATCCCGGTTGGGCAGGTCGATAAACGAATACGGTTTGCCTCGTGTATCGAGTTGCGGCTTACGCTCCCACTGCGACCAGCCGGCGTCATGCTCGCGGACCGCCTGAATGAAACGAGGCCAGATGGGATCGGGAATACCCGATGGTTTCAGCCATCGTCCGGCCAGTTCGCCGCAACCGGCGGCGTGTGCGTCCTGCTGGATCACCATGAGCGAATTGTCAGCGTGTTCAAGACAGATCATTGCATATCAACCTGAATCCGATTATTGCGGCTGCCTATCTGATTGTATCCATCTATTCACATTTCGGCTTCTGCTTCATGCCGCGGATTTTCATTGGCAGGCCGAGCAGGTCAATGAATCCCCTCGCCGCCGTAACGTCGTAATGCGCCATGGCGAAACCGGCCAGTTCCGTATCATACAGACTCAGTGGACTGTTCGCGGATACCGCCTGCGCCCGGCCTTTATATAGTTTAACTCTGACTTGGCCGGTTACCACCTCATTTGCCTGATCGAAAAACGCCTGCAACGCTTCTCGCAGGGGATGGAACCACTGGCCGTAGTACACCAGTTCAGCGTAACGATGTGCAAGCTGGAGTTTACAATGATAGAGTTCCCGCTCCAGGCACAGTTGTTCCAGAGCTTTATGGGCTTCGTACAGGATCGTGCCGCCCGGGGTTTCGTACACGCCGCGCGATTTCATACCCACCAGCCTGTTTTCGACCAGTGTGGCCTGTCCCACGGCATGCCGGCCGCCGATCGTATTGAGCCGCTGGATCAGTTCATGACCCGCCATTTTCCGCCCGTCGAGAGCCACGGGACGACCTTGCTTGAATTCAAGCTCGATATATTCCGCTTTGTTGGGCGCTTTTTCAGCAGGCACGGAGATAACAAGACAGTCCGGGCGAGGTTCGTTCGACGGGTCTTCGATCTCGGCGCCTTCATGGGAAATATGCCATAAGTTTCGGTCTCGGGAATAGATTTTCCGCTTGCTGGCATCGACGGGTATCTTATGCCGGCGGGCGTATTCCAACGCCGTCTCCCGGCTGGTCAGCTCGAATGTGGGGTCCTTCCACGGACTGATGATCTTGAGTTTCGGGTTCAGTGCCATGTAGGTCATTTCGAACCTGACCTGGTCGTTGCCTTTGCCCGTGGCGCCGTGTGCCACGGCGTCGGCACGGGTTTTCTTCGCTACGAGAACCTGATGCTTCGCAATCAGAGGCCGGGCGATAGAGGTGCCGAGCATGTAATCGCTTTCATAGGTCGCATGCGCTCGCAGCAGGGGAAGACAATATTGTTCGGCGAACTCTTTCCGGAGGTCCTTGATGACGACTTCATCGGCTCCGCTTTCATACGCTTTCTTTTCGATTCCCTTCAATTCGTCGCCCTGGCCGAGTTCCGCGGCAAAGGCGACCAGGCTGACGCCGGGGTACCGCTCCTTCAGCCACGGCAGAATCACGGAAGTGTCCAGGCCGCCGGAATACGCCAGTACGATTTTCTTCGGTTTGCCGGTTACTGTCATGAACGGATTCCTTTCGGATAACTGCAAACGCAAAATGATAACAGGAAACACGATTGATAATGAACCCGTTCCGGATAAGTAAAGATTTAGACAGCTTTATATCTTCCGCCGGTCGGGTGACGGATGACGAGCGTAACCAGACACAGCATCAGTAGGCTGGTTGAAGGTTCAGGGATATGGGCCATGTCCGGAGTGAATCGCATTCGCCAGGTGGCTGTGACCATATCATAGTCGAGCTGGTCCACGATACCGTCGCTGTTCAAATCGCCTTCACTGCGCCCCACCGGGGTGGTATAACCCATAAACGATTCGACAATATCGCGGTCCTGCCGGTTGACCCGGCCGTTCAGATTGGCGTCTCCGAGCAGGGCATAAGCCACTGAAACGGCATCGGATTCATAGGTCACGCCCCAGCACAGGAACTCGGTGATATCCAGGCCGTCAATCGTGCCGAAACGACCATTAACGCCATTGCCGGCCTGAAGAAAGGTGAGGTGTTCACCGTAGGTCGGCAGAATGTCGTCGAGAAAGATCATATCCAGGTCGCCGGTGATGGTCGCCTGGCCGGTGACTTCGAGCAGGTCGATGTTTCCGTTGGTATCGATTTCCACCTCGAGCACGCCGCTTTGCTCGTAGTCGCCTTCGATGACGATATGGCCGATGGAATTGCCGATATCGAGCCGTCCGGTGTTGATGACATTCGCGGTGATGCGTCCTGAGCCTTTCAACAGTCCACCGAGTACATCGATCTGTTTCGCCTGTACCTGGCCGTTGTCGACCAGCAGCAGGGTACCGTTCTGGTTGATTCTGACGTTTTGACCGACGTTCAACTGTCCATGATCTCGCAGTTCGAGTACGCCGGAGCCGGCCTGGCCGATATTGACGTCGTTGTTAACCGACAAAATCGAGCCGCTGCCGGTGACAGTCACTTCACCCTGCGATGTATTTGTAACAGCGATATCGAGGCCGTTTGTTTTGACCCGGCTCCCGCTGGATATCATGAGGCTGCCGCCTGATTTGTTTCCCACGACCAACTGATCGGCGATATGCGCCGAAGAACCGCTGCCGTCGATGATAAAAGCGTTTGGCGAATCCACGGCGAGTGAACCGGTAAGAAAGACTTCGCCGCCGTCGGTAATGTTCAATGACCGCTTACCGGTCAGGTTCAGTTGATTGTCGTCGACAACCAGCATATGGCCGCTGACCTGAGTGCGCCCCCGTGGATTGTAAAAGACCTGTTCAACCGCGGCGGCCGAGGTATACCCGGTTGTCTGCGCCAATGCGTTTCGGGTTAAATCGGTTTCATCGTAATCCGGTTCGGGTAGCGCCGATGGATACCATGTATTATCAGCCGGCGGAAAAGCTGCCGGGCCGGTTGCTGATGAATCAATGTATTCAATCAGGTCGTCGGATGCCTGTTGTTTCAAGTGGTGATAAGGTTCCGCGGAATCATCGGTCAGCAGATTGACAAACGGCTGAGAAGGCGGCGAATCATGATCCGCTGTTGATTGAGAAATCGTGTGTGTGTTCTGTTTTTTGCCGTCATTGAACAAATCTGCGAAGGCCATATCAAAATCAAACGGGAAATTCGCCGTCGGCCGAGGGGGTTCATAAACAGGGCGTATGTCGTAATTCCCGGGGTATAATTGTAAATTAAACGCCTCCTGGGGAGGGATTCTCACCGGCTTTTCGGAATTCGCAAGATCATCGATTTTCAGCAGCCGGCCTGTATCACGTGAGGGGTGTGTTGAAATGCCATCAGCGCCGGAGTGGCCGAAGAAGGCGGAACTCGTCGTCAGACCGCTGGTTGCGTACCGGACGGTAACGGTTGTCGCAAGAACCGTGCCCGCCATGAGTATGGATATCCCCCCAATATGTTTCATGTGTTTTTCACTCCCTCCGTGCTCCTGCTCGCTTTTATAATTATTGTCGGTTGTAACCGTATGCCAGTTGAATGGATAGGGATGACCCTGAGCATTGAAATAGACGCCGAAGCGGCCGGCTTGTCAGCATGATCAGGTAATGCCGATACCCGATAAAAAAGGCGACGATTCAGACGAATCGTCGCCCGGAGGGAAAAGAGAGACGCTTAAATCAGCAGCGTCATGCCGCGGCGGAGTCGTACCCGCCGGCGGCTGTGCGGTTTCGTTATCCGGAAGCGGAAAATACAGACTGGGTATCCGAAATAGCAGTTGGTAGCTGCTCGATCACATCCTTGATCATTTCATTGGTCAGGTTCAGTTGCTGCATGATGGCGGAACTGATTTCTTCGGTTTCCAGTTCACGTGTGAATCCGATGCCCAGCCTGGCTCCGATGATGTCGGAAATATGCACGAGGCAGGCGAGGGTTCGGTTGCCTTCCGGTAGATCGAGCGGATGGTGATGAAATCCGGTGACGTATGCGAAACTGGCGGGGAATTTCCACAGGCGGCAGAGTCCGGCGCCGAACTGCTCATGGTTGGCCCCGAGCACTTCCGTTTCCGCCTCACGCATGAAGAGCATGGCATCGGAATCGAGTTTGTCCATGACCTCGACGAATTTCGGACGCTTGGCCTGGATTTCAACCATGATGCCGATATCGTGGATCAGGCCGGCGAGGAACGCTTCATCGGGCAGACCCAGGCCGATCTTGTCCGCTAGTAAGCGTGTACTCGTCGCAGACGCAATGGAATGGTTCCAGAGGTCATGGGCATCGAACGAGGGGCATATCCGGCCGCCTCGGAATAGTTTGGCAAGACTGGCAGCGATCGCGATATTCTTCACCGCATTCAATCCCAGCAGCACGATCGCACGGTTGATCGAGCCGATCTGCCCGGGGAGTCCGTAGAAAGCCGAGTTCACGACCTTCAGAATCCTGGCCCCCAGTGCCGGGTCGTTGGTGATCACCTTGTTCAGATCCTGGGCAGTCGCGGCGGGATCTTCCACAAGCTGAATAATCTTCATCGTTACTTCAGGCAACGTTGCGATGTGGCTGATTTCCTGGACCGCGGTCTGAACAATTTCGTCGACTTTGTTGTCGACGGCCACTTCCTGACCCTGGTCTTCCGGTAGATTCGATTCGCTTTGAAGTTGAGACATAACGCTCCTTCTCCTCTCCGTACAGGATTCTACTATCAGGTATCGACACCCTCTCTGGATGACTTAAGAGCAGGCTGGAAAACGGCGGTCGAATCGGACAAGAGAAGTGGTTGCGTTAATAATTGCCATGTATGGGTTTAGCACAAAATTTGTTTCAATCCGATATTTCGCCTAGGATTTATTGTCATGTGGCGTGTGTATATCAGGCAGCATCCGACTTTCGGACCGTGGTACAGCCGGGTGGAACGACAGCCTTCATGGGTGGTCAAGGCCGCGATTACGGCCGCTATCCTGGTGGTGGTTGTACCGCTCGCACTGCTTACGCTGTCTGCGATCCTTGTCGGCCTGTTCATCTTCATTCTGCTTTCGGTTTTTCTGGTGATGGCGAATCTGGTCGCAGGTGTCTCTCGGCACGGCGGGCATTTCAGCGATTCGCCCGATCGAAAGCAGACGCACGATGACGGGCGTCGGAATGTGCGAGTCATACACAGGCAATAGGACGATCAGAAACACCAATACCGGTAAACTGGAACGATGAAATATTCAGGAACGCTCTTAGTCTGCGGCTGGATCGCTGTTCTGTTTTTTGCCCATTCCGCCTGTTGCCAGGAACTGCAGCTCATTGACCAGGCGACAGAGCGTTCATCGGCCGATGCGGCTCGGGATGGTCAGACCGCCTCCGCCGACCAGGGGGCGACCTTGAACAGTCCGCGGATGGTCATGAAGCTGTTTCTTAAAGCCATGGTCGACCGGTGGGAAGACCCGAACGCCTATCAACAGGCTCTTCACTGCATGGACTTCTCACAGATGGGACCGCTTGACCAAGATGATAAGAAAGAACTGGCCGATCAGTTATACGGCCTGATCAACCGCATCGAATATGTCCGGGTCGCCGGGATTCCTGATACCGCCGATATGAGTCGTACCGGGCTGGATCACTACACCTTCTTTCCGCGAAAACCGTTTCATGATGCACTCGTCGGCCAGGTCGGATCACTCTCCGGCCGGATTGTCATCAGTCAAAACGATTCAGGATTATGGCAGTTCAGTTCTCAGACAGTGGCGGCCGTCCCCAGACTTTACAAGCAGATGGAGCACCTTCCCCTGGTCGCCGGCCGAACGATGATTGACCAGCTTGAATCTCTTTTGCCCGATTACCTCGTTGCTAACAAACTCATCAATATCAAGTACTGGCAGTGGATCGGCATTTTCCTGGCAGTACTGGCGGGTGTCGTCGTCGATCAGATCGTTCGCCTGATACTGATGCTGACTGTGACGCGGATTGCCGTACGCAGCAGAATCACGGTCAATGCCGAAAACACGAAACGGACCATCCGGCCGATCGGCCTGCTTGCGGCGTCTATCCTGTGGCTGATGCTGATTCAACTGCTCGGACTGACCGGACGAATGGCGTTTGATATTATTCATGCCGCTGTCGTTATATTCGCTATCGCAGCCGCTACTCTTGCCGCCTGGCGACTGACCGATCTGGTGGCGGAAATCCTGATCACAAAGGCAGCCAGAACGAAAACACGATTCGATGATGTGCTGATCCCGCTTCTGCGGAAAACCGTCAAGATATTCATTGTCATCTACGGCGTGATCTATATCGCGCAGAGTCTTGATATCCCCATCGGCCCCATGCTGGCGAGTCTGGGTATCAGCTCGCTCGCACTGGCGTTTGCCGCCAAGGATACCGTCGAGAATTTCTTCGGCTCGATCGCTGTCCTGCTCGACCGGCCGTTCGACGTCGGCGACTGGGTCGTGGTCGATGGGCACGAAGGGATTATCGAGGAGGTCGGATTCCGCTCCACGCGGATCCGTACGTTCTATAACTCACAGGTCACTATGCCCAACTCGAACCTGGTGCGAGCTACGGTCGATAACTACGGCCGACGTAGATACCGGCGGTGGAAGACGATGATCGGTGTCCAGTACGATACCCCGCCCGACAGGATGATCGCTTTCGTCGAAGGCATTCGCGAACTGGTTCGCAGCCATCCCTATACGCGTAAAGATTATTACCAGGTCTATTTCAACGAGTTCGGCCCGTCCAGCCTGAATATCCTGCTCTATATTTTTCATGAAGTACCGGACTGGTCTACCGAATTGCGTGAACGCGAACGGATGTTCGTCGATATCGTCCGACTCGCGGATCGATTGGGTGTCAGTTTCGCCTTTCCCACGCAAACGATCCACCTGTTCCAGGAAGAACACAAACCCGCCCGGACGCAGTATCAGGCTCCGGCACATAATAGCGATCAGCAGGCCACCACAACGGGTATTCAAGCCGCTCGCGAGCTGATACGAAACCAATCCTGGCAAAAGGAAAAGCCCGGCCCGGTCGTCATATCCGATTCACCCGCCGTCGCGCCTACCGATGTCGCCGGTAATCCACTGCAAAAACCCGATGAATCATAAAACACGCTCGACCCCCATATAGGCCATAGGTGTTAAGCTAAGCGGATGAATTTTTACGTCGATGGACTTGACATCG
>CAYRND010000047.1:0-25132 GCA_964425365.1 uncultured Phycisphaeraceae bacterium
GGGGGGGGGGGGGGTGGGGTGGGGCAGGATTTGGTTAAGTTTTGTACAATGACGACTTCTGTTTGTCGGCGATGGCGATACTGTTAACGATGAGGTGACGGCCATGGAGCGAGTTATGATGAGAGCAGGTGTGGTGCTGGTTTATCTGGCGGTTGTCATGTCGATGCAGGCAGGTTGTGAGCAGCAGCAGACAGGCGGCCAGGCGATGGAGAAGAAGCATAGTTCGAACAATACGCGGCAGGACGGCGGCCAGGCAGCGGCGGCCGGTGAAAACAGCGAGCAGGTCAGCCGGCAGAATCGGACCACGGCGGAAGTTAACGAAGACACCAGCAGAAAGGAAGCGAAATCGATGAAAGTGGCGACCATAGTAACGGATAAAGGAACGATCAGGCTCGAGCTGTATGCGGATAAAGCGCCGCGAACGGTCGCGAATTTCGAGAAGCTGGCGTCCGAGGGTTTTTATAACGGCTTGACGTTCCATCGTGTGATTGCGGATTTCATGATCCAGGGCGGCTGCCCGCTGGGTACGGGTACGGGCGGGCCGGGTTACAAGTTCGAGGACGAATTTCATCCCGATCTGAAGCACGATGGGCCGGGTGTATTGTCCATGGCGAACTCCGGACCGAATACGAACGGTTCCCAGTTTTTCATCACCCACGTCGCCACACCATGGCTCGACGGCAAGCACTCGGTCTTCGGCCGGGTAATCGCAGGCCAGGATGTGGTTAACGCTATCCGCCAGGGCGATGTGATGCAGAAGGTAACGGTGGGTGAGGAGTAGCGTTTACATGGTTGCAAGGGTGGGGTATTACCTTTCAAGATAAAGCAATCGAACGTGGCGATGAGCAGATGGATTATTCGCTGACATCGCTGTTATCGCTGATATCGCTGATATCGCTTGCAGTACTGACAGGCGGAACATTCCATACACGGAAGTCAAACTGATCGCAATTAACACGGCTTGCACGGTTAATCATTTCTTAATTCTAAATTAACCGCTTTCTAACTTCATGCTGACCGTCTTCTTACACAAGGGCAATCAAGCCTCATTACAATTTTCACTCGTTCGGTTTCTTCCCAGCACCAGGTAAACAAGGGTAGTAATATGGCCTTTAAAATCACGTATCAGTCGTCAGCAGGTGTAATTAAAGGACGTAATCGCGGTTTTACACTGATAGAACTACTGGTCGTGATTTCAATTATTGCCATGCTCATCGGTATCCTTCTGCCGGCACTCGGCCGGGCGAGACAGGAAGCACAGGCCATGAAATGCTCAGGGAACCTGCGGTCCGTCGGACAGGCGGAAATGATGTATACCCAAGCTTATGACGGCTATCATCCACCGAGTTATGTTTACCCGAATAACCCTGATAATGGGGATTGGAACTGGGAAGACCAGTTGATGGGTTTTGAACCAGATAAGGGTTATGCCCATTGGACTTATTACCTTTTCAGTAGCGGAAATGTACATGAAGATTCATTCAAGTGCCCCGCCATCGACATGGGTGGTCATCCGGCAACCTGCCCTGAGCCTCAACATTTAAAATCTGGACAAATCAGTACCTGTACCGGCTCGGTCGTTGATCGTCAGGCGCCTTATTGCGCATATACTGCAAATTGTGCGATTATGCCGCGAAATAAGTTTTTCATGCAGGCGAATGGAAAAATTCAACAGTCTGCCCTTAATCACAAACGGTTTGTATTTGCAAGAGATAGTGCTATCAGTTCAACAGTAATACTGGCGACAGAATGGCATGCAGACCATTACATGATCATGAAAAAAAATGGTGAGTTGAAGAGCCACAGGCCGATTACACCACATAAAAATCCTACCGGAGACACTCATATGGGTAAAGGGGGACTTGCAACAGTAGGTTTCCCGGATAGTTTCCAGGTGACGACCCACACGTGGGATGATCTTCTCCATGGCGAAGTGCATGATGATCGCGATCCTGGGGATTTTCTTCTCGAAAATGCACACCCATTGAATGCCGTGGGAAGGCATCATCCCGGTGGAAGTGGTCAGTGGGGAGGAAACACGAATTTTCTTTATACGGATGGGCATGTTGAAAGAAAAAATATTTCAGAAACTGTAAATCCACCATGCAGGGAGAAGGGTGTTAATGAAGATTGGGGAACAGCGTTTTACACTCTTTCCGGAAGAAATGAAGTTTATGATAATCGTTATGGCCCTTGCAATGATTAAAAGACAATCTTTTTGATAATTTGGAAAATCAATCTAATTGCGTATTTTATCAGGTACCGGTCAGATTGATGGATACGGAAATAGCAAAAAACAATCGGCAGTGGAAAAGTACACGCCGAGAACTGACATTGGAAATGCTTAAATTCGACGACGACGGCCCCTGTGGCGAGGGGTTCACAATATCGCTACACAGCGTGTAAGTTCCGGGAATCGTGGACACTGTTTTACATGGCCGTTTCTACCGGCTGTCAAGGAGGTGATGCGAACAGTAACACAATGCCAGTACGGAAAAATTGAAATATGTATTGCTTGTGAATACATGGTGTTGAGAAACGCAAGTCGAAAAATACGAAACGATCAAACTGCGTTATGAAAAGTCCGTCTCGGACGGATCAGTAGAAGACGTAGATTGTGACTGCAAATGTGACAGTAAACAAAGTTGTACGTGAATTTTAAAAAAGTCAATTTCAGGGAGAATCGCAAATGAAATTGCATCAAGTAACGTTAGTCGCAGCGATCATCGTCAGCCTGACGGCCGGCGGTGCGTTCGCACAGCAGCAGGAACAGGTTTTCAATATCTCCGGTGCAACACTGTTCAAGGATTTCTTCCCCACGGAAGCCAGCACCAATGACTTCATCGACGTGGACGGCGACGGCCTGATCACCGGCCAGCCACTGTACGCCAAGGATGATCTGACCCAGACCAAGGCCAGCTCGAGCTCGGCGCTGGTCAACCAGGTTTCCGGCACCCGCGGCCCCGGGCCGTGGTGGGCTTATCAGTACCGTGGCCACGGTTCAGGCAACGGCCTGGCCGAAATGGTTCAGTACTGGGACGGTGCCTATATGGCCACCGCGACGGACGATCTGTCCATCGGCGAAGAGCCCTACATGAACCAGAGCTACATGACTGAGACCCAGACCACGTACCCCGGTAATGTCTGGTATCCCAGTAACAACACGCACGGTGCGGTCAGTGGTACCTGGGGCGACGGCGCCAACGCCTACAACCAGCCCGCCGACCCGGTTCCCGGCGGCAACAGCAATGACGTGCGTGTTGAAATCGCCGTCATGGACGTGCCGACTACCTGGTTCGTTAAAGACACCAGTTCAAGTGGTGCGTGGAACAAGCCCCCGGCCTCAGCCGGTTACGGCACCAACCCGACCGCAACGGTGCAGGGCAAGAGCAACGGCCTGAAGAGCCTCGATCCCAGCAGCTACGACGCTGCTCACACCGGCCGACCGGTGCTGAACACCACCGGCACGAATCCCGACTACCAGGTCTTCGATACCGAAGTCGCCTGGGTGCCGATCGGCATCATCGCCAACCACGGCGCAGCCGTCGGTGGCGGGACCGGCAATGTCAAGAAGACGGAACTGCAGCACCTGTACGTTACCGGCCGTATGCCCTCCGGTGAGAACCTGATCGCCACCACACGTGACTCGGGCTCGGGTACACGTAACGGCGGTATGAACTCACTCGGTATCGACCCCAGTTGGGGCCGCGGTGAAAACTATTCCGACAAGAACGCTGAAGTCGAAACGTCACCCGGCGTGTACGAGAACATCTATGACACCATCGGCCACGATTTCCTGCCCGACACCAAGGGCGGCTCGAGCCGTATGGAAGGCACCATCCAGAACTGCCGTATGGCAGTCGGCTACACCGGTATCGTCGGCAGCAGCCGCTGCGGTGCTGACGCGACCTCCGGCAAGTACGAAATCCTGAATGTTATGAACGACAGCGCCGGCGCAACTGGTACCGCGTATGTCCGCCCGGTGATGAACGCCGTGGCTTCCGCTTCCGGCAACAACGTGATCTTCAACGGCGACGACAATACCGGCTGGCAGATCGGCGGCACCGAAACGTTCGCCACTGTCGGCAACCCGTTCTATGAAGACGTTGATTACGACGGAAACGGCGATATCGGTAGCTACGAAATCGATACCGACGGCGACAATATCCCCGATATCACGCTGCTCGCTCCGTGGGAAGTTGGTAACGGCGAAGGCAAGCCGATGCAGAACCATGCCGCTCGTGATTACCTGCGTAACA
Organism: uncultured Phycisphaeraceae bacterium; assembly: GCA_964425365.1. GTDB lineage: Bacteria > Planctomycetota > Phycisphaerae > Phycisphaerales > Phycisphaeraceae > CAYRND01. Next base: position 4,260 of record CAYRND010000047.1, read on the forward strand.
TGAAGGCCAGTGTGAGTGAATTCGTGCAGTACGTCCAGGGTGCCGGCGACCCGGTCGACCTGGCGGGTACCCCCGGCCAGTTCCTGGCGGTAAACTATTCACTCAAGGAAGCACTCCAGAAGGTCCCGAACGTGGGCGTTGACGGCGACGGTAACCCGGCGAACGATAACGCCGGCCAGTTCGTCACCAACCCGCAGGAAGTGACCGCTCTGCAGGATGCCTCAGTTCTGCCGACCACGGCCATTCCCACCACCTACGGTACCGTCAGCTACGGCAAGGTTCCGGAACGTGATGATAATCCGTTCGATTTCACCGATGCCGGTCAGCCCGGCGCCGGTACCGGTCACTACGTGACCAACGGCGGCGCTGCCGTCACTTACGGCTCCACCATGGCCATCGGCAATGCAGTGGCCGAGCGTAACAAGATTCAGTTCGACGCCAACGGCGACGGCTCGCGTAATGCTTCGGACATCAGCGAACTGGTCCGCTGCTACCGCAACCGCACCAACCGCGGCGTTCTGGATGCGAACCAGAGCCTCGAACTGCAGCTCGATGCCAACGGCGACGGCAACTTCAACGAAGCCGATATGGAATGGGCCGCCGATGGTCTGTTCGTGCGTGGTACCGCGATCAACATCAAGCAGAACTACATTGACATGGACGTCGCTGATGCTGCCCAGGGCGGCAACGGCAACCTGTTCAATGTCAGCAAAGCGACCGGCGCTGCTCACGTAGCCGGCGATGCCCGCGGCGATATCAAAGACGCCGCATCCGACACCATGCCGGGTTATGCCCCGACTGGTGACAAGGTCATCGACGATGCTGATATCGATTACCTGCAGGACATGATCAAGCACAACGACGTTTACGTCGACGGCGATTTCACCGACCTGGATCAGGCCGTGGGTCTTGACCTGAGCTGCGATCTGACCGGCAACATGGTGATCGATCAGGACGACGTCAACGAACTGTTGATGATTCTTGATACGTCCATCGGTGACTCCAACCTTGATAAAGCCGTGAACGCTCCCGATCTGACCGCGCTTCTGGCCTCCTACGGCATGGTCCACGGTGGGTCGAAGTGGAGCGAGTCTGACTTCAATGGCGATGGTATCACCAATGCCCCCGATCTGACGGCATTGCTGGCCAATTACGGCAAGACCAGCTACATCCCTGAAGCGGCCCCGGTTACGGCCGATACGCCGGAACCCGGCACGCTCGCCCTGCTGGGTCTGGGTGGTCTGATCGGCCTGCTGCGTCGCAGGAAGTAATGATGATGACTACCTGGTTCTGATATCCGGCAACGCGTCAAGCCGGTGATAGACTGAATCAGGGTCAGGTGAATCAGCCTTACATCGAACATCCCGGCCGCAACCGCGGCCGGGATTGTTTTTTACACGGTGGCACGGACAGGCATGGTATTACCATTGCATCTGGTTATTTGGTTGTGAAACGGGTGTCCGGCAGCGGAGCTGCCCGGACCTACGCGGTGATTCGCACAATACCGGCGATCAAGGCGCAGACCGCTATTCCCAGCAGCAGCGGCATGATCGCGCCCATGATGGTCCATTTGACGCTTCGTGTTTCGCGCCAGATGGTCCAGATAGTCGTGCCGCAAGGGTTGTGCAGCAGGCAGAACAGCAGCAGGCAGGCCGCGGTGAGCAGTGTCCAGTCATTGGCCTGGAGAACAGCACCGAGTGCAGCGCCTTCCTGTTCGATCATGATATTGTTTTTCATGTAGAGCATGAGAATAGTCGGCATGACGATTTCGTTGGCGGGAATGGCGATGATATAGGCGAGGATGATCACGCCGTCCAGGCCCATGACCCAGCCGAGCGGATCGAGCCATTGTGTAAGGTGTTCGGCCAGTGACTGTCCCGAGATGCTGACGTTGGCGACGATCCAGATCACCGCTCCGGCGGGGACGGCGACGATACAGGCGCGGGCGAGGACGAAGATCGTTCGGTCAATGATGGAAGTATAGATGACCCTCAGGATCGACGGTCTGCGATAAGGTGGCAGCTCGAGTGTAAACGCCGACGCTTCGCCCTGGAGAATGGTACCCGACATGGCCCATGAGACCAGGAAGGTGAACAGTACACCCAGCAGGACCAGCCCGACGACGGTCATCGCCGCGACCAGCGAGGTCAGCCCCGCCGGGGCCGAGGCGGCGACCATAATCGTCGCGATCGCGATTACGGTCGGGAACCGGCCGTTACAGATCATGAAGTTGTTGGTCATGATCGCCAGGAGTTTCTCACGAGGCGAATCGATGATCCGGCAGGCGGTGACGCCGGCGGCGTTGCAACCGAAGCCCATTGCCATAGTCAGCGCCTGCTTGCCGTGGGCGCCCGCCCGGCTGAACATCCAGTCCAGGTTGAACGCCACGCGGGGCAGGTAGCCGAGGTCCTCGAGCAGGGTGAACATGGGAAAGAAGATCGCCATGGGCGGCAGCATAACGGAGATCACCCACGCCAGGCAGAGGTAAATCCCGTCGATCAGCAGGCCGCTGACCCATTCGGGTAAATGAATCAACCCGGCGAACTGATGCAGTAGCTCGTAGCCGCTGACCTGCAGCATGGCGGGCGCGTGTGTGCCGATGTATTCATTGAACCAGCCGGTGAGCCCGCCTTCCTCCATGAGAAGGCCCGCGAGGAATGCGGAGGGGATATTAGCGCCCGAGACGGTGATCCAGAAGACGATCGCCAGCAGGACGAGCATGAGCGGCAGTCCCCAGATCGGGTGTGTGATCAGCCGGTCGAGCTTCTCTTCGAGCTGCCAGCCCGCGGCTTGACCGCGGGTAACGACCTGGTCGGCGACGTGACGGGCGTGGTTGTAGATATCAGCGACGATTTCGTCACGGAACTCCTCGCCGATATGCCTGCGCATGGTATCCACCTGGTTGAGGGCGTCTTGGACTTTGTTTTTCGTATCGGTCGACATATCAGTTTCCCGGCGAATGGCTGTTCTTCATCATGTCAGCGATCGAGCCGTTTTCGATCGCCAGCCGGATACGGTGATCGCCTTCGAGTAGTCGGTAAGCAATCCATCGTGCGTTGGGCAGGCCGGGGATGATTGATTCGAGAGTCGTCATGACCCGGTCGATAGCAGCCTTGAGTTTCGGTGGTGTCGGCGGTAGTTTCGGTACCGGCAGTAGACGTCCGGCGGCGACGTCGGCGATACGTGTCATCAGTTCGTCGATCCCTTCCCGCTTTCTGGCCGCACACCCGACGGCGGGTACGCCGAGTTCCATGGCAAGTCGTTCGATATCGATTTTCAGGCCCTTACGCCTTGCTTCGTCCATAAGATTCACGCAGAGGACCACGCGGGGTGTGATTTCCATGACCTGGATGGCGAGGTTCAGGTTGCGTTGCAGCGCGGTGGCGTCGAGTACGACCACGGTACAGTCCGGCCGGCCGAAGAGGATGAAATCGCGTGCGACTTCCTCATCGGTCGACGCCGAGAGCAGCGAGTATGTGCCGGGAAGGTCGACCAGTTTGTAGCGTGTGCCATCGTGATGGAATCCACCTTCGGCGCGGGTGACGGTCTTGCCCGGCCAGTTGCCCGTATGCTGGCGCAGGCCGGTCAGTGCGTTGAACACCGTCGATTTGCCCGTATTGGGATTACCCGCCAGTGCGACGACGAATTTGTATTGGCTGGTATCCAGCCCGAGCTGGTACAGCCCGGCGTTCCGGTTGCAGGCGTGACAGGATTGGTTGATCGAACAGCTCAGCTCGGGTCCTTTCTATGGCGGCGGGTTTATTGCTCTGCCGTGGTATCGGGTCTGATGGTAATGAGTATGTGTCTCGCCTGTTCACTTCGCAGAGCGATGAGTGTATCGCGTATCCGGTAGGCACGGGAGGCTCGTCCGGGTGCGTCGAGTTCGGCGAGGACTTCGGCACCGGGAGTAAAGCCCAGGTCGAGCAGTCGTCTCCGTGTGAAGCCTCGGCACTGATCTGCCAGTCTGACAATGTATGCGGGTATGTTCTTCGGCAGATCGGAGAGTCGTTCGAGCGTCAGACCGGTTTCCACCGCCGGGCCCGCCGGGTTGACGTGCACATTGGCCGCGACCGCCGGTGCGAGCCGCCGGGTTTGACGGTCGGTAACGAACTGGAGTCCTTCCTGGTCCTTTTCCGTGACGGTGACGATACTGCCGGGTTCGATACCGGCCTTGAGTATCTGGTTCATTGCTTGGGTGGGTTCGTCTTCCACGTGCACGACGCGAGCCGGCTGGTGCAGCGGCCAGTCGGTCAGCGGGAATCGCGGCTGCTGCGTAACCGACCCGCCGGTATCAGGTATCGGGTCGCCGTGCGGATCGGTTTCGGGGTGCCCGAGATGTTCGTTCAGTGCCTTGACCTGTTCCTCGGTGAACCGGTGTTCCTGCCGTTCGGCGATGTTATGAACGCGGTGAAGGGGTACGCGAGCATCGTCGGTGAGGTATCGTTCGAGCAGTCGATGTGCCCGGATGATATGGACGGCCAGTTCCCGGCCGGACTCGGTGAGCAGGAACCCGCCGCCGTGTGATTCGACCAGTCCCATCAGTTCGATCTGCTGCATGATTCGCAGCATGGTCTTTCGCGATCGCCGCAGTGCGCCGGCGAGCTGGTCGATGCCGATCGGCTGATTGTACGGATCACCGGCGCTGATGAGTTTGAGCACATCCTCGACGAGTTCCTTTTTGTGGTACGTCTTCCATCGACGGGCATAAACGATCAGTACACCGGCGAGCAGTACCGGAGCGGCCAGGGCGAGGATGGCGGTAGCGGTAGACATTGTGCACCTGTGATATCCATATCACGCATACTTGTCAAATCAAATATTTTGATGAATCAAAATTAAAATTACAGCAAAAATCTATCGCCTTTTACCCGGCGGCAGACGAATGTCAGGGCGGCGTCCGAGTCGACCGGCGGGTTCAGTGGTGCCTGCCGCTGTAATACGTTTTGCCGCCCGATGACTCCTTGCTGATCCGGCCGGCGGCGTCGAGTTCTTCGATGTACTTCACGGCTTCATTGCGATGCATGCCGAGTCCGGCGGCGATGTCGTCCAGGGAACACGGCCGGCGCTCCAGCAGTGCCAGGACGTGGTTCTGTCCCGCGATGAAATCACCCTGGCGATGGACATGCCGGTAATCCGCGATGACCTCGGCGGGCGGATCGAACCGGGTAGCAATATCCGTTAGCCGGTCGTATTCGACTTTGTCAACATGCTTTTCCGCTGTCGGGCGCGTTGCGGTATTGAGTTGCACGCGATCCGGCTGAATGAGTTCGACCTTGTCGATGATGTCGTTGATTTCCCCTTCCGTATCGTTGTACCCGGCCAGCAGGAAAACCTCGAGCTGGTAGTCGCCCTGAAATTCCTCGCGCATGGCAATCAAGCCGTCGAGCATCTGTTGATATGACAGCCGCGGGTCCGGCCGGTTGATGGTATTGAACATGGCCTCGTTACCTGCGTCGAGTGATGGGACGACAAGATGCAGATCCATCAGTTGACGGCGAAGTGTTTTCTGCCACAGCAGTGACCCGTTGGTGAGCAGGGCAATGGGCGTATCGGTCAGATCGCGGATACGACTGATCAGGGTATCCAAGTGAGCATACAGTGTAGGCTCGCCGGAGCCGCTGAGCGTGATGAAATCCGGTTCCGTTGCCATTTTCTTAGTGAGTTCATCGAGCACGGTATCGGGGAATACCCATTCCTTGCGATCAATGGTTTTATGGGTTGTCCGTCCTAATTGGCAGTAGAGGCAGTCATAGCTGCATGTTTTCCAGGGGATCAGATCAACGCCGAGAGATCGGCCGAGTCTGCGTGATGGTACCGGTCCGAAGATGCAGCCCATGGCGTGCCTTTCGCAGGTCAGGATGAGAAATCAGGCCAGTTTATCCGCACCGGAATAGACTGCTTCGATCTGGAGGGCGGCGGCGGCATGTCCCGGGTGCTGTTGCGGGTTCCATGATTTCATATGATCGAATATCTCACCGTTCTGATGATACGTGAATGAGCCTTTCACCTGGTAAGCTTTTCCTTCTTTTGTGCGAAACAGGATGCAGCCTCTGGTATTACCGTTTTTAAGATTGCTTCTGGTTTTGTCGAAGTAGTTGTCCGCCACCACCAGCTTGTCTTTGCCGAACGCCGCGACGCAGGTGGCGTAAATGATATTGGGTACGCCCTGTTCGCTGACTGTCGCCATGACAACCGGGCCTTCACGGTTTTCCCATTCCTGTAGAAGTTGGTCAGTTAACGAAGTCATGTGGAATCCTTTATTGAAAGAGTCAGGGTAACAGCATGAATTGTCCGCTGTAGTGTTGATAGTCAGTCAATGTTTTGGCGTGATTGGGCAGGATATTGCCGGGTGGTTTTTCGATCGGCCAGAATCGTACCTCGGTTCCTTCCTCTCCATCTGCCTTGGGACGGCCTGACCATTGGCGTATGATGAACGCGATCGAGAAAGCCTGTATTTCGTCGCCGTTGGGATACCGGAACCACTGCTCCGGTCCGGAGTAAAGAGCCATCGGTTCGGCCTGGCGGATTTTCAGGCTGGTTTCTTCATACACTTCACGGGTCAGTGCCTCGAAGGCGGTTTCATCCATTTCGATCGTACCGGCGGGCAGGCCCCAGCGTTCGACGTCGGTTCGATATTGTAGCAGGACTTCCTTTTTTTCGTTGATGATAACGGCACGTACACCGGGTATGATCAGACATCGTGATCCGACCCGTGATCGTATCCTTTGTATGTAGGGGCTGATCAATTCCTCGCCTCCTCAGCGGCGGGTAGATACCGGCGGATCGATTTCCAGGTTTCGTGGATATCGTAGGCGCAACCGAGATTGCGGTATTCCACGACGGCGCGTTTGCGAATCTGGGCATCGGTTACGGCACGATCGTATCGTATACGTCCGACGACTTCGAGTTTCAATTGTAAGGCAAGTTCCTCGATTTTCGAAGTCATTGCGGGATTCAGGTCCCATTTGTTGATGCAGACGAGCGTTGTGACGTTGAAATGTTTCGTGAGGCCGGCGACGCGTTGGAGGTCATGCAGGCCGCTTGGTGTGGGTTCGGTCACCACCAGGGCGAGGTCCGCGCCGGTGATGGAGGCGATGACCGGGCAGCCGATGCCGGGTGACCCGTCGATCAGCACCAGTTCGAGTCCCTGCCGGTCGGCGAGTGACCTGGCCTCCTGTCGTACGAGACTGACCAGCTTGCCGGAGTTCTCCTGTGCGATGCCCAGTTTGGCGTGGACCATCGGCCCGTGCCGTGTTTCCGAGAGGTACCATTCGCCGTTGATTGCCGGGTACATTTCAATTGCCTGCTGCGGGCAGAACCAGTGGCAGACGCCGCAGCCTTCGCAGGCGATCGGATCGACGTGCAGAGACTTTCGCGTGTTGTTATAGCCGTTGGATCCGAAGTGAATGGCGTTGAATCGGCAGAGTGACCGGCATCGGCCGCAGCCGATGCAGCTTTCATTGCGGATGCGGGCCAGGTGGCCGCCGGAAAAGTCCTCTCGGCGATTGACGACCGGTTCCATGATCAGGTGGAGGTCGGCGGCGTCGACATCGCAATCCGCCAGTACAACCCGCGGAGCGAGTGCCGCCAACGAGGCGACCATCGAGGTTTTTCCCGTGCCGCCTTTGCCGCTGATCACCACGAGCTCCTTAATTGAAGCGTTCCTGTCCGTTTGGCCGGAGGTCTCTGGTTTTGTTCTTTCACCTTTCATTTCACTCGAAATGGATGGGATGGCGGCCGATTCATTCTCCTTGCTCGACGTCTGCATAGTTGTATTTTGAGTTATCATGGCTGTTGTCTATTCAGTGCAGGGTTTATGTCCCGTGATCCACATGATCTGATCTCGCTTGATCGTTCTGGTGCGGATTTCGGTGAAATCATGTTTTTCCAGCATCTGCCTGATCCGGTGAGGCGTATAGTAATTTTCATTCCACAGTTTTTGTGCCAGTGAGTTTTTCGGGAAATCGACAATGAGCAATTGTCCTCCCCGCCGAAGCACCCGCCGGATTTCAGTTATGACCGCATCGGGTTGTTCCATTTCATGAAAGGCCCACATTGAAACAACGGCGTCAACGCCGCCATTTTCGATGGAGGTTAATTGTCCGGCATTTCTGCGTAGACAATGATACGCGTGTCCGTCGGGGGTATGTCGAGACCTGGGGAAGCACAAGTCGGAAATATCGATGCCGGTCACTTTCTGGTGATACGTACGAGCGAGATATTGAACCAGGTCGCACGAGCCGCAGCCCAGATCGATAACAACGCGGGCAAGTCGTAGTTCCCGGCCGATCATCCGATGTACATTCGGCTTGACCTTGTCGTAATAATTCTCTTTCGGCTTTGCCTGGTTCATCGTTACTGTCATATTTCCCTGCCTGTTTCCGGCAACCTGTACACGGTTTTACCGGTTCTGAAGTGCCTGTGTCATTCAGCCTGACAAGGCGGGTTTATTGATTGCATGATCAATACCGGCCAGTAACCGGGTTAATATCGATCGGTAGGAATCAATGGCATCAACGGCCAGTTCACCTCTTGAGTACGCTTCGGCGATGACGCGGTCATCGGGTATCCGAGCCAGCACATCGATCTGTTCGTGCAGGCAATACTGTTCGGTCGGGTTATCATCGAGACCAGCGCGGTTGATCACCACACCGAAAGGTAGTTGCAGTATACGAACCAGTTCGACGGCCAGTTTCAGATCATTCAGGCCGAACGGGGTAGGTTCCGTGACCAGTATGACGAAATCGGTATTACGTATACTTTCGATGACCGGGCAGGAAGTCCCCGGCGGGGCGTCGATAACCAATCGTTCGACGTCGGGCGCCGCGTCCCGAACGGCACTGATAACCGGCGGGCTCATCGCTTCGCCGATATCAAGTGTTCCCTGGATGAAGCGGATACCCGCTGCCTCGCCCAGGCTGAGAGTCCCTGTTTGCCGGTGCGTTTCCGTGATGGCACCGTTGGGACAGGCCAAATGGCAGCCGCCGCAGCCGTGACAGAGTTCGGGGAAGATGATCGTGCGGTGATTGACGCGGGTAATTGCGTTATACCGGCAGATATCTACGCACCGGCCGCAACCCGTACAGCGTTCGGGGATCAGCATGGGAATACTGACGTGAACCGGCCGTGTCTCCGTTATCTGCGGGCGGAGGAACAGAGCGCCGTTGGGTTCCTCGACATCGCAATCGAGATAGGCCGTGGTATAGCCTGCACGTTCAGCGATAACTGCCATGTTACAGGCTACCGTTGTCTTGCCCGTGCCGCCTTTTCCGCTGGCTACTGCAATACGCATCATGGCACTCACCTGAATCCGGTAAAAGGGATGTCGGGTTATCCCTTGTTGTTAGTTTCTTCCAATTGGTCGATTCGCCGGCGAATGGCGTTCAGGCTGGTTTCAAGTTGTCCTGCCTGATCCTTCAATCTGGTCAACTCATCGGCAGTGCCGGTTGATGTTGAGGTGGTGTCGTTATTGAAAGTTGGGAACCAGTTTCGCCACCCGCCGCGTCTTCTTCCCTGCCCCTGTCCGCGTCCGCCGCGTCCGCGTCCGAAACCACGTCCGAATCCACCGGCGTCGACGTTATTTTCCGAGTTCTTAATGACGTTGCCTGAGCAATAACCCATTCCACGTCCGCTCATCGGACCCATTCCCTGTGGACCAGTACGATCTCCACCTGGCATGATGTATCTCCTTTTCTTGTGTTGTTTGAGTTACAAGCATTCATTTTGTTTTCCGCTGATGTTTTCCTAGCCGTTGACGTTGTCGACGTCGGATGCGTTGCCGGGGTCGGTAGCAGCCGGGCATCAGAAAGTCATCGGGAAAGGCGTCGTTATCAAGGAAGGCATTGAGTACCTGATCCACATCGCCGCAGATACGGGCGATCACGCGAAGCCCGCTTTTCATGATGGCGGCCTCCAGCGGCCGGGAGACCGCGCCGCAGATCAGGACATCGACTTCCATTTCTTTGAGTCTGGCGATCCGCTCGGCCGGGTGTTCCGAGGCCAGTTCAATGAACCTGCGGCTGACCACCGTTCGCTGTTCGATCCGGGCCAGCATGATTTCGCCGGCTACATCGAAAACCGGTGAAACCCGCCCAAGCCAATGCGTTATCGCCACCTTCATTACAATGACACACTTCAAATCATGTACCAGTTGTGCTATCGATGGAATCTGGTTTGTAATCTTTTGTTTTTCATGACCTTGTGGATATTTATCTCGGTCATCGCCATTTTTGAACATTGCAGATTGACATATTTGCCGGCGGATGAAATAATGCAATGTGCAATATTTGAGAGGTTAAGGTATTTGTATGGAAAAGGACACTCTGCCACGGCAGCGTGAGGCGGTTATTCTCGATTCATTGAATGAGGGGGTTTTTACGGTGGATCGGAACTGGCGGATTACGGCGTTTAACAAGGCGGCCGAGCAATTGACCGGCGTTGATCGTCAGGACGCGGTGGGCAGTACCTGTTGTGAAGTCTTTCGCGCCAATATCTGTGAAAAACACTGTGCCTTACGCCGCACAATGGATACGGGCAAGCCCATTGTGAATGCGACGGCGTATATCATCAATCATCAGGGTGAACGCGTTCCGATTCGTATTGCGACGGCGTTGTTGAAGAACAGCCGGGGTGAAGTGATCGGCGGTGTGGAAACCTTCCAGGACCTCAGGCAGGTCCATGAGTTACAGAAAAAGCTTACCCGGCAGTATACCTTTGAGGATATTGTCGGGTGCAGTTCAGCGATGGGCCGGTTGTTCGAGGTTCTTCCCCAGATTGCAGACAGCAGCAGTACGGTGCTGATAGAAGGGGCCAGTGGTACGGGTAAGGAATTATTTGCTCGTGCGATACACAACCTTTCGCCGCGCAGGAAGAAGCCGTTTATTGCGGTGAATTGTGCGGCGTTGCCGGATACGCTGCTGGAGAGCGAGCTGTTCGGTCACAAGGCGGGCGCCTTTACCGACGCGCGTCGTGATAAACCCGGGCGATTTACCCTTGCCGACGGGGGGTCGATATTTCTCGATGAAATCGGTGATATATCAGCGGCCATGCAGGTCAGGTTGCTTCGGGTGCTTCAGGAACGTGTAGTCGAGCCGCTGGGAAGCGTGAAGTCGATCCCGGTGAACGTACGGGTCATTGCGGCGACGAATCGAGACTTGTCTCAGCTTGTTTGTGAAGGGCGATTTCGCGAGGACCTGTATTATCGTATTCGCGTTGTGTATTTGAAGTTGCCGGGTTTGAGCGAAAGACGCGAGGATATTCCTCTGCTGGTGCGGCATCTGATTTTGAAGTTCAACCAGTTGCAGAATCGTAATATTGCGGGGGTATCGGATGAGGTGATGGCTCGGCTGATGAACCATACGTATCCGGGTAATGTCCGCGAGCTGGAGAATATCATTGAGCAGGCGTTTGTACTCTGCCGGGGCGGGATGATTGAATTGAATCATCTGCCGCCAGAGCTTCGACAGATTGCCGGTGACGACCGGGATGTTGCCGGCGCGATGAGTTTACGTTCGATGGAACGGTTTCTGATTACCCGTGCACTGGAACGCAGCCATGGCAATCGCAGACAGGCGGCGTGTGAGTTGGGGATTGACACCAGTACGTTATACAGGAAGATCAGATCACTGGGGATCCATACGCCGGGTACCGATGGCCGCAGCAAGCGAAACAGTATTGCAATATGCAACATTTCTGACGCTGATCGATAATGCGTGGAGGTGGTGATGTATTCACTATGCGTTGTAAGCACGTGTCATTTCTGTGTTTCAAACGGTTGATCGGGTGGTGAGGATGTACTGGTATGAATCTTGCTATTAGTTTTTCTTTGTTATGTTGCAAGGAGATGCCGATGCTGATAGCGATTACTTCGGAAGGGGCCGAGTTATCCTCGTCTGTAGATGCGCGTTTCGGCCGGGCGAGGTATTTTATTGTTTATGACACGGAGAGTGGCCAGTACAGTGTAGCGGATAATGCGTCGGGTCAGAACGCGATGCAGGGTGCGGGTGTTCAGACGGGTAAAACGATTTCGGATCTGGGTGTGCAGGCGGTCGTCACCGGCCACGTCGGGCCGAAGGCGTTTGCTACACTTCAGGCCGGTGGGATATCGGTTTATACCGGTGCGACCGGGACGGTCGCGGAAGCAGTTGAGCAGTTCAAGTCGAACCGGCTTGTCATAGCGTCGGGTGCTGACAGGAGCGGTCACTGGTAAGTTCAGATCATGACGGAGCGGTCGGAGTATAACGAAAAGGATAAACAGAGCATGATGAATGAAGGTGTTTCTCATTCGGGCAGTCCTGACGAATCGCAGCATGAGAACGATGAGTTGGTGTTGCGATCGCGTATGTCACGAGTAAAGCGCAAGCTACTGGTACTATCCGGGAAAGGCGGGGTAGGCAAGAGCACGGTGGCTGCGAATCTCGCCGTGGCGATGGCCGCTACGGGTCAAGCGGTAGGTTTGCTCGATGTGGATCTTCACGGGCCGAGTATCACGACGCTGTTCGGACTGGATGGCGGTCGGTTATGTGTGAATGCGGCCGGTGAAATTGAGCCGATCCGGGTTATGCCGGGTTTACAGGTTGTTTCGATCGGTTTGCTTCTGGAGCGAGCGGAGGACCCGGTCATCTGGCGAGGTCCGAGGAAATACGGGGCGATTCGTCAGTTTCTGAGTGATGTTGCGTGGGGCGAGCTTGACTGTCTTATTATCGATTCCCCGCCGGGTACGGGAGACGAGCCGCTGAGTGTCGCGCAGTTGGCGGGGGATAATACACAAGCGGTGCTGGTGACGACACCGCAATCGGTGGCTGTGGCTGACGTTCGTCGTAGCATTTCGTTCTGCCGCGCGCTTTCGATGCCGATACTGGGTCTGATCGAGAACATGAGTGGTTTTACCTGTCCGGAATGCGGTCGGCACGTCGATCTGTTCGGCCGGGGTGGCGGCGAGAAGCTAGCGGAAGAGTCGGGCGTTCGGCTGCTTGGTAAGGTGCCGCTTGACCCGGGTGTTACCGTTTCGGGCGATACTGGCAGGCCGTTTATTGATGGGGGAGAGGAGAGTCCGGCGGGTCGGGCATTCATGGCGATCATCAGGCGGATGAACGATCAGGTGTCGTCGGATCAGAAGGGTAGCCAGGCGGTAGCTGTGCCGGTGGAATCAAAGGCGGGGTCGATTATACGCATTGCGGTTCCGATGCAGGGTGATGTATTCAGTGCTCATTTCGGAAAATGTGACAGGCTGGCGATGATCGATATGGACCGGGAGAGCAGAAGAATTCATCGAACTTTCTACCTGACGCCGCCGCCGCATGAGCCGGGTGTATTGCCTCGCTGGCTTTATGATCAGAAAGCGGATGTGGTTATTGCAGGTGGGATCGGTCAGAAGGCGAGGGTACTGTTTGAGCAGGCCGGCATCGAGGTGGTAGTGGGCGCGATGGGTGAAGATCCCGAGGCGATTGCGATGGCGTATATCGAGGACCGACTTGAGGCGGGAGACAATGTCTGTACGCACTGACAGATCATGCGAGCCGTACCTGCGGCTTCGTGGCGATGTTCACCCTCACTGTGTTGTGTGCGGTGCGGCCGATGGCGGTGGTCTGGGTCTGCGATTCGCGGTTCAGGAAGACGGCAGTGTCACGGCGGAGTTCCAGAGTGATTCGCGTTATCAGGGTTTTGAGGACAGGATGCACGGCGGGATTGTGTCATGTCTTCTGGACGGTGCGATGACGAACTGCTTGTTTGCACATGGTATTGTCGCGGTAACGGCGGAGTTGAAGGTCAAGTTCCGGCATCCGATTGCGTTGGATTCGCCTGTTGATGTGCGGGCCAGTATTACGGAATCGCGACCACCGCTTCATCGTGTGGAAGGTACGGTGATGCAGGCCGGCGAGGTCAAGGCGAAATCGAGCGGTAAGTTCATGGAGCAGTAGCAGGCCGGGCTTACGTTGTACGAGTCATGTGACTCTACCGAATGTATTGCGTCCGATGATATCGGAAGGAATACATTTGGTGGGTTTGATTTTGTGTATGTGTGAATCTGGCGAAAAATTGTTATTTACGCAGGAGTCGGAGCGCGTTGAGAACAACGAGTATGGTGGAGCCTTCGTGGAGGGTGACGGCGAGAGCGAGGTTAGCGAATCCGGCGGCGGCGAGCGGGGCGACGACGGCGATGGTGCCGATGGCGATCACGAGGTTCTGCATGATGATGTGATGTGCCTTGCGTGATAGTGTGATGGTCTGTGGCAGTTGTTCGAGCCGGTTGCCCATGAGGATGATATCAGCGGTTTCCATGGCGACGGAGTTACCGGTTTCGCCCATGGCGATACCGATATCCGCAGCGGCGAGTGCGGGTCCGTCATTGACGCCGTCGCCGACCATGGCGATATGATTACCCTGATCGACCAGTTGTCGAACGAGTGCGAGTTTATCTTCGGGCATAAGGTCGGCGTGGTAGTCGTCAACGCCTGTTTGACGTGCGATGTAAGCGGCGGCGGGTTGGTGATCGCCAGTGAGCATAATGGTTCTTCGCACGCCGAGTTTCCTGATCTGTTGAAGCGTCGACAATGCGTTCGGCCGGGGGTGATCAGCGAGTGCGATCAGGCCGATGATGTTGTTGTTTTGTGCGACGACGACGATGGTCTTGCCCTGCCCGGCGAGTTCATCGATACGTCGGCGGTACTGCTGTTCGAGTTTTTCGCCGGGCAGTTCGTGGATCAGACCGACCTGTCCGACTTGCAGGGTCGTATGGTTGTATCGGCCCCGGCAGCCGATGCCGGCGATCTGTGACACGTCGTCGATATCGAGCATTTCGATATTTTTCGATCGGCTTTCCCGTACGATCGCCTGTGCGATGGGATGGTTGCTGTGCCGTTCGAGTGAGGCGGCCAGTTGCAGTATGTTCAGATTGGATTGATTGCCAGTGGCGATGATATCGAGTACGAGCGGCTTGCCGGTGGTGAGTGTACCGGTTTTGTCGAAAGCGATAGTATCGATCTGTCCGATCGCTTCGAGGTGGAGGCCGCCTTTGATGAGTACACCTGCCCCGGCGGCGTGTGAAATGCCGCAGAGCATGGCGGAAGGTGTGCCGATGGCCAGTGCGCAGGGCGATGCCGCGGTGAGGAACGCCATAGCGCGGTAGAACCATAGCGACCACGCCTGGTTCATCATTATCGGAGGGAGTGCAAACAGGAGGATGGTGGCGGCGAATACGATGGGGACATACCATTGTTCGACGCGATCGGTAAAAAGTTGCGTGGGTGATTTGGTGGTCTGAGCTTCCTCGACCATTTTGATAATGCGGTTGATGGTACTGTCGCGAGCGAGCCGGGTCACCTGGACGATAAGTCTGCCCTGGCCGTTGATACTACCAGCGAAGACGGGTTGATCGACGGATTTATCGACGGGGGTTGCTTCGCCGGTGATAGCGGATTCGTCGATACCTGATTCGCCGTCCCTGATCAGTCCATCCACGGGTATACGATCGAACGGTTTGATGATAATCCGGTCGTCAACGGCCAGTTCGTTAACGTGGACGGCGAGTTCCCGTTGATTGTGATCGAGTCGTTGTGCATATTGTGGCGTCATTTGGGAGAGTGTGGTGATTGCGTGTCTTGCCCGGCTGAGTGCGAGGTGTTCGCCGGCGGTACCGAGTCCGAACAGGAAGAGCAGCAAGGCGGCTTCTTCGTAGTGGCCGATCAGGCAGGCGCCTGCCGCCGCGGCGAACATGAGCATATCGATATTGAGTCGGAGGTTTTTGAGGCTGTCCCAAGCCAGCTTGATGGTTTCGACACTGGAGCATGCCGCACTGATTGCCAGCAGTGTAATGGTGACGGATTGATCGAGTTGAAGCCAGTTTGTGATCAGTCCGGCGAGCAGCATCAGTCCGCCTGCTGCGACGAAGCTGATTGCGATGTGTCCGCGGATCCATGCGAATATCCGGTTGGCCAGGCCGGGTGACTTGTGTTGTCGGTCGGTGATCTGTTCGACGTGCAGGGTTGCGGGTGTTGTGTCGTGTGATTCGACCACGGCGTCCTGGAACCGAGCGATGATGCCGCGTTTTTCGAGCCGGTTGACTATTTCCGGCAGTGCGCACCGGTTGCGATCGAATTCGAGCCTTAGTGACGATGCCGGGTATGAGATAGCGGCCGAGACACCTGCCAGTTCGTTCAGGTCATTTTCCATGGCCCTGCTCTGGTAAATAGACCGGATGCCGTCGAGTGGTACGACCATGTGGACAATGGTTTCGGGCAGTGTCATTGAGGAGCAGTGAGCTTCGCGTTCGAGTCCGGCGAGCGTGATGACCTGTGGGTCATAATCGACGATGACGTTGATGCTGTCGTTATTTGAGTCGATGACCTGCAGGTCATGAATACCAGGTTTGCCCGTAAGCCTGTCCGAGATGCAGCGGCTGCATGTTTTGACGTCATGTTCGCGGCAGTGGGCGGCGGTCAGGATGACACGAGCTTTTTTCATACCTGTTACCGGGTAGAGGTTTCGCAGGCTGGTGCAAGTGGTGATGATCTTCGCAGATCAAGCCAATCGACCTCTTCTGGTGTGAGTTTGATGCGTAGAGCCGACAGGCATGAGGCGGTTTCCTGCATATTCCGGGGCCCGACAATGGCGAATGTAGGGAAGGGCTGTGTGAGGACGTATGCCAGTGCGATATTGACGGTTTCGACGTTTTTTTGCTTTGCGAGTTGTTTTGCTCGTTGGAGTCGTTTGAAGTTCTCGTCGCTGTACCAGCATCTGGCGAGATCGGTATCTGCGTGGTTGTCGGGGTGTGCCCTGCCGTCGACGAAGAATCCGCGAGCCTGGCTGGACCATGACATGATCGGCATGCGTGTTCGGGTATGCCAGTCGATCGATTCGGGATCGCTGTGTGCCAGGCAGCCGGCCCAGGGCGCTTCGACCATTTTAGCGAGCGAGAAATTATTACTGACGGCGGTCATAGGCGTTTTGCCGGTGCGTCGTGCGTATTCGTTAGCGGCTTCGATTCTCGGGATGGACCAGTTCGATCCGCCGAAGGATCGTATGCGACCGGCGTGCAGGTGTTCGTTGAGAACGTCGATGAATTCGTCGACGGGTATATCCGGGTTATCACGGTGCAGGAAGTAGATATCGACGTAGTCGGTTCGCAGGTTTTCGAGGCTTTGCATGAGTTGTTCGGTAAGGGCGTCGGGGAAGCACTTCGGGGTGTGAGCGCCTTTTCCGATGATGACGACCTTATCGCGTATACCGCGGTTTTCGATCCATTTACCGAGCAGGTGTTCTCTGCGGTAGATATAGGCGGTATCGAAGCAGTTGCCGCCCTGTTCGAAGAAGTCGTCGAATATGACGCCTGCATATCGCAGGTCGGGCTGGTTATCGACCCCCATGGCCATACGAGAGACGGGTATTGCGACGCCGGGCAGAGAGTCGTATTGCATCGGATGGTCCGTTGCGGTGTTGAGCGGCCGGCCGTGCACCGGTGTGGTGAGTTTTTCATCCATTTCGCAATCGTAGGTCATACCGACTGCGTTTCGCCACTGGTCGAGCGTTTTCATATTACCGAGGGTATCGTTCCAGGTCATAGCGGGGAACGCGGCCTGTCTTCCGGGTCCGCCGGTGACGAGGTTATTGATATTCCTTGCGACGCAATCTGCTTCGCGAGCGTAGAGCCATTCGTCGGACTGAACGGTAACTTCATCGGTCCGTCCGTTTTTGTAGTGGATATGGATGGTGTTTTGGCCGCCTTCTCGGCCGGTGCCGAACCATGGTGTATTGATATGGATACGTCCATCGCTGCCGAAGATGGTGACGTTATTATCCATTTGTACACGTACGCCGGTGGCGAGTTGAGCGATGATGCCGCCGTCGAATTTGAGTGTAGCGCAAGCCCATTCATCGGATCGGCTTTCGTCGCCGACGTGAGCGTAACCGGAGACCTGTACGGGTTCGGCGATTTCGCGTCCCAGAGCGACCCCTGCGATGAGCCTGGCGATGGAGGTGGTATAGCATCCGACATCGAGTATCCCGCCGCCGCCGAGTTCGTTATTGAGCAGTCGGCCGTTGAGGTTAAATCCGGCGTCGAACGCGAAGGTAGCGCGGATGATTCTGGTTTCGCCGATCAACTTTGCACGGATCAGTTCGATGAGTTTATCGATAAGGGGGTTACAACGGTACATGAACGCTTCCATGAGGAACACGTCGTTTCGTCTAGCGGCCTCGATAACAGCCATAGCCTGAGCGGCATTGATAGTGATAGGTTTTTCGCAGAGGACATGTTTGCCGGCCTCGGCGGCCTTGATAGCCCATTGTGCGTGCATGGTATGTGGTGTGCTGATATAGACGGCGTCGACCTGTTCATCGTCGATCAGGGCCTGGTAGCTGCCATGTGGAGTGATATGGAAATCCGCGGCGAATTTTTCTGCTGTTTCGAGTCGTCGGCTGCCGACGGCGGCGAGTTCGCCGGTTTGTGAATGCATAACGCCGTGGGCAAATGCCCGTGCGATATTACCCGCAGCCAGCAGGCCCCACCGTAATTGATTCGACATAACTACTTTCCTTCCGATACGTTGTGTGTGTCAGGCGGTATGAGATCAACGTAAAAGTCACATTGTATCATAGCGTACGTGGCGGGGCAGGGATTGCGGTTTTATTCCTGTTTGCCGCCTGCTGATTCCAATTGTTTCAGGAATGCCTTGTCGGGTTTGATACCGAGTTGTTGTGCGGTATGGATATCCCTGCGAGCCATATCGTAGTGGGAGAGGGCGAAGTAGCTGAAGGCGCGGTTGTAGTAAGCATCGGCGAGGTCGGATTTAAGTTCGAGTGAGCGAGTGAAGTCATCGGCCGCGTTGTGGTATTGTTTCAAGCGGTTCAGCAGGACGCCGCGGTTGAAATATGCCTGCCAGTCGTTCTGTTGGCGAGCGATGGCCTGGTTGTAGCAGGTAAGTGCCTGTTCGAGTTGTCCGGTTCTGTTGTAAGCGTATCCCAGGTTGAACCATGGTTCGGGTAGTCCGGGATCGAGTTCGACGGCTTTATTGAGAACGACGATAGCCTCGTGGTATTGATCGAGTTTGAGCCATGTATGTCCGAGTTTATTCCATGCCAGAGCGTAGTCCGGCCTGAGTTCGACAGCTCGTTGGTATGAGGGTATGGCTCTTGCGGGCAGGCCGTGTTCGACCAGAGCATTGCCGAGGTTGGTATGAGTGATGACGCTATTCTCTTCGATGGCGAGAGCTCGTTGGTAGAGTTCTATAGCTTCGACACGTTCGCCGCGGTCGGCGTGAATTCGGCCGAGGTTGGTCATCGCCATCCAGGCGTTGGGATTTCGGTCGAGTGTATATCGCCAGAGGGATTCGGCGTCCCGGTATATTTTCGTCTGGTTAAAGGTGAGCAGAGCGAGTATAGCGATGACGGCGGCGGGTATGATCCAGGCGGCGTGGTGGTGGTGTTTGAGTTTTCTGACGAGGGCTGCGAGCGAGCCGGCGGCGAGTGTGATCAGGCCGATGGCGGCGTGATACTGGAAGTGGTCGGCGACGTATGAGAATCGGAATGGATAGACGTTGAAGAATCCGAGAGCGGGCAGGAGCGTACCAGTGAAGAAGAGTACGCAGGCGAGCGGACCTCTGCCGAGCAGTGTTCGCCAATACCAGAGTATTGCGATGATGGCGAAGAATGCGGATGGGTAGAGATACTGCCACCATACGGCGGGGTTGATATGCCATTTCGGGTATGTGAAGACGAGTTTTGCGGGCCAGAACAGTTTGTAGGCGTAGAACCAGACGACGCGGCCGGCGAGTAGAAGTCGATCGAGTATTGAGAGGTTCCACTCGGCGCCTTCGGCGCCGACGTGTTTCTGTTCGAGGTAGATGGTGATCATACCGAACATGGCGGCGAGCAGGAACATGGGTGTAAGCGGGACCAGGTCACGCCGGGTGATCCGGCCGGTGCGCCACCAGGTGATGATCAGGATCGCGGCCGGTAGTGTGAAGGTAACGGTTTTGCTGAGCAGAGCGGCGAGGAAGAATGCGAGTGCGGCCGGGTAATACCAGCGACTCGCGGTGCTGTTGCTGCGATTCCACTGCAAGTACTGGATGTAAGTCAGCATTGCCAGCAGATAGAACAAGAGTGACAGTACGTTTTTCCGTTCGGTGATCCATGCGACGGATTCGACGTGAACGGGGTGGATTGCGAAGAGCAAAGCGGCGAGGAAGCCGCCGGGCACTTTGAGTCGGCGAAGGACGAGCCAGATGAGCATTGCGTTGACGGCGTGGAGGATGATATTGGTGATATGGTATCCTGCGGGATGGAGAGACCAGAGTTGGTATTCGAGCCAGTACGAGGTATGGACGAGCGGGTAGTACTGTGGTGTAGCGTGGTGATCGAACCAGATACGTGCGAGTCCTGTGAGGTTATGGAGTAGCGGGTTTTCGGTGACGTACATATCGTCGTCCCAGACGTAGCCTGCGTGTGTGGCGGGCAGGTACGCCAAGGCGGTGAGCAGGAGGATAAGGGCGGCGGGTACGATCGTCAGTCGAACCATGTGAGAAATCTTACCATGCCCTGTGGGTCGGTTATTTCGGACAGAGTCGGCCGGATAGCAAGTCAGGCCGGTTTTGTTTAGAATGGCAATTGGTTTACGCCGGTGTGGCGGAATTGGCAGACGCGACGGATTCAAAATCCGTTCCCTGGCGACAGGGGTGTGGGTTCGAGTCCCACCTCCGGCAGTTTTCGGTGTGGAGTGAAGCAGTGGTGGGAGTTCAAGGTTCCAAAGTTCAAGGTTGGGGGGTCGGAATCGGTATCGGGAATCGGGTTTCGAGATTTCGGTCTTTTTGTGTGCGCCACGGGGCGATCCAATCTGATCCAGTTTGATCCAATTTGTATCCAATTCGAGCCAATGTGAT
>CAYRND010000048.1:0-24943 GCA_964425365.1 uncultured Phycisphaeraceae bacterium
AATACGTGCTGGAAGAGGTTGAAGAATGGGGCACTTAGCTTAACACCTATGCCCAAAGGGTGGGTCAGTACTATACACGAAAGTCGGCGAACATGCACAAATGGGGAGATACTGATTTATCAGTATTTCCACAGTTCGCTGGATCATGCCTGCGTCTGTTTTGTATAAGAAACAGGCTGTTTACACAATATTTCTAATCCGTGTTCAATGTTAATTTTGTTTCATGTCGTTGTACTTCCGAAATTCGTACGGGAGCCGAGTTGTATGATGCGATGTCGTTGCGAGGAATACCGGATGAGAAAGAGCAGATGGTTTTTCCGATGAAAATAACGGACTTGATGAACGTGGAGTACCGCATCCTGGTGTATGGTGATCCAGCGTTCAGGCGTGTGTATGGTTGTGCGACTCGGCCGGCTGTCGGTAGATGCGGGTACAACTACCGACGAATCGGTGAGGTCAATCTGGTTGAAAATCAAGCGGATTGTTGAGGCCGTTTTTTTGTTCGTGATTTCGGCGATTTACCGGGCACCGGGTCACACCTGGCAGTTCGTATGTCTTCATCGTACTTCCGGCGGAGGTGCGGACAGCGGATCAGAAGCGGAATCGGGAAGAAAACGTGTGTCCTGGTGCCTGAGTCGGGAAACCGGCAGCTATCGTATGAATCAACCTTGATCCCGGCCCCGGCAAAGCCGACGTCCGTACGGTGTGCTGCTGCACTAAGTCACCTGCGAATCTGCTTTGGCATGAGAAGCCCACACCCCGACGTTCGGCTGCACTGTTATGCCGTTTAAACGCAGCTCAATGCTTCCGTAGACATGGGAACTTCATTCCATACCTTACAATAAAATACGATTTACGGATTTAGATTGTATTTTCAGATATTTTTGTAAAATTAATCGAATATTCTGCTGACACATCTTACGCACAATGTAGTTTTATGGGGTTAGTGTCTAAAATATTTTTGCATAGTGGAAGTATTGGGGAGGAGGTGGGGGCTGAAATCTGAAATCTACATGATTCTTCGAGGCGCTGGTATAATACCGTATTCGTAACCTCTTTCAGTGAACCGCCTATGAAATGCATGGATTATTTCGACCGGGTGTACGTCATTAATCTGCCTGAGCGCAGAGATCGCTACATGCTCATGAAGCGATCGCTTCAACGTGCTGGGTTTCCATCGGAAACTGAGAGCATCCATATCTACCCCGGTATCCGGCCCGGAAGTCCAGGACCCTTCAGCAGTATCGGGGTACGAGGCTGTTACATGAGCCACCTGAGCGTTCTGAAAAATGCTCGCGATTCACGTTGCCGACGAATCGTCGTTATGGAAGATGATCTCGACATTTCACCAGCATTCACCTCCGTCGAAGAGGAACTTACCCGGCAACTCGATATCACACCCTGGGATTTCGCCTACCTCGGCCATCACCTTGATCTTCCTCATCATTCCGGCCCGATCACACTCAGACCCTACGCCGGTGAAATACGACTTGCGCATTTTTACGCGGTTAAGGGTGAAATACTGGATTCGCTGATCAGCTTCCTTGAGACACTACTCACTCGCCCCAAAGGTCACCCTGACGGCGGGCCCATGCATGTGGACGGTGCGTTCAGTACCTACCGTGCACAGAACCCGCACATCAAGACCCTCGTCTGCGTCCCTTCACTCGGTAACCAGCGAAGCTCTCGCAGTGATATCACCTCCAAAAACTGGTTCGATCGCACACCTGTAATTCGAACCGTCGCCGATAATGCCCGGTTTTTTGCTCAATTGATCAAACTGCCGGGGATACGATAAACATTGTTATCGTTAAGCGTTAATAAGCCAGGATGGTATAGAATGATCCCCCCCCACCTGCCCCCCACCTGACCCACACTTGCCACTATTTTGTCTTCCAACCTGCTTCGACTGCTCGCTCTTGATTGTTCTTATGAAACCAGACCTGTTTCCTGCCTGATTTGGGCACACCACAATTCGATCCTGTCACCGGTCAGGTTGCCTTCGTTATCCTGATCGATCGGCAGGCCGCAGAAATGATTATCCATCACTGCTTCGGATTTTGAGAACTGGTATTCCGCCGCGGGTCTGAATCCGTATTGCCCTTTCGCGCCGCGCTGGATGAACTTTCTGTACAGCCTGCCCATTGCACTCTGATAAGTATCCGGATACCCGATACGATCACCCAAACCGAAAAAGGCCACTTTCGTACCGGTCAGATCGACATGATCAAGTTCATTGTATTTCCCGGCCCAGTCGTCCTGCGGGGAACCCAGTTCGTAACTGGGTACACCGATAATCAGCAGGTCATATCCCGTCAGGGCCGATACCTCGATATCAGCAATACTGGTAAACAACTCAACCGCATCATGTCCCAAGGCATCCCTGATCCGTTCAGCGACGCGTTTCGTATGACCACTGGTTGATCCATAGACTATACCGGCTTTCATGGCAGATTCCATATCAATGTGTCACGGATATCCGTAACCTGTTTTGTAGAACATTTTCCGGACACCGGCTTCATCCCACGCATCGAAAGGGATTGCAAGCATCAGAATAAAGCCGATATCGAACTTACACAGAATAAAAACTTCCTGCCGTGCCCCTGTTATTCCCATCCTTCGACCAGTAATCGATGGAAGGCGAAATGGTGGGGGTTGTGTGGTGAGGGTGGTGATTGTGGGGAGGCACCGATGAGGTGATAGGGGGAGGTGACGAAACGGTTACATGGAACGCTATCACGTCAACCGGGTGATCAGAAAGATATCGGCACTTCTTGAATTTCGAATAGAATCAGTACAAATCGTAGCCTCTTTCACCCCTGCGTACATCCCGATAATGTCGTTTTTTTTCCTGCAGGTGCCGGATCGACCGCACCACATGTTGAACCGGCCATCCTACGGCTTTCCACCATCGTGAATGATTCAACCATACCTCATAGCCGCTTGCCACCGGTCCGGCCAGCAGGTCTCGCCATCGTCGTGCGGTCTGATCGCTGGTATAGTTTTTCACTCGCTTCCGGCCATGGTCGACCATGGCGTCATAGAGTCCGGGCTCATTTTTCAGTCTGCGGATGGCATCAATCGCCTGTTCGGCGCTTCGGACCTCGAAATAATCGAGTTCCGATTCTCGCAATGCCTGAAACGCAGGTTCCGGCCCGAGAATCGCCGGGCAACCGGCCAACCACGCGTTCACCAGCTTACTGGCAGGCTTGATTGAAAGGTCATACTTCGTGCAATCCCGAACGGCAATGACTACATCCGCATGACGGTAGTCATGCCAGTTATTCATATCACGGCCATAGCGTGATTCACTCGTGAGCAACCGCACGCCCATAAGTTTGAGTTCCGCAAGGAAATCCTGCGAACGAAATGGTTCGGCCAAGTATATCTCCCGACCCTTGTATACCAGGTTCTCGATGCGTTGACCCCTCGCGGGATCCCGCGGCTTCAGGTTCGGTTGCGGCCAGTGCGGTACGAAATGATCTGTTTCGTCATCGATATTCAATTCATTCTGAACCACACGCTGTTCGCAGATCGCCGGCCGACCACGGTCATGACGGCAAGCCACCACGTAACTGTTATAGGATAGATCACTGATCCGCAGCAACTCGTACGACGTCACGCATATCTGTCCCTTGACATATCGGGGCACAAGATGCACATCGAGACCTCTGTGCCTGAGCTGTAGATAGGTATGCACCGGCCAGTTATCTTCCGCGCCTGTAAATCGATCATATACCGCCTCGATCGACGGTGGGTTATCCACCCCGATGACATCGTTCCACTTCTGCACGTACTTCGTGACGAAATAGACGGTGTGAGGCAAGGCGGGCAGCCGTTCAATAACATCTGTTTCACCGGCATTCTGGTGCAATATCATACGAATCAACCTTATATCAATATTTACACATCGACCATGAAACCCCGACGACCATGAAGAAAAACCCGGATTCGCCGTGTAACAGCGTTAAATACTGTTTAATTGAAATACCATGGGAGGGTCTTTTCTATGCAAGAATGATATCTGTCCTGGTGTTTATTATCGGGACATTCTAACACTACAGCGCTAAGTCCGAGAATGGGGTGTGTTTGTAAGGATTCTGCGTAATAGTCAAGCGTGGTGAACAAGTGGACGAAGTATCGATCAGAATCCTGTGTTTTTGGCATGGAGTGCTAATCGCATGAGTCAGGCCGCGATACCGGCTGACGGCCGGCAACTCACAGACAGGCAACAGCGTGAAGCTGAGTATTACGATCAGTATTCTCAGCTCAACGCCGTCGAGCGTGTGGGACTTCGTCCGGTCTTGAGTGATGAACGTCGGCCGTGGAGTCCCTACTGGTCATTGTGCAGGCTGGTCCGTGACGCCTACCGCGGTCCGGAGCAGCGGATACTTGATTTCGGTTGCGGGATGGGCGCCGCGAGCGTGGCGTATGCCGCCATCGGTTACCAGGTTGAAGGTTTTGACATCTCGGAGGGCAACATTGGTGTTGCGGCGCGTGTTACGGAGCGTGAAGGCGTTGCCGATCGCTGCCGGTTTTCATGCATGGCGGCCGAACAACTGGCCTATCCGTCTGAGCACTTCGACGTACTGGTCGGTGTTGATATTCTCCATCACCTGGAGATTGATCGCGCCCTTGCCGAGGCGGCCCGGGTACTGAAGTCCGGGGGCGTAGCGATTTTCAAGGAACCGGTTCGTGCCCCGCTGCTCGACCGTCTGCGCGAGCTGCCCGTTATCCTGTCGATCGCGCCGCGTGAAAGTACACTCGATAAACACGTTCATATCACGGAGGACGAACGAAAGCTGACCGGCGACGATATCAGGCTGATCCGTAAATATTTTGAAATCGAACGGATCGAGAAATTCTCGCTCTTTCAGCGTCTGTACCGATTACTGCCCCAGCGATGGTTCAACCTGGTATGCCGGCTCCAGAAGCTGGATTACCTGTTGATGAAACGAATTCCCTTCCTGAAGCACTTCGGTGACGTGGCGATCTTCGTCTGCCGGAAAAAATAATCTGAATGTAGTGGAAATTCGATGCAGCAACATCGGCCGAGTTTATCTGTGTTGCGTATCACGATGGAAATGGGCTCAGCATATTTCTTTGACTGACGGCAGTCCTGCCAGTGCCATAGCGGCTTCACTGTCGTCGTATTCGCTGTCGCTGACTTTACCGGCGAAAAAGTCGATGTAGGCCTGCATATCCATATGGCCGTGGCCGCAGAAGTTGAAGAGAATGACTTCGGATTTGCCTTCACGTTTACATCGCAGTGCTTCCTCGATAGCTGCTTTGATAACATGTGTGGCTTCGGGTGCGGGTGTGATCCCTTCGGTTCGTGCGGTAAGTACACCGGCTTCGAAGCAACCGACCTGGTGATAGGAGACCGGTGTAACGTAACCCAGGTTGACCACATGGCTGACCTGAGGCGCCATGCCGTGATAGCGTAATCCGCCGCTGTGTGTGGTCGGCGGCACGAATGCGCTACCGAGCGTATGCATTCTGAGCAGCGGTGTGAGCATAGCGGTATCGCCGTGGTCGTAGGCGTATTTCCCTCGCGTGAGTGTGGGGCAGAGCACCGGTTCGACGGCGACGATCCGTCGTGTTCTTCCGCCGCGAAGCTGTTGTCCGAGGAAAGGAAAGGCCAATCCGGCGAAGTTCGAGCCGCCGCCCGTGCAGCCGACCAGCACATCCGGGTCTTCGCCGGCCAATTCGAGTTGTTTCATGGCTTCCAGGCCGATCACCGTCTGGTGCAGCAGGACGTGGTTGAGCACGCTTCCGAGTGAATATTTCGCTCCGGTTCTGACGGCAACTTCGATCGCTTCACTGATCGCAATGCCCAGGCTACCACTGCAGTCGGGGTCTTTTGCGAGGATAGCCCGTCCGGCTTCAGTGGTATCCGACGGGCTGGGGATGACCTCGGCACCGAAGAGGTTCATCATGGCGCCGCGGTATGGTTTCTGTAGATAGCTGCACTTGACCATGTAGACGAGGATTTCCATGCCGAACAGGCTGCCTGCATAGGCCAGTGACGACCCCCACTGTCCGGCGCCGGTTTCGGTGGTCAGTTTCATGACACCGGCTTCTTTGTTGTAGAACGCCTGTGGAACGGAGGTATTGGGCTTGTGGCTTCCGGTGGGGCTGACACCTTCATACTTGTAGTACAGTCGAGCGGGTGTATCGAGCGCCTGTTCCAGACGTCGTGCCCGGTAAAGCGGTGAAGGCCGCCACTGCCGATAGACATCGCGTACCGGTTCTGGGATTTCGATTTCCCGCTCGGTGCTGTTCTCCTGCAAGATCAGGTTTTCAGGGAAAATCGCAGAGAGGTCATCGGCCGTCACCGGTTTATGCGTCGCCGGGTGCAGCATAGGCGGGACGGGTTCGGGCAGGTCGGCGGCGATGTTATACCAATGCCTGGGGAGGTCTTTTTCATCAAGCAGATACTTGATCTGATCACTCATACCATTCACCTGTTGATTCCGCCTTTTTCCTGATCCGTTTCATTGTGACGTGTTTATTAGATTTCCTGCGGCATGGGTGGTAGTATCCAACGCGGCCTGGGAATTTTGGCAATGACCGAATCGGCCATACGGTTGCCGGGCTGGTTCCTCAGTTCGCAGATGGTAGGCGGTTCGTACATCCAACCGGCGCGAAGTCTTTGTTCCTCACGTTGGAGTGTGCGGTACAGGTATCGGCCGATGAGGGGTGCTGCCAACCGTGCTCGCAACCCAAATGTGTGGTAAAGCGTTTTGAGGGTTTGATCAATTCGATGATACACGGCCGGATTGGTATCGAACCATTTCCGTGCGGCCCAGAGCGCCCCGGCACAGGTCGTGGCCAGGCCTTTGGCTTCGAACCGGTATCGTCGCCGGATACGTTTATCCGGATGATGGCGGTGTCGCAGGTAACCCTGTAGTGTGGTCTGAATAACGCGGATGACACTTGGTCCGTTGGTCTGGTAATCCTGATGGAATGCTCTTAACAAATATTCCTCTTCCCTGCCGGCCGGAATACCGGGGTGCCTGTAATTGAACCGATATTGGCCATGTGTATCCGCGACATCGGAACATTCCGGGTCGGTCAGTACACCCTTTCGGCGAAGCGATTCCCACAGTGGTGTACCGGGTATGGGGGTGTAAAGCATGAACTGGTGGAATTCGGTGTCATGCCGGACTGCGTAATCGATCGCGTCATCGATATTCTCCGGCGTGTGTTCTTCGAGGCCGATGATACTGGAGCCCAGAACACGGATGCCATGTGATTGGAGCATTCGAACCATATTGAAGGTATCAACGCCGTTGAGTTTTCCGTACTGGCTGTTTTTACCTTCGAGTCCCATCCAAACCCATGAAATACCGAGTCCCAGCAGTTGCTCGATGGTGTATGATTTCAGAACGCCTGCCGAGCTGAAAACGTAGAGTGCCCACGGCTTGTCATGCCGGCGCATGAGTTCGAGCAGTCGCAGGGCACGTTTCCGGTGCAGGAGGAAATTTTCGTCCATGACGAAGAAGGCGTTGACTTTCATGTCACGCTCCAGGCCGAGCATAACATCGAAAAGCTCATCACCGGTCTGATAGAACATGACGCATTTGCCTTTTCCGCCGAACATAGCGGAAGTGGAACAGAAGTTACATCCGACGGGGCAACCTACGGAAGGGATAAGCGCGGCGGCGACCCCGCCAGTCCGTCCTCGCAGGGTCACACCCATAGCCCGAGAGCCCATGCCGGAATAAATCCGCGGATGTCGAATCGGTCGATCGACGCGTTCACCGAGATATCGTCTGAACCACTCGATCCCCTCGCCGCGCACGACATGATCCGCGCCGACCCGTCGATCGAGGTCACCGAGATTGGCCACGTGTCCGCCGACGACAATCGTGGCATTAGGCTGATATTTTCGTATCAAGCTGCACATGTGCTCGACCTTACCGACATTCGGGATGATGGAAGTGATACCGATGATGTCGTAAGTGTGTTCCCGTATCTGTCGGATGAAACGGTCGCGTGTCGGAAAATCGAGTACGGCACAAGGTGAATGGATATTGGCCTGAATCATGAGTATGCCCCATGATCTGTGGAACATTCGGAGAGAAAACGGACCCTGCACGCGTGTTACCTGGTTATGGTAGAGTTCCATGGGGTTGATGGCTCGAGAGCCGTACTGGTCATCGCACCCGTACGGCCCGAAGACACTGGAAAGCAGCACACGCGCTGCAGTTCCCTGTGGATGTCTGGGATGATGAGCCATTTGGCAATGTTGTGTGCATTTCGAGCGTGTATGCAAGGTCATTAAAAATTCCCTGACCGAAAAAGGACTAGGAGGTATGTACGTAACAACACCTTTCGCATGGCGGTTGACAAAAAGTTCCGCTCTGCGGTCCCGCGATGATAATTTATACTGCCAAAAAGAATTCGGACCAATTTGAGAGAACGGTCGACACCAGCTTACCAGCGTCGATCTCTGCCGCCGCCGCCGCCGCCGCTGCGACCGCCGCCACGACCACCACCATAACCACCGCGACCACGACCGCCGCCACCGCCGCCGCCGCCGGCTTTGGGTCTTGCTTCATTAACAGTAATGGTTCGCCCTTCCATCTCGACTCCGTTGAGGCTCTCAATGGCTTTGCGTGCTTCTTCCTCGTTACTCATGGTAACAAATGCGAAACCGCGAGGCCTGCCGGTTTCACGATCTGTAATCACTGCCACTTCATCGACCTGGCCGTGGGCACCGAATTCAGCGTGAAGCGTGTCTTCAGTGACTGAGAAAGGAAGGTTACCAACATAGATTTTCATCATTTTGACTCCAAGCTTCTGCCTCAACTATTTGCCTGGAGTCCTACAAGGCCACCAGCTTCGTCGAGATAGATCCCTGCGGCTAACCGTAGCCGCTTGCCAACCATTATATCGGAGAGAATGTCAAGGTCCACTTCAATAACCCTGCCCGTCGTTTCGGGACGGTTAACCTTCTGGAAAAACCAACAGGGCAACGTTTTCGGGCGCCGGCCCGGCCGGCAAACGCTAACTATAGCTTTAAAAAGATGTTACAGCTAATAATCGCGTGGAAGATTACTGTTTGGCCAGGAATTGGGTGATCCCTGTCCATTATCGATAATTGTT
Organism: uncultured Phycisphaeraceae bacterium; assembly: GCA_964425365.1. Taxonomy (GTDB): domain Bacteria; phylum Planctomycetota; class Phycisphaerae; order Phycisphaerales; family Phycisphaeraceae; genus CAYRND01. The sequence goes on from CAYRND010000048.1 coordinate 9,115, forward strand.
CAGTTCTTCGAGTAGTGTTTTCAGTTGCGGGTTATCTGGATAGAGCGCCTGGAGCCGTGCGGTATATTTATTCGCCCTCGCGGGTTGTCCCTGTTCCTGCAGGTATGTTGCGAGGGTGAGTAGAATCTGGGCATCGTAGGGGTAATTTTCATGAGCTGCCTCGAGCACTTCAATCGCTTCGCCGGCGTGTCCCGTTGAGTAGAGTGCCAGTCCGTAGGCGTAGTGATAATGAGCATGGCCTTGATCCTGTTGTGCCGCAGCGGCGAGCATGGTGAGTGCTTCTGCCATTCGCTGCTGTCTGACGAGTGACAAACCGAGGGCATAATAGCCGTCGGGATTATCCGGCATCAGTGCGACTGCGGCCCGCAGCACCGCTTCGGCTTCACTTTCGCGTTTTTGCAAGCGATATAAATCAGCGAGATTGATATAAGCGGGTATGAAAAGCGGCTCGAGTTCAATGGCTTGTTTGTAAGCAACCTCGGCCTTCTCAAATTCACCGAGTTGAATATAAAGCAGGCCGAGGTTCAAATGCGAACTGCCCCGCTCGGCCCTGTTCTGCTGCACGTCGATATACTCGGCCAGTACTTTCCGATATATCTGTTCATACTCTCCGGAGATATCGTTTTTGTCGCTGACAGCCAGGACTCGTGCGGCTTCGATTCGCACGGCTTTGATCGGATCGGTGAGCATACGTGCAACAACTTTCCGCCGGTCCGCAGGTGGCAGCGACTCAAGCGCGGACACGGCTTGGACACGTACGATCGGATCATGATCGTCCAGTGCTTTGATAATGATATTCGCCACTGCGGGTGTGACCCATTGCCGGACAAGTTTCAATGCCGTTGCGCGAACAATTGCGGGCCGGGAAGGGTCGGCGATCAGTGTAGTCAGTGGTCCGACTGAACGGGGATTGCCTTCACGCCCCATCCGGATCAAGGTCGCGTAATGCGGTGGATCTGCCGGGGCATCACCATACCACTGTCGAAGCGAATTAGCAGCCCATTCAAAGCTCTGATCGTGGTGACAATCGCTGCAGGCATTCGGTGTTCCCAATTCAACGGAGAGGTCAGGCCGGGGCACACGAAAACTATGGTCGCGCTGTGCATCGACCGTCATGAAGGTTCGCTCGATCATATGGCAGTGCGTACAGTCCGAACCCGGCCCGCCGGGTTCGTGAAAATGATGTTTCTCCGTGTCGTAGATATCCGCCTGGTGACAATTCAGGCAAACCCGACCGGCGGGGGCATACAGCGTCAGGCCGTGCGGGTCATGACAATCCGTGCATTGAACACCTCTGTGATACATTCGACTCTGGAGGAATGATCCGTAGACATAAGCCAGGTCTCGCAACTGTCCGTCGGCATGGTATAAATCAGGCTCGAGCACGGAGACCTGCAGCATATCATGCAATGGTTTGTCGAAAAGGACATATTCACTCAGTCGTGTGTGGTGCGAATGGCATCGTGCGCAGGTTTCAAGCTGATTTTCTGACATCGGTGGTTTCGACCGCCGGGGTCTGTCTGTGTCCGGATCGATGATCCATTCGCCTGGACGGGTATCTTTCAGGCGAACAAGCAGTCCTAGGTCATCGTCGGATTCGACAGCGTGTTCATCCTGATGTGCCAGCGCCCAGCGGACATGTTCTGATCCGGGGCCGTGGCAGGCTTCACAGGCAACGTCGATTTCAGCGAAGGTTGTTCGGTAGTGTCGCTGATCGGCAATGTAATTCTTTTTCAGATTGGTGGAATGGCAATGCGCGCACATGAAGTTCCAGTTCTGAGCCGGTCGTGTCCAGAATTGCTGGTCATCGGGCGATATTCGCTGATCGCCATGGAGATGGAACCATCGTCCCCCGCCCTGGTCTTCCGCCCGGCTGTCCCATGACAGGGGCAGGCATTGCAGCCGTCCGTCAGGAAATGCAACGAGGTACTGTTGCAGCGGGGTATGGCCGAAGACGTAACTGACGGTGTAATCGTTGTATCGTCCGTCACGGCCTTCGGTATGAACGATGAATCGCCCATTCCGGCGAAAAAACTGTGAGGTAACACCCTGATGTGTGAAGGTGGCGTTATCGAAATCCCCGAGCACGGTCTGCTCGGTCGCGATATCCATAGCAAGGTCATGATGCGAACCCTGCCATTTCTCGTATTGCTGTTCATGGCAATCACGGCAATTCCGGCTACCGACGAATTGTGCATTGCCTTCGGCATAAGTGTTATCCAGGTCAACCGGCCCGGGCGGCCGCTCGACCGGTTCGATGGGAAGCGGACGGGTGTGATCAACCGATTGAAACCAGGTAACGAACGCGAAGAGCAGGAGGATCACGGCAACGAGGATAAGCTGAAATGTTCTCGCCTGATAAGTCATGGACAAAGGTATCCGGGATCGGTCGTGATCAGGGGCGGCATTATACCAGCATCCATCAGCCTCCTGATCGATCCGCCATTCATCACGCGATGCGGGTAGGGACAATCTTATCTTCTATCTCGCCGGCAGGATACGTTCATCCTGAACCGGGGCCATCCCAAACCTGGGGCCGATGATCCCGCCTGCAATTTATGCTAAATTAGCATTTTTCAGCGTAGGTAGTATTACGTTGGCTCGGTTATTTATTCTTGACGAAAGCCGCTATGCTTGAACTGAATGAAGCGAATCTGAAGAAAATGCTGGTAGAACATTTTTTACCGAAGATCCGTAACGACGGCGGGAATATCGAGCTGGAGAAACTGGCCGGTGATGAAATCCACTTCGGCGCCTACCAGGAATGCGCCGATTGCCCTGTTGCGGACGGCGGCCTGAGATGGTGGCTCGAGAATGAAATTGAACGACTCTTCGGTGCGAAAAAGAAAGTCGTTGTCCATCGCCACATTCCCTATTACAAACGCTGACTCGCGACCCACGCGGATGGGCTTCCGCCCATCTGAATCCAGTAATATGCAACAACCACCGCAGTGAGAATCACACATCATGGCACAGGTAAAAGTCGCACGACGCAGCATGACATTTGATCAGTGGGTACGCCTGCAGTTCGAACGTGTCAGGCATGCGGCGGTGCTCGCCTGTCATACGATTGAACCCTGGCAGGTGCGTGTGGGGTCCTATCATCCTGAGGGCAATACCTGGGATCATGATTTCAGGCCGATCAGCGAAGGGGACTACTGGGGCCGCCCCGACGGACTCGTTCATTTCACCGCGAGGGCCGTCATTCCGCCGGACATGGCAGGCAGCACCGTGTGGTTGCGGATGCTCACCGCGGCGGAGGTGATCATTCACCTCAACGGCCGGATGCAGGACGGCCTGGATCCGAACCGTACACAATCGCCGATTATCAGCCAGGCCGACGCGGGTACGGAGCTGGACCTGCTGCTGGAGGCCTACACACGTTCGATCCCCGATGACAGCCGCAATGTGCGAACAATGGACTACCGCGGCTGCGTACAGAAATTCCATACGCCGCAGCTTATTGTTTTCGATCAACCGACGCTGACCCTCGGATATGATCTGGACATTCTCTATCTCACGGCATTCAGCACGGACATCCGTGATGACCACAGGGCTCAGCTTCATCATCACATCAATAAATTGCTGAAGCTGTTCCCTGATTATGAAGCGGATGGCCGGGTGCTGCGAGAGCGATGCAGCGACTTACAGACGTACTTGAACCGTCACATTTTCAATAAAGATGTCTCCGCATACGGTCATACCGGCCGGCTGGCGTGTGTTGCTCATTCACATCTCGATGTGGCGTATCACTGGAAGATCATTCAGTCAGTTCAGAAAAACGCGCGAACCTGCCTGATCCAGCTCCGCATGATGGAACGTCATCCCGATTTTCTCTACTCGCATTCGCAGGCATGGACGTACGAACAACTGGAACAATATCACCCGCATCTGTTCGAACAGGTGAAGCAACGGATCGCGGAGGGTCGATGGGAAATCGTCGGCGGACTGTACGTCGAGCCGGATTGCAACATTCCCTCGGTTGAATCGCTGATTCGGCAGGTGGTTTACGGTAAGCGATATTTTCTGGCGAAGTTCGGCGTGGAGATCGACAACTGCTGGCTGCCCGATGTGTTCGGCAACTCGCCCTGCCTGCCGCAGGTTCTCAAAGCCGGCGGTATCGATTATTTCATTTCGAACAAGATGTCCACCTGGAACGATACGAACGAGTTCCCGCACAATAATTTCCGCTGGCGCGGCCTGGACGGGTCCGAGGTGCTGGCGACCGTTCCGCCGGTGCATTTCAATGCCTGGATGGAACCCGCCCAGGTGCTCGATAACTGGAACCAGTTCCTTGATAAGCATGTTTGCACCGAGTCGCTTCAAATGTACGGCTACGGCGACGGCGGGGGCGGCATTACCGAGGAATTGCTGGCCCATTTCAGGGGCCTGCAACGAATGCCCGAGATGCCCCGGCTTCGATTGACCACGGCGAAAGACTACCTGCACAACCAGCTAGGCGGTAACCGCGATCAACTCGCCGTGTGGGACGGCGAACTGTATCTCGAAATGCACCGCGGGACGTTCACGACCAAGGGCGGATTAAAGAAGCTGAACCGCGAAAGTGAGTTTATCGCGTATGAAACGGAAGCGGCATGTGCGGCCGCTTCGTTGAACGGGGACGCCTACCCCGCTGAAGCGATTCGTGAAGCATGGAAACTGATCCTGCTGAACCAGTTCCATGATATCCTCCCGGGCAGTCATACCCATCCCGTCCACCATGAAGCCGTGGAGATATACCGCCGGGCGAATGAACAGCTTTCCGAGTTATACCGCCAGGCTATGGACCGGCTGGCTCCTCTTTCAGACAAGCACGATTTGTGCATATTCAATGCGTTCAGTGATGCGAGGGAAGGGCTCGCGTATATCGAACCCGGCAGTGAGGCGACCCTTCAGGCCGTGATGGATCAGTCCGGCCGGTTTTATCCCGCCCAGCAGCAGGCAATACCGGGCAGCGAAACACCCCGAACCATTGTGAAGGTGCCCGGGGTGCCCGGCCTCGGCTTTCTCTACCTCAGGGACATCAGTCACCAGCAGATCGAACAGTTGCAAAGCGGTTTCACCGCCGGGCACGACCGACTGGAGAACCGGTTCTTCTCGCTGTCATTCGATGACGCGATGCAACTGGTCAGTGTGCATGACAAGCGGCGAAGCCGTGAAGTGCTCGCCGGCGGTGCGATCGGCAACGACTGGCAGCTTTTTCAGGATATGCCGGGTATCTATAACGCCTGGGATATACTCCCGAATTATGAAGATCATCCGCTGGATGCCGGCCGGTGGCAATTTGCAGGTGTGGTCGAAAACGGACCGCTCTCGGCGGCCGTCAAACTCACTCGCCAATTCGGCCTGAGCCGGGCCGAGCAGGTCATCCGGCTTCACGCGGACCTGCCGCGGATCGATTTCGAAACATGGATCGACTGGCGTGAAACGGAGAAACTGCTGAAAGTCGCCTTCCCGGTAAGCGTCAAATCAAGAATATTCACAACCGACACCTCCGCCGGCGGCTTCGAGCGGGACAATCACCGTAACACAACCTGGCAACAGGCGAAATTCGAAGTGTGTACGCATAAGTGGACCGACCTCTCGGAAGGGCGATTCGGCGTGAGTGTGATGAGCGACTGCAAGTATGGTTGCGATGTCAAAGGCAACGTGATTCGCCTGTCGCTGCTCAAATCTCCGATACGGCCTGATCCGGTCAGCGATAAAGGTGAGCACCGGTTCACCTATTCGTTGTATACGCATGACGGCGACTGGCGAAGCGGCGGGGTGGTCGAAGCGGCTTACGATCTGAACCGGCCGATGCGGATCATGATCGGTCGAAAGCAGCGTGAATCATTTACTGACGGCCTGATCGGTATCGATCAGCGTGCCGTCAAGTGTACGGCGGTCAAGGGCGACGAAGACGGCACGGGTGATATCGTCATTCGCCTGATTGAATTATACGGCTCACGCGGCGAAGTCACGATTTCACCGCGGTTCAGCTTCACACATGTCAGCCGATGTGATACACTCGAACGTGAGATTGAACCGGTCAGTTTCAGCGGCCAGACAGTCAGACTGGATTACAGGCCTTACCAGATTATGACGTTGCGATTCAGCGATCGTAATCATCGTTAGCAGAAGATTCGTGACGGTAACCGGATAACGTGAATTGAGGCTGATAACAGAAAAAGCAGGAGATCGTATCCTGATTGTTTTTGATCACGTCAACAAGACCTGGCCCGGCGGCATGCAGGCGGTTTGCGACCTGTCGCTGGAGGTAACCGAGGGGGAGACACTCGTCCTGCTCGGAACGAGCGGCAGCGGCAAGACCACGACGATGAAGATGGCCAACCGGCTGATCGAGCCGACGAGCGGGCGGATCTACATCGGCGGACGAGATATCATGGATCGTAACCCGATCGAACTGCGTCGCCGCATCGGTTATGCCATTCAGCATATCGGGTTGTTCCCCCATATGTCCGTCGCTGAAAATATCGCCGTAGTACCGAAGCTGCTTGAGTGGCCCCGGAACCGGATCGACGACCGGATCGATGAACTGTTGAATATGGTCGACCTCGATCCCGCGGTATTCCGTGAACGATACCCAACACAACTCAGCGGCGGTCAGAGGCAGCGGATCGGAGTCGCCCGCGCTTTGGCGGCGGACCCGCCGATTGTTCTGATGGATGAACCGTTCGGCGCGCTTGATCCGATTACACGAGAACAGTTGCAGAACGAATTCCTCGAGCTGGAATCGGAAATCAAAAAAACCATCCTGTTCGTTACGCATGATGTCTTCGAGGCGGTTCGCATGGGTGACCGGATCGCCCTTCTCAACGCCGGCCGGCTCGAACAGCTCGCCACCCCGCGAGAGCTGGTCGAAAGTCCGGCGAATGCTTTTGTCGATCAGTTCCTCGGCCAACACCGGTTTCAGCTTTCACTGCTGACCCGGACAATCCAATCCATCGGTACAACTGCCATACAAGCTGGTGAATCGCCCGTCACTCGCCCGCGGGAGACAGTCACCATGCGAAGTTCGGTAATCGAAGCACTCGATCTGTTCACGCGGACAGGCGAGCAGAAACTGCCGGTATACAGTCAGAAAACATACATGGGCAACCTGAGTAAGCAGGAACTGCTTAAGGTGATCACGCAGCTGCTGAGTGAAGTGAGCAGTAAGGCAGACGGCGGAGGTGACACATGATCGCGCTGACACGGTTCTTCGCTGATTACGGCCATGAAATGTTCCAGAGCACGCGTGAACACATGATACTTACACTGATCTCGCTGGTCATCGCCTGTGCCATAGCCGTACCGCTCGGTATTGCACTGGCCCGATGCCGCGTCAAGTTGTTCGTAAACGCCGTACTCGGCCTGGTCAATATGATTCAGCCGATTCCGTCGCTGGCACTTGTCGCGATGACCGTTGTTTTTTTCTACCTGGTCAATGAACTGCTGGGCGTGAAGATGCTGGCGACACTCGGCATGGCCCCTGCACTGGTCGCACTGGTCGCTTATGCACTGCTTCCCATACTGAGAAATACCTACACAGGCATCCGGCAGGTCGACACCGCGGTGGTGGAAGTAGCCAGGGGAATGGGGATGACACAGCGGCAGATTCTTTTTACCGTTCAGTTGCCGCTGGCAATGCCTTTTATCATGGCAGGGATTCGTATATCGACGGTCTGGACGATCGGCGTGGCGACGCTGGTGTCACTGGTGGGCGCAGGCGGGCTGGGCGATCTGATTTTCCGGGGTTTGAGCAATTACCGGATCAGCCTGATCCTTGCAGGGGCCGTTCCCGCCGCTGTGCTGGCACTGGTATTCGACTGGTTGCTGGGCAGTCTCGAGAAATGGCTTGCACCAGGTGGATCGCAGGCAGGCCAACCGCGGTAAATAACAATCAAGGAAGCAGATCATGGCATTGAAAGCAAAACTGATGACCGTCGCGGCGATGCTGGTGACAGGTGTCCTATTGATCGTTATCGCCGGGGCACTGATACAGCCGGAGAAAGGCCGACTGACCGCGGGGTTCACGGCCGAGTTTATCGAAAGACCCGATGGCTACCCGGGTCTTGCCGAAGTCTATGACTTCCGGTTCGCCGATCCTCCTCGCCAGATGGACCCCGGCCTGATGTACAAGGCCTGTGCGGACGGTGCGGTAGACGTTATTTGCGCCTTCGCCACCGACGGCCGCATCGCCGCGTACAACCTGATGACACTGGAAGATGACCGGCGATATTTCCCGCCTTACTATGCGGCACCGCTCATTCGAAGTGAGACGCTCACCCGTTATCCAGAACTGGAAGACCTGCTCAACGGCCTCGCCGGTTCGCTCGATGACGCCGCCATGCAACAGCTCAATTACCAGGTCGATCGCGAGGTGAATCCACAGAAGGCTTCCGATGTCGCCAGGACATTTCTTGTAGGGAACAAACTGCTGGCGGAGAACGCCGCGACCGGTGACGGCTCGGCCGGTGTGATCCGGATCGGGGGCAAGGATTTTACGGAACAGAGCATCCTCGGCGAGATCATGGCCACGCTTATCGAATGCCGGACCGACCTCAAGGTCGAACGAAAGCTGTACCTCGGCGGGACGATGATCTGCTTCAATGCGCTGAAATCCGGCGACCTCGATCTGTACGCTGAATATACCGGCACAGGCCTGGTCAACATTCTACAGCGCGAGGTCATAGCCGACCCTGACCAGGCATATGTTATTGTGAAGCAGGAATTCCGTGACACCTGGAACCTTCGCTGGCTCGAACCGTTCGGATTCAACAATACCTACACACTCACGATGCGCCGCGATCAGGCGAAGCAACTCGGTATCAGCACGTTTTCCGATCTGGCGCATACCGTCAAGACAGGCCGACAACAGGCCCCCTGACACTGCCGGCCCCCCTCGCATCGCGCAAATGCAATGGCATTCAGGGTACTTGACAGTCTCCTGTCCCCGGCGATACTGCCTGCAGAACGGCCGTAACGGCCGCCGACCCTGTTATTCATTCAGGTCGATACAGGAACAATGTTATGGCAGCGAATCCGGATGACCGTCGAATGATGGCGTTATGCCTTGTCGTTTCGATACTGCTTGCCGCCGGTTGCCAGGGCCCGCGGCTGATGCCGACGCCGAACCTCTACGTCATCGAGGGCGATGATGTTTTCAGGGACGTACCCGCGGCCTACCGCAACTGCCGGGTCGATGTGATTTATGCAACGGACCGTGCCGCCGGCAACGGAGATCACCGGGATGATGATATCCATCATTACGGCAGCCGTCGGTCGACTTCACTGGCAGTCGGTGTGGCGACCCTGCAGATCGGCAGGGGAATCACCTGGGACGACCTGGTCAGGCAAAGCACCACTACCCGCGATGACCTGTTGCCGCTGGCGATCACCGAGGTCGACGAAAAATTCCGCCTGCCCGACACGCCTCTGCTGTTCGCGGAAGAAAGCGATATTGTCAAGGATTCACCCGAATCGGCTGCGGCAATGGCCAAGTCGGAAACGGACTTGCACAGCCTGATTCAGACACACCTTGCTCATACCGAATGCAAAGACGCCTACGTCTACATCCACGGCTACAATAATTGCTTTAACGACGCGATCTACGTCATCGGCCAGCTCTGGCATTTCCTGGGCCGGCGTGGCGTACCGATCGCCTATACCTGGCCGGCCGGTCGGGGCGGAATTCGCGGGTATACCTACGATCGAGAATCCGGCGAGTTCACCATCTTCCACCTCAAGCAGTTCCTGCAGATGCTCGCTCGCTCGCCGGAGATCGAACGGATTCATCTTATTGCACACAGCCGGGGAACGGATGTAATCATCACCGCGCTGCGTGAGCTGCACATGTACTACCGCGGACGGGGCCAGTCGACACGGGAACAGCTCAAACTGGGCAACCTGATCCTCGCCGCGCCGGATATCGATCTCGAAGTCGTCATGCAGCGGGCATACGCCGAACGACTCCAGTTCGTCCCCGAGCGATTGACCGTCTATATTTCGGAGTACGACAAGGCCATCGGCCTGGCGGAGTGGCTCTTCGACAGCATCGTCCGTATCGGCAGACTGACCATCGAACTGCTCACCCCCTTGCAGAAGAAGCACCTCGCCGGCCTGCCGCGTCTGAATATGATCGACGCCGAGGTCGACTCCGGCCTGATCGGCCACGGCTACTTCTACTCGCATCCCGCCGTGAGCTCTGACCTGATCCTGATCCTTCGCGACAACCGCGACGCCGGGAAAGAACACGGCCGGCCCATGCTGGAACTCGCACCCAATTACTGGCAGATCAGAAACAACTATCCGGAGGGCGAAACGGATCGGCAGGCGAAGCCGTAGTCGTCGTATTCATGCGGCATTCGCGGCCTTTATTCATTTACATCCTTATTCTGTTTTGTCGGTGCAGAGATCCCCGCGGTAAGCGACCACCGGACACCCTGTTCAACCGTCATATCCACCGGCCGGATGCTCGATCGTGGTACGATGAAGCAGTATCCGCCGATCTGGCTTGCCCACTGGACAAAAACGACAACGCGATCCGCCTCGTCATCATCACCGTCGTTTCCAAAGCTGCGGAATCCCTCCGGCAGATCATCGACGGTATTACGCGTAATGAATCCGAGTGTATACATGTCGGTATTGGGAACCCGGACCATGACTACCTGGCCGAGTCGCTGCTGCATATTACCGTCGACAAGGTCCATCAGATCGCGAACCGGTCCGTAAACGTGACCGAAAATCGGAATCTTCCGTACCAATCTGTCGAATCCGGAGAAAAGTTTCTGCGTAATCCAACTGTACATCAGCAACCCCACACAGAACAAGCCGACGATCACCAGTGCAAGTCCAATACCCGGCACATAGTATGATTCAGGCATCACTTTCAGAATCAGCCATTTCAGTCCCGATTCCGTACTGCGAAAGAACCACAGCAGGACATACACCGCCGCTGCCACCGGCAGTACAACCACAAGGCCCTTGATTAATGTACGAGAAGCAAATCGGATCATATGAATCTCCTGTATCTGACTGTGTTAATGATATTCAGGCAGTTCGTGTCGATTTATCACGATTCGTCAGACAACATGCTATAATAATGTAAAACATAAGGAGCCGGCCTGAAATGGAACGCAATATCCTTTTTCTCTGCACAGGCAATTCCGCAAGAAGCCAGATCGGCGAAGCACTGTTGAACCGGCATGCCGGCGAAGTATTCAACGCCTTCAGTGCGGGTACCGTACCCAAAGCCGGGATATACGGGCCTGTGATCGAAGTCATGTAGGAAATCGGAATCGACATCACTGATCGCACACCGAAAGGGGTCGATACCTTCCTCGGCAGGGTTCATTTCGAAAAGGTGATTATCGTCTGCAGCGAGGCGGAAAAACGATGTCCCAGTATCTTCGGCCCTTCGCAACGTCTTTACTGGCCATTCGATGACCCTGCCGCCGTCAAAGGTTCGGATGAGGCAATACGCGACACCTGCCGACGGATACGCGACCAGATCGACGCCCGAATCTGCGACTGGCTCAGAGAGCAGGGAATACAGGCCGACCCCGTTCTTCCCGTAGGCACAGATAAAACGCAGTATTAAGATCATCTCCCGGCTTCAACTATGACGGTTTGAATCCGAACGAAACGATCAGAATGACAAGCCCGATATTCTGCCTGCCATCGGACTTGGTATCGATTCAATCTGCGGAAACAGTTCGATCAGGTGAAACCGTTCGAACGAAAATGCGTTCAACCAATTCACTCATCAAGGCCGGAAAAACCAACCCCGGCCACGCCGCGTCAATCAAGTTTCTGATGGAAAACGACTCGGTACTCAATATCGACCTGCAGAAAATCAGCCCGACCGCCATGCATGCTTGTAGCGTGACGATTTTCTCCTCTCTGCTGCCCAACTCGGCCATTGGCTGAATCGGGGCGACTGGCAAAAGCTAGAACCTGCCGCGACGGTCCAGCCGTTCGTGATCGTCTTCATGCATGGGCCACGGCCGCATCTGTCGCGAATCGCTGCCATGGCGGGGTGATCGGCCCGGACCAGAGGGGTACGTCTCGACCTCCGCTCGCGACCGGACGGCAGGCAATTCTGGCCATTCACCTGGACAACGGGCGAGGTATCCAGCACTTCATTACTGATCAGTCGGCTCTGAAATCCCGGATGCTGGTATGGTCGATCAGGTGATCTAATGTCCGGAGTGTGAAGACCTTGCCGTTCGTCGCCCTAATGATCTTCTTCATGTCTTCGCGCCGGATGCCGAAGCCGCGCCCGTCGATGCACGCGATAACATCGAACCCTGGCTGGCCCTCTGCGATCCGGTTCTGGCTGATCGTATGGAGGTGCTGAATCCGAGTCACCTTGTCGCGGGCTGTTCCATCGTCCTCGGTAATCTTCGCTTCGATGACGGCCTTGGGACTGAACTCGTCGGGGATGATGAAGTCGGGGGCCTGTTCAAAATCTGCGATACGCTCCGCGTGTTTCGTCTTGCGGTACGGAACGTTTGCCTTGGCCAAACGCTCCTCCACCGGCACCTCCATCACATCGCCCACCAATTCGCTATTGGCATCGCGAATTGTGGCAAACGGCCTGCCCAATAGCCGCTCATACAGCAGCATGGCGTAGGGCATTCCGATACGCGCAGCAGCCTTGATGGTTGGGAGGCCGCCCTTTGTGTCGGCCTTGTCGAGCCGGTGGATTGCTGCTCCACCCACGTCGGCCGGCCCCCTCGCCAGTACCTCGCACGCTGTCTCTATCATCTCCCTGATGGTGTCGGTGACTCGCCGTGGCGTTAACGGGTCTTTCCGAATCTTGCTGTCGATGCCCCGTGCAGTGCCTTGGTTGATCGACCGGCCTGCCCGCTGGCTGGTCATGTACGCCCACTCGGGGGCGGTGAACCCCATGATGGTCCGCAAGACCACGAAACTGATGGGTGTTTGCTTGAATGCCGCAAGCGCCCGGTCGGCTGTGAGATCGTCGAACCCTTTGGTGTGCTGCCTCAGCGTCTCGTAGCCCTTCTCAAAGGTCGAATACTCTACAAATCCGTCGCCTTTGGGAACGGCCAAAAAGCTGGATTCCAACGAGTCGATGATCGCTAAGGCAAAGTCATCAATGTTGGCTTCGACCTCATCGAAGGCGTGTTGAAATGGGTAGATGTCACCGCTGTTAGGCATCACTGTTTCCCCGAAAGAGCAAATAGGGCTGGGGCCTGGTTGTCTGAAGCGAGACGATTAGAAAGCGCTTCGATCACCTCTTGAACATCGACCATGTTGTTCACGACTTCATCGAACCGACCGATACGTTCGGATACTGGGCGGCCCGGCTCCCACTGCTCGTGTAGCCAGCCGACAGCCTTTCGCGTGATGTGGCCGTTCATCATGCACCGGATGTCACCAGCGGTGGCCTTGTGGCCCGCTTCAGCCAGAGCCTGAACATCGAACACCAGCCGGCGGACAAGTCCCTCAACAGTACAGTCTGCCGGTGGAGTCTCCACACCCTTTCGGCATACGAACACTGAATCAACAATTGACGAGCCTGTCCCGCTGATGTGAATGGACCCGCCCATTTCTGCCGGGCACTGAATCGTTGCCGTGCAGGCAAGGCCAGAGTCGAGGATGGCGACACCGATTGCGGAGTATGACGACAGCTTGTTGTGGTGGTATGTGAACGCCAACGGTCTCTCGGGCTTCAGCGCTTTGGCCATCGCACAGAACACACGGGACAGTCCCTCGGCGAAGTGGTCTAGCCCCCGCTTCTCTGTGATATTGCCGGTAAGTTCGGCCCGGTTCCGAGTGCTTTCTTTCTCAAACACCCGGTCACCATCGCCCACCACCTTGCGCAACCAGACGTAGCAGAAGTCCATCAGCTCCGCGTATTGCACGTTGCCGAAGTACGGCGGGTCGGTCACGACAGCGTCCACTGTGTTCTCGCGTAGGTTGCACTCGGAAGCGTCAGCGCAGTGGATGTCAATACGTCTCTCAACAGTGCCGTTGCGACGATCACCGATCCACTCGCGGTCGGTCTTGATGACCTGCTTGCGGGTACCTCTGCCCACTGTCTCGAAGGGGTGGTCGCAGTATTCTTTTGCCTTGGCGTATTTGGCGATGATGTTAGACCAACCGCCGCTTCCGACGTTTACGGCTCCGCCGTTAGCAATGCCAAGCAGGTTTGATTCACACTGTATCAGCGACACCGGGAAACCATGGACTGAGAAGACGTCCAGTGATTTCAGGGCCATGGTGTCGTAGCGACAGCACAGATTCTGATAGCGCAACAGGTCGGACAGGTTTGTAGCCAGCGCGTTGCGGACCCGATCATCCTTCACCTTGCTGATGAACCTGGCGGACAATTCCAGCCCTATCAATTGGCGGGCGTTAAACATATCGCGGTAGTTGTGATAGCCCCACCGATGCAGGCGGTTCGTCTCATCTCCCTTGGGGATGCGTTCGTCAGGCACGAACCGGCACCGCATTCGCCGTAGACGTTCTTCGCACCGCTGCACAACAACCAAGTCGTCGGCATCTGGCGATTTGAAGAACCGGCCCTTGTGACTTGGACGGCACGCTTCACAGTGGTACTCGATGGCGAACAACCGGTGCGACAACGGGGCTTCCCCGTTGGGGTAGCGAACCACGCATGCACAGTGAGGGCATGTCGCACGGCCTCGACCGGCGTTCCCATGGTCAGTTAGTTTGGTGTCGCAGGCTTGGCACTGACCGGGCGCTTTGGGATTGTCCACCTCGTTCAGTGTCCCGCATTTGTGACAGACCAGCACGTGCTTCGGGTGGCGTGTGTCCTTCGCCAGCGTCATGCCGGGCCACAAGTCAAACGTCGTGCTGCAATCGGGGCACGTGGCCTGCTTGACCCACAGAAAGTACTTCACCCACGCTAGCTCGCCGCAGTGAGCGCACCGAGTACGGTGACTGTCGCCGAGCTCACCGTGAAGCATCTGCATCAATTTGCCTGCTTCGGTGCGATACGCATCGAGGTCTAGGTGTTCGAGTTCCTGCCGCACGATCCAGTAAGCCATCGGGTTGATGTCAAAACCCGTCACGTCACAGCCAAGGCGGTTGGCCTCGATCAGCGGTGTCCCCCCCCCCATAAAGGGGTCGGCGACGTGCAGCCCATCCAGCTTGTTGGATCGAGTGAACGCTTGGGCGACGGGCTCATCACCAAACTCGGCCAGCAACAGGCCCCGAAAAAGCGTGCCGGGCCGTCTGGCGAACCACTTGTGTACGGCGATGATGGGCCGGTAATTCTGCTGAATCTGCTTTTCCCGCAGCGCCATGCGGGCTGTGTACGGGATGTCGAAGCGGTCTTCAATCATCCGCGGACTCCGAGGGGGAAGGTAGTCGGAGATGCCTGTTCACTCATGCACGTGTGTCCTTCCCTGCCGCAAAAAGCGATGGAGCCTTGGAATTCTGTGGTGGCAACGTGATCTCCGCGTATCTGCGGATACGCTCGATGTCGGCCTCTGTGAAGAACCGCCACCCATTTCTGTCACGCTGGACCTCTGCGACCCGTCCACTGAGTAGCCACCGCTTCAGCGTGATGGGGGCCACTCCGATGAGCTTCGCGGCTTGGCTAAGTCGGTAGTGGGTCACAATCCACCTCAAGAGCCGTGTCAAGTCGTATCAGAACCCGTATCAAGCCGTATCGTATCATGGCCGACTGACCTGTCAATCAGAAACTGATCGAGTCTGTGCCGAGGCTTGTGCCAATGCCGTGACGGTGGCATCACGCCTCTTGAGCGAACTTGAATCAACCGACACTTCGCCGCTGCGCCGGGTAAGTAAGAAGAAGTGGAAAGTGCCACGCAAAATTTCGGCCCCTTCT
>CAYRND010000049.1:0-23554 GCA_964425365.1 uncultured Phycisphaeraceae bacterium
CCCGACCCCGACCCCGACCCCGATACCGATACTGACTTCGACCCCGATACCCAATCCTTTACGCCTCGGGATCACTCATTGTTAATAAGCAATATGATGTCGCGGTTCATGCGGCCTGTTTGGGTGGTGGGCCGTAGGGTCGGTTCAAATCAACGCCATTGAGCAGAGTGTTTCGGAACGATTCATTGGCGAGCCATGCGGGTCGTTTCAGGACGTGTTGCCAGAGCATTTTTCTGGCCTGGCTGATTTTCATTTCTGCTTCGGCGAGGGTGAATATCTGGCGTTTCTGGTGGCATTCATGCCAGATGGCGTATTTCTGAGGCAGGGGCAGTTGTTCGGCGTACTGTTCGGTGATTTCGACCAGTTCGAAGTTTCTTGCGATGATTTCCTGTTGATCGAATATTTCGATATTGTTTCGCACGGCGGTGGTTATGGCGGACATGATGGCAGGTCGGCGTTGTTGTGCGAGCAACCGGCAGGCCATTTCATGGTGGTAGGCATATCGGCATTTTTCATTGAATCCGCCTTGTTGTTTGATCAGGTGGGTGCGATAGATGATAGCGGGTGACGGCAGTGAGAATGCGAGGTTATTGACAGTATCGTGGAGTGATACGAGTGGGGTGGGTGTGAGTCGTCCTCGCGGTTCGTCGTTCGGACCGATTTTATTGGAGCATGCGACGGCCCATTCGTCTTCGGGTCGGGTCATCATGAATTCTGCGATTTCAGCGAGTGCATAGGGCAGCATGAGATCATTGCTGTGGAGGATGGTCACGAGATCGCCGGTGGCATGTTTGAGTCCTTCGTTGATCGCCTGCGTGACGGTTTCAAACGGGAACTGTGTGTGGTAATGGATATCAGCCTGATATTGGCGGATGATGCTCGTGCTGCCGTCATTCGAGCCGCCGTCGATAACAATCAGTTCGAGGTCCGTGTAGTTCTGGTCGATGACGCTGCAAAGTGCACGTTCGATCAATTCGACATGGTTCAGATTCGGCATGATAACGGTGATGGTGGTCAAGTCGGACATTTTAAAATACCTCGGTAGACTGCTTGATCATCAAGCCGGTGTTGATGGCCTGTATACAATCCGTATCGGAATCCGGCAGGTCCATTCAATCTGACCGTTACAAACGTCAGAGCCGGCATATTCGTACCATTCGTTATAATCGTTATAACTTCATGCCGGGGTTGAGCGGCAGTGATTCAGGGTGTCCAATAAAAAAGGCGCCAGCGGTCATTCCGCTGACGCCACCCAGGATGAGGTTGAGAGTCTGATAATAGGCGGCGGCCTGAAACTGGTAATCGGTCGTTAATTTTCAGGCAGCTTGACAATGTTTCCTGTCAGTCGAATCCGACGTTGCAGGATGATCCTGCACCTTCAAATGCTGACTGGGTCCGTTGATGAGCAACTTGCATATCTGTTGCGAGCCGAGCCACCATGGTCGTTTGAGCAGGTGTATCCACGGCCGGGTTCGAGCGGTGAGTATAACGTGCCGTCGCTGCCGGTATCCGATGGCCCTGGCAAGCAGGAAGCGGTTTTTACCGTGCAGATGTCGGGCATATCGTTTTTCCGTTTCGATATGCTCCAGCAGGAACTGTGGTTTTTGAGCGCAGCTCTTACTGGTGTCATGCAGTCGGTAAGTTGCCAGTGCATCGTGTACAACGGCGGGTTTCAAGCCTGCGGCGAGGAATCGGCACCACATGTCATAGTCGAATGTATAATGTAACGTCTCGTCGAAGTATCCGAATCGATGGAGCAGCTCGCGTTTCCAGAATATGCCCGGTTGAGGCATTTCCACCGGTTTATTGCGAATCAGTACATGAGCAAGGTCATCGATTTCGGTAGCGATCATGCGATCAGTATGCGTTTCGGGATGAACCATGCGGTTGCCACGGCAGTCGATGAAAATGCAATCGCCGATCATCCACATGTCATCCGGATGATTCACAAAATGATTTGCAACCGTATGCAGAGCATGAGGTAGTAATGTATCGTCGGAGTTGATGTAGCAAACGATTCGGCCGATTGCGCGTTTCATGCCTTTATTCAAAGCTTCGGCCTGGCCGTGGTCTTTTTCGATGATGGCGAAATCGAGATGGTTCCGGTACTTTTGAATGATTTCGATCGAGCCGTCTGTTGAGCAGCCGTCAACGATACCGTATTGCAGGTTGGGATAGTCCTGCTCCAGGACACTGCGGATGGTCTTCTCCAGGTAGGGAGCCTGGTTATAGCTGGGAGTGATGACGGAGATAAGCGGTAACTCGCTTCGTCTCATGCGGCTTTTCTCCTGCGCAGGGGTCCAGTATCGAGTGGTTGTTCGATGAGTCGTGGAATTTGTGTTGTCGATAGTTGCTGAACTTTTTTACCACGGAGCTGGCAGTAAAGCAGCAACCAGTCTGACAGTACGATATAGGTGAAATAGATGGAACTGAGTATGAATCCCCGCGGTCCCATTCGCCAGCCGTCGAAATCCTTCAAGCATCGCTTCAATTCAGCGACGGGATGAGTTATCGCTTTGAAAAGGTTGAATCGTGTGCCATTGGCATATTGCGCGGCGGCTTCGAGGTGGCAATACCGCGTCAGGTGTCGGCGGGTCAGTTCAAGATAGGAATCCGACCAGTAATGTCGAATGTGGTTATCGCCGTCGTGTTCAATTGTAAATTCGTATTGGCCTGTCATGAGTTCGGTAATTCGGTTGCAGTATGGCAGCAGCATGCAGCGATTCCGGTTGATGATCATTCTTTTGTAGGCGCGTCCTCCGCCCCATATGGTGCCGTCGAGTCGTTTTCGTTTGAAGTAGTACCACCAGGGCAATCGAATTGCCCCGGCGTGAGCATGTTGTTTTAAAGCTTCCTGTATCTGATGGTTCAGAGCAGGTGGGATGTGTTCATCCGGATCGACGAGTAGTATCCAGTCGTGTTTCGCCAATTTCGCAGCGGCAATACGGGTAGGTTCGGCGATGGGGTAGGTTTTCACCCAGAACAGCCTGTCGGCGAAGTTTTTTGCAATTTCACAAGACCCATCGGAAGACTCCATATCGACCAGGATCAGTTCATCGCACCAGTCGAGTGCATTGAGGCATCCTTCCAGCAGTGATTTTTCATTTCGGAATATGACGATAGCGGTGACCGGTTCCGTCATGGCGGATGCTCCTTTCAGGCAGCTTGCATGAAAGTTTTCAGCATGCGTATAGCGTGCTGTGATCGTGTTTCGTAGGCGCTTGGAATGAACATCTGGTCGGTGATTTCGTCATCCATCGGGTTGGCGGTATGTAGTACTTTCCGGTCGACGCGTACGAGTCTGATCCGCAAGGCATCGATTCGGGATCTGGTATAGAGTGCGTTAACGCCGACCATTCGAGCGAGCCGATAGCCATGAGGGTTGAGGTATGCATCGAGTTCGCGTCGCCGGTGTTCGTCGTCGGCTTCGAGGATAAGCAGGCGGGGTTGCCAGTATTCCAGATCGAAACCCCGCAGCGCGGCGAGTTCAGCGCCTTCAATATCGATAGAAACCAGTTCCATGAATCGCGGCGCGTCGACCTGTCGAAGGAGGGTATTCAATGTAGCGGCGGGCACGTGCGTTTTTCTGAATCCGTTGAACCAGTGTCCGAACCGGTTCTTCATGGTCTGTTCATCGCGATCGATCAGGCTTGACAGGTCACCTCGCGGGTCCATGTTGAATGCGATGGTGGTGTTATCGACATCTGTGACGGCGGCATGTACCACGGATCCGGCCGGTCGATGCCGTCGGACCAATTCGACGAACTGCGGGTGTGCTTCAACGCACAGTCCTCGCCAGCCTTGTTTTTCGAGTGCGTAGGTATTGGAAAATCGGATACCGTCGATCATGCCGATTTCGACGAAATAGTTTGGTCCATGTGAATGTCTGAAGACCTTCCATGCAATAATATCCTCGCCGTGCTGGGAGTAGAAGAGTGAGCCGGTATTATGAAGCGTGTTGTCGGCGGTCATCAGGCGGCCTCCTTGAACTGGCGGGTTTTTTCCTGTTTTCGCGGGATGTAGATGGCATCGGCGGAACCGATCTGTCCTTCGGGCAGGTGGGTGCAGAGGTTGTACAGGTTGTAGAGCTGGTACCCATGCCTGCGGAGGATGGTATCGACTTCCGCGAAGAGTGAACAGCCTTTATAGAACGGGATGAAATGCACTTCGAGAAAGAGGCATGCGACGCCAAGATCGAGAACTCGCGTTGCGCCTTGCAGTGCTTCCGCTTCGTAACCCTGCAGGTCGAGTTTGATGAGGTCGATACGATCGAGTCCGCTGCGATCGAACCAATCGTCGAGAGTAATGACCTGAATGCCGCGGGTTTCCCTGGGCCGGGTGACGTGATCGAAATATTTCCGGCCGAGTTCATTTCGCGGCAGTAGTGAGCTGGTCATGGGCGAGTCGTTGACAATGAATTCATCGGTGCGGGTCTGTGATCCGAGTGCCATGACATTGCACGATCCTGGCAGATCGTCAAGGTTTGTCTGAAGCGTGGGGATCAGGTCGGTATTCGGTTCAAAAGCATGAACTTCGAGATTTGGGAATCTGTTATAAAATTGTTTCGCCATCATACCGGTGTGCGCGCCGCCGTCTATCATGATGATCCGGTTGGTGTCATCGGGTATGTGTTTGCCGATAGCTTCCATCCATGGATGCGGGCTGTAGCTTCTGCTCTGTGGATGGCACAGTCGCCGCCACTTACGTAGCAGATGCCAATAGGTTGTTTTGAATTTCATCGGTATCATCGAGGTTGTTCCTGTGTTATGCGCTCAATGCCCAGTACATCACTCGCCAGGATTTGAGAGACAGCGGTTCTCGCCTCATAGCGGCCAGTGCATGTCGTCTCGCGGCGCCGGCGTTACCGTTTTTGATGGCATGGCAAGCCCAGCTACGCAGGATATTGGCCGGCGAATGATGTTGTTTCAGTTCCGTACGTATTCTGCTGAAATCAGGAGGATGCCGGTATCCCCGCCGTTCATAGGCTTCGATGAGAACGGTTTTGAGTCGTTGGCACATTTCGTAATAGTGTGTGTAGCACACGCAACTGAGATGTCTTCGGTAGAGGTAGAGGTATTCGGGGATATTAGCGACCCTTCCGGATTCAGCGAGTCTGAGGAAGAGGTCGAGGTCTTCGACCCAGTTGTATTTCGCCTGCCAGCCTCCGATTTCCAGGAGTACGGCGCGTCTGATCATGAGCGTAGCGTGTACCATTGCGCTGCCGTCAGCGACGAGAAGTGCGGCGTCGATCGCCTCGTGGTCGGTGGGGCATTCGTGTGAATTGGTGGGGGACCCCTGCGGGTCGGTCATCCGGCACCAGGTACCGACTGCGGCGCAGTCGGGATGGTCATCGAGGTATTGGACCTGTTTTGTGAACCGGTCGAGGGAGCAGGTATCATCGGCGTCCATTCTTGCGATATATTCGCCTGAGGCTGCGGCGAGTCCGTCGTTAAGCGCGCCGACGATGCCGGTATTCGCCCTGCTGATGACCTTCAAACGCGGGTCTTCCGCCGCTCTCCGGTTGAGCACATCGAGTGACCGGTCGATCGAGCCGTCGTTGATACAGATGAGTTCGAGATTGTCGAACGTCTGTTTGAGGATACTATCGACGGCGTCGTCGAGGAAGGTTTCGGCGTTATAGACCGGCATCAGAACGGAGACGCGAGGCGGCGTGTGATACGTGCAGGCCGGGTTATCTGATGTTGTGTATTCGGGCATCTGTATAGACCTCAAGCGGCAAGTCGGATTGCTTCCTGGCCGTACCATGCCAGCTCAGCAAGTCCGGCGGCGGCATAAGCAGGTTCCATTTCACGGAGTGCGGCGGATTGTTCGACAGCGTCTGGGTTAAGTTTCATGGGGTTTCGCCACAGGTCGATCAGTGTATCGGCGAGTGCTTCGGCGTCACCGATGGCAACAAGTCTGCCGGTGATACCGTGATCGACCAGTTCATCGATACTTGCCCCATCGGACCCGACGACGGGAATGTTCAATGCCAGTGATTCGATGACGGTATTGGGCAGGTTATCGCAGCGTGATGGCAGGACGGCGGCTTCGGCAAATCGCAGGAGTGTGTTAAGCCGTTTTCGTGAGACCGGTCCCAGCCAGGTGAGTTGGTTTATTCGCAGTGACCAGTGATTAGCCAGTCTGCTGAACCACCCCTTGACGGGTTCAGTGCCGGCCCAGATCATTGTGAAGTCCGGCTGTCGTTGCCAGACGATGGCAAGCGCTTCAGCGAGTACGTCGGTTCCCTTCAAGGGTGAGAGTTGGCCGAAGTGGATCATATACCTGGTCGGCAGTGTATCAGGTCTGTGGTTCTGGTCCGGTGATTTCGATTCGGGCATGAACAGTGGGGGACGGATGACCTTGACATCGATCCCGAATTCACGGCTGAGATGATCTGCAATGAACCTGCTGGGAGCGTAAGCGATCCGGCAGCGTCTGATCTGGTTCCGTTCGAGTCGTGCCAGGAGGCGGTCGTCGAGTTGCGGTTCGAAGGGGCTGTATTGCTGGTATAGTCGCCTGGACCAACTGCATCGCACGGCATGGTTCCGATATTTCAATTGTTTGACGTAATAGCCAGCCAGTCCGAAGTCGGAGCTCTGGACCAGGTCGAACGGAGCGGCGTGGTGGCGACGTTCCAATGCTTGAGCCATTCCCAGTGCATTTTTGAGTTGAGTAAGCGTAGCACTCAGTTTAAGCCGTGATCGCCAGTGGCTTCCCAGTACGCTGAGCAGTGTATTGTTCGCCGGGGTGACCTGTTCGACTCGGACCCCTTCGTATTGACAGACTTTGTTTTCATTACCTGTGGTGATGACCTCGGGTTCGTGTCCGAGTTCGATCAGTGCCCGGCAGATGCGTGTGAGGTAGGATGCCAGTCCGCCGCCCCGGGGATGGTTGACGACATGCTCCGGCGTGAGAAAAGCCACACGCAGTCTGTCAGGTTGTTTCCGGGTTGTCGTCATCAGTCTGTCCATCATATTGAATCTCAAGCCGCCAGTCGTGCAGTTTCAGCCCGTGGTGTTCGGCAGTCGGCGACGAAGGGTACGCCCGAGATATTCTGCATGCAGGGTTCCAGCCACGGGACGAAGCATCGTGGCAGGTAGTACAGTTTTATATTTTCATAATATTGTTTCAAAAGGCGGTAAAGAGCCGCGGAATGGATTGGTCGTGTATATAGTTTACTTCGCATACTCCGGTATCGCCGGGTCCTGCACGAAACGGGTATCGTCAGAATCAGACGGGTATCGATAGCCGAGCATGCCGACACCAGATTAGTAAGGCCTGGTTCATCGGCCGGTACGTTATGCGCCAGGATCAGGTTGCAGGTCCCGGTTCCCTGATGTCCGTGGTTCCGATCGGCATCTGCATCTCGATCGCCGGTTTCGGTTAACCGGCCTGCGAGAGCGTACTGGAGGTTGAGCTGACGAACAGCGGGATGTCCTCGCAGTACGAGATAGTCGGACAGTGTAGATTGCCGGTCACTTATTTCGAGGATTCTATCGGCCTGACCGGCCAGCGAGGCGGCGGCCCAGGCGAGTGCGTCGCTACCGGCTTGTTTCGCGTCTTGCGAAAGGGTGTCGACGTTTTCGACGACAGGGTCATGTGATTCGTTGTCGAAAAGTGTGTCCTGGTCCTCTACCATGCCGGTATAGAATGCTTCATCGACCCCGGATTGCCGTTGAAGTAATTCCGATTGGCAGTTACCTGTGCGGAGGTGGATATATTTCTGTTTGAGCCAATTCAGCGGTAGTACAATCCGTGCGGCGGTTGAGCGTTTCGGCAATTCTGATTTGTGGTGTCGAGATTGGAATCCATCCTGTAGCAGCCATGTGTTCACCTGTTCGGCGAAACGGTTCCATATAGCCTGCGGATGGTATTCCTGCCAGAACCGGCGGTATGCATTTCGTGCGACTTCACGACGTTCATCTTCGTGTTTGAGGTAATAATGGGTCAGTTCGATCGCTTCGGGGATGGTATCGAAGCCAGCGATTTCATCGCCGATTTTGAAGATACGTCCGAGTCCGGTTTTATTGTCGCATATCTGCATTACACCGTAAGCGGTGAGCTGGAACAATCGCTGGTTGATGGGTCCGGTGGTGTTATGGATATTCCAACCGATCCGAGTTCGTCGGTACAGCCGATCGAGTTGAGCATCGGAGACCGGTCCCCGCTGCCATCCGGTGCCGTAGCATTGAGCCTGTGTGAAGGAATCGGCAAGCATTTTCAACCGGTTCTTTCTGAAGTCATTCACGGCGCAGACCAGTGAGATATCGATATCCCGGTTCGACTGGTCGATGACTCGCGATTCGTCATGGCGTGGGAAATCCGTACCGTAGAAGATCGGCAGCCATGCGATCCGGCGGCACTCCCAGCTTCGGTACTGGAACTCAGATGCGATATTGCCGTAGAAGGCCGCATCGAACGCGTGTGCTACGGGTTCACTGAGTGACAGGCTGCTTTCCGGGTCATCGAAGCAGCAGAAGACGTTGTAAGTGGGCAGGTACTGGAGCATTTCCGGGTGGATATTAGCGCCGTTGTAGTTGAGCAGCACATCGCAGTCATCCGCCGCCTGCTGCAGTTGTTCATACCGCCGCATGAGAGCGGGTTCTCGCTGTTTCCACATCCGGTCGAGGTCTCGCCATTTGAGTTTCGGTTTACCTCTGTCGAGCGTGGTATTGAATGTCACGACGTTGAGCTGATCGCCGGCGGTCCGGGCGACCTGTCGGTACCAGTTGTCGATCCCATCGTCGTAAACAATATGTGCCAGTAGGACTTTCATCCTGTTGCTGTTGCTCCTGCTATGCTGCCTGTGCCAGATTGGCGGTGTAAGGCGTTCCGGTCTGCAACGACGCCTGGTCACCCGGATCGAAAGCGACGTGGCGGTTCTGTTCCAGCCACAGTCCGAGGACGACGAGTTTCCAGAGCAGTCCGGCACGTTTCGCCTGGTGGATCGCTTGTAGAACCGGCTCGGGTCTGAAGAGCTGGTTCATCCGGCCGTCGGGGTCGTTGATCATATCGGTAAGCAGAGCAGCCATCTGCCGGCCGTGCTGGAACCACTGTGTCGCGGGTACGATGAACCCCTGTTTATTCCGGTTGATGAACTGCGGCGGGAAATCTCGGCCGAGCAGTTTTTTGAGCAGGTATTTGCCGACCGGTTCGTGACCTGCGGTTCGTTTGATACGAAAGCGAGGTGGTACGGTCGTTGCGAGATCGATCATGTTGTTGTCGAGCAGTGGCGGCCGTGCTTCGAGGCCGTGGTACATCGAGGCGATATCGACCTTTGTCATGATGTCGCAAGGCAGGTAGGTATGGAAGTCCATGAACTGTGCGAAGTCGAGCCTGCCGAGCCGCAAGGCTTTTTCGGCGGTTTCGATGAACAGTTCGGATGGTTGATTGACATGTGTCAGGAATTCTTTCCGCCACAGGTTCGGTCGTCTGGGAGTGGAGCAGTTGATCCAGTCATGGAGCAGGTGATGGCCGGATTGTACCCAGCGTCGCTGCGCGACGCCGATGGCCCATTGGAGGCCGAGCCTGGGCCACTGTCGGAAATAGTCGTATGCCTGCTGCCATGATGCCGCTGCCAGCCATTTCAGGTAGGTCTGGTATCCGCCGAACAGTTCATCACCGCCGTCGCCGGAAAGGACGACCGGTACATGTCTGCGTGAGAGTCGTGAGACGAACCATGTGGCCAGTGCCGAGTTATCTGAGAACGGTTCGCCGTAGTGCCGGACCAGATCGGGCAGCAGGTGCAGAGCGTCTTCATCGACGATTTCACTTTCAAGTTCAATACCGATCCGCCGTGCGGCCTGTCGTGCGAACTTCAGTTCGCAGACCTGTTTATCGTGGAATCCGATGCAGAATGCGGTGATGGGTTTATCGCTGAGTTGTGCCGCTTTCATGGCGATGAGGGTCGAATCGATACCGCCCGAGAGCAGAACGCCCACCGGCACGTCGGCGATGAGATGGTTTTTGACTGATTCTGTAAGGACATGGTCAAGTCGTTCGATCCATTCATCCTCGCGGATGGAGTCGGCCGGCTGGTACTTGAACTGCCAGTACCTTGCGGGTGGAGCGGCGTCGCCGCGGAAGTCGACCACCATGGAGGAGGCGGGTGGTAGTTTGTAGATGTCCTGGTAGATGGTGTGCGGCGAGGGTATGTATCCGAATTGCAGGTAGAGGTCGAGTGCGCGGCAATCGCCGTTGGGCGAGGCGTCATGGACATGAAGAAGCGTCGCCAGTTCCGAAGCGAAGGCGAAGTAGTTTCGACCGATCCGATAATAGAGCGGCTTGATTCCGACGCGGTCGCGTGCGAGCAGCACCCGTCGTCTTCGGGTATCCACAAGAGCGAAGGCGAACATGCCGCGTAGTCGTCTGACGAACCCATCGCCCCATTGTTCGTATGCGTGGATGATTGTTTCGGTGTCGCTGCGTGATTTGAAACGGTGTCCGAGAGAAGCGAGCTGGTCAGCCAGTTCACGATAATTATAGATTTCGCCGTTGTACGTGATCCAGATCGATTGATCTTCGTTCGACATGGGCTGATGTCCACCGTCGAGATCGATAATAGAGAGTCTCCGATGGCCGATGGCGACGTTATGATGCAGGAATATGCCCTCGCCGTCCGGTCCGCGGTGAGCGAGTGAGCGAGTCATTCGCCTGATTTCACGATCGTGTATTGCGGTCTGTTCCGCTCGCACGATTCCTGCTATGCCGCACATCCTGATTTACTCCAACTCGACAACCTGGTTACGCATTACGGTTAATTCACCTGACGGCGACCGCGGCGAGATGTCCGCCGCCGCCCTGCAGGCGTTCCCTGAACGTTCGTTTTTTTGTATAGTGTCGCTGCAGGATCCGGTCGATTACCCGGTTTCCCGCCGATCGCATTGCGATAGCCGCGGTTTTGGGGCTGATGTCATACCACTTCGGCAGCGTATTTCGCTGGAAGTTTCTGAAGCTGAGGTTACCGCAGAACTCGACGTTGAAGGCGTGCGAAGTCAGCAGTGCCGTCATGGATTCCACGTTGAACGATCGCATGTGCTGCACGCGATGATAGACGGAATCGCAGAACGGGCAGTAGTTGACATTTCGTTTCAGGTCTTCATTAAAGGGCGTAGTGAACAGCGCGATGCCGCCCGGCTTGAGTATTCGCCTGACATCGTCGACCACCTGGTGAAGTGTGGCGTCGTCAAGGTGTTCGAGTGTTTCGACGCACGTGACGACGTTGAAACTCTCCGGTTCGATTGACGACGGCAAGCCGTCAAGCCGTATGCAACCTTTGAAGTTCGGATACGACCTGTAGCGAGCGTCGGTGTTTTCGACGGCTTCGGGGTTGACATCAGCGGCGCGGCACGAGACGTTTCGCATGAGTAGGTATTCGATGAGGAACCCGGGCCCGCATCCGTAATCGAGCACATCGCCGACGAGCCGCCCGGTCGCATGTAGAAACGCAACGACGCCGGGCCCGCACTGGTACGAGAAGTATTCGCCTTTGTTTTCCATCGAGCTCCAGTGGCTCCAGAGCCGCTGGATATGGACCGGCTGCCAGTCGGCGGGCAGGATATGGCGTTTACCGGCTACGGTTGAATGGTACGACTTGTTCATGATCTGGTCCTCGATTACCGATGCGTTGTTGCGATTACGGTACCTGGTAGAGTCCGATCCACGAATCCTGCAGGTGAAGAATCCGGTTCTTCAGTAGTCCGTCGCGGAAGAGCAGTTCCACGCCGCGGCAGACGTCGTGTATCCATCTGAAGTTGTGCGCCATATTCGGCGCAAAGTCATGCCAGAGAATCAGACTGCCGCTACGGCATTGTTCTAATATATTCTTCGTATCGTTGTAGACGAAGTCGGTATCATGGCAGCCGTCGATAAAGGCGACGTCGATGGTATCGATCTGCGGCTTCCAGTTTGCGGTGTTAGCGAGAATCTGTACGACGTTCTTGCAGCCGGCTTCCCGGTAGATTCGGCCGATATCATTGGTGGAAGGCGCGAAGGTGACGTTCCGGCCGCCGCTGTCGATTTCGTCAGGCGGGATATTGACTGTGTAGACAGTCGCCTGCGGAGCGTGTTGCGCGATAAGTTTCGTTGCCTGGCCGTGTGCCGTGCCGATTTCGAGAATGACCTTCGGGTTGCCATTGCAACAAGAAGAGAGCAGCACTTCAGCGTCACGACGGCGTCGCTGGTTCAGGTCCTCGATATATTCGAATCGGTCGAGGCAGGCATCGCTGAGGTCCGGCTGTTTCGACCAGTTCATGGCCCGCATCAGATTGTCAATGCCACGTACTTCAAGCGTATTGCGGCGTACCATGAACAGCGGGTCCTCCGGCTGGAGGCGTCTGGCGAGATGTTTGAACGTGTTACTGAATATCTCTTTACCGATAATCATGGTTATCATCCGGGTATTAAACGACGTCCGCAAAACGACGTTCGACCTTTGAAAAGTAAGCCAATGCGATTGCAAGTATGATCGTTGCCGATCCGATGGATACCAGCCATGCGAACCAGTTCATGGGCTCCGAGAGAATCACACTCTGAAAGGCACTGATTACGCCATACATCGGATTCAGGTACAGCAGCCATTGCCATGATTCAGGCACGGTGAGTTTATAGAGTACAGGTGTCAGAAAGAACCAGAGCTGGATCATGAATGGAATGATGAGTCTGAAATCGCGATATGTAACAGTCAGGGCTGATAACAGTATTCCAAAGCCGACAGCGGCCAGTACCACCGAGCCGATGAGCATTGGCAGGAGAAGCAGATTCAAGGTGAATGGCACGCTGAACCACGCCATCAGTCCGAACAGGATCGTAAACGCGATCAATGAATCGACTACCGGAGCGCCGACAGCAGCGAGAGGGATAATCAGTCTCGGGAAGTAGATTTTCCGCAGCATTTCGGAATTGCTGACCAAGCTGTTGCTTGAAGCATTAATGGATGAGGCGAAGAGTGTCCAGGGGACCATTCCTGCGTAAACGAATACAGGATACCCGTCAACAGCCTTGGCGAGTCCGAGCATTTTGCCGAATATAACAGTCGCCACGACCATCATGGCAAAAGGCTGAAGCACGGCCCAGCAGGCACCGAGTATGGTCTGTTTATATCGAATCTGAAGATCTCGCATCGCGATAACGGCAGCCAGTTCACGATAGCGCCACATGGTTCTCATATTCAGACTTGCGAAGAACCGGTTTCTGGGTTTAATGACCGTGATCATATCAGCAGCGTTTTCGCCGAGGTTTGGAGGGGCATGGAATCGGGTGACTGAAGCACTTGACATGATCTTAACTCCTTGAATACCCCAGTTCAGACATCACATGGCCGTGATATCGCCAGAAGAGTTGTTGAATCGACGGCGGCATATCCTCTCGCCATGATCCGGATAGACCTTTTCTGAAAAACCGGGGTGAGGCGGCATGAAGCTGCTTGAAAGTCGGTAGTGGATCCAGTCGTGTTGGTTTCAGATCGAGTCCAAGCATCCGGATTACCCGGTCAGACTCTTCAAGCGGATTCTCCTTGAGGTCTTCATATCTGAGGAGAATGACCTTGCCCGGCCGATTGCGCCACTGTTCCACGTGTCGGGACCATCCGCCGTAATCGTCATAGGACAGGACAAGATTCTTCATTATATTGATTGTGGAGTACGGTGGCAGCATACGCCGCCATGCCGACCATCGCGACCGGTTGAATGACAGCTTGTATTTCGTATAAGACGTAATGACATCGCGGCCATCGCGAACGATATAGACGGCCGGGTTGTAATCGTGCGGTGGTTCATGTGTTTTTACAAGGTACGGCTGGTCTGCATCGGCGATTTGATCCAGGCGGCCGGAAACATCGACATGACCGACAATTCCAGCGATTCCATCAAGTCCGACCCTGCTGTCTTCGTAGATCGATAGTGTCGGCAGATTGTACCGGTGATTGAGCACCATACGAAAGAAGGTGTTTCCGGATCTCGGGTAGGATGCCAGCCAGATAATCATTCTTATTTCCTGCCGAAGTACAAACTGTATTCATGCGGCCTGTCGCAGCGTATCAATATCGATGCTCCATTCGAGTTTGGGGCAGATAATGCCCGGCCAGTTGGTTTGTTCACCTGCGAGTGAGCCGCTACTGATAATACCGGTTACACTCAGTTTGATTGCATCGTGTAAATCAACCAGTTGTCTGTTATTTGGTATGCCGATCCATATTCTCAACACGTATTCGCCGTGGTTGAGCAGATTACCCGGTATCCTGACAATCGATGTATAGTTTCCCGGCAGATGATGTTGCTTCTGCCTGATCGACTGATCCGTGCTTGTGAAGGCGATTTCACCATGGAGGGTTCTCAGTTGAAGTACGACGCGGCACTGATCAACCGGCTGGTGGAGTGTGTAATGGATGTGCGTTTCCCATGAATCCTGCGGTTTAATATTGCCGGTCGGGTTGATTCCATCACGTGTGACTATGATTGTATTCAAACGCAGAACAGAGTCGCCGGGCGCTTCGTGTGGTTGCCACTGAGCGATTCCACTGTCCGATGCGCTTTGGTTCTGCTGCTCGAGGTATTGACCGATGACATCCCGGCTGTCACCCGATCGGCGTAACTGTCCATCATCGATCCATAGCGTGCGTGGGCAGAGTGTACGAATGACACTCATGTTATGGCTGACAAGCAGAACAGTTCTTCCACTTTTCGCCACATCATTCATTTTTCCCAGGCATCTTCGCTGGAAAGATGCATCGCCGACGGCAAGGACTTCGTCGACCATGAGAATTTCCGGTTCAAGGTGGGCGGCGACGGCGAATGCGAGGCGGACTCGCATGCCGGATGAATAGCGTTTAACAGGTGTTTCAAGAAATTTTTCAACACCGCTGAAGTCGACGATCTGGTCGAATTTGTCATGTATTTCACGCCGCGTCATACCGAGAATGGCCCCGTTGAGGTAAATGTTCTCCCGTCCGGTCAGTTCCGGATGGAATCCGGTTCCCACTTCGAG
This sequence comes from uncultured Phycisphaeraceae bacterium, assembly GCA_964425365.1. GTDB lineage: Bacteria > Planctomycetota > Phycisphaerae > Phycisphaerales > Phycisphaeraceae > CAYRND01. The sequence goes on from CAYRND010000049.1 coordinate 14,986, forward strand.
GAGACTTGCGTATCGGCCTCGCAGGGTGATACTGCCATGTGTCGGGTCGGTGATTTGTGACAGCAGTTTGAGAAGCGTACTTTTACCGGCTCCGTTTCTGCCGACGATCCCGATTACTTCACCGCGATTAACGCTGAAGCTTACATCCTTCAATGCCCAGAGATATTGATCAGGCCGTTCGTGTGTTTGAGATATCTGTACATTTCGCCGCGTGAATCGGCGAAAGTTAGACGAAAGTGTTTCGCACAGGGTACGGTCAAGCGAGACTTTCTGGCCAAGTCGGTAGCGCTTGGAAACATTTTCAACATGGACAACAGTTTCATTCATAGCAATTACATCAGGCCGCCTCTTTCAAAGCGGCGTTTGTTTTTCTTGTATAAGCGATCATGGCATTCGCTGGTTGTTGTAATGATGAAAAGTTCGGGTTTCTATCGAGTGTATTACGGCAGGCGGGCAGGGTACGTGCCAAGACCCGATGTCTGTCTCGCAGGATAATCAATCCGCCGGGCAGGATCAGATCGGCGACGGATAAGATTTCCCGTTCTGCCATGACACAGGCATGCCGTACGTCAATATACACGAGTGCGAATGTGCCTTTGACCGCGATCATCAGTTCGGTGGGTTCACCGGGAAATACGATGGTTCGTCGGCTGAGATTCGCAATGCAGAGCAGGTGATGGAGGTGAGTGATGTTGTATTTCCGTTGCGGGCGTGAACCACATCCCAATCCGTGGTTGAACGGATCACAACACCACAACCGGCTTTTGCTGTTACGTTCAGCCATGGCGCCGCCGATAACGAGGCTGGCCTGTCCGCAGTAAGTGCCGATTTCAAGACAATCGCCTTCAGGGGCGTCGGCGACAGCGTTAAACAGAGCTGTTGCCTGACCTGCGGAAAGATCGCCCGGAACACGTGACGCCAGACGCAGGTAGGGATTCCCCGAGTCGCACATTCTGGATGCCTGAAGATGTCCATGCATCCATCGCCGGGTTTGCGGTACCCAGGTAGCAAGCCGCCATGTGACGGCGTGAAACAGTTGCTCATACCATGACAACTGCCATGAGATCGAACCAATTGGCACAACAGTATTCTGTTCAGCCGAAGCACGCTTCAATGTATCTCTCCTGGGCTGACTCATCCGCTTGTAACATCGCGACATTGCCGGTCGTTACAATCGGCACAAACATTATGATCGTTATCGTCTGATTGGGTCAGGCACTTAATGGGGTGGTTGCGACGTGATGATCGGACGCAATATCAAGCTTTGACTGACAGTGTTAATGGGAAGATATTTGTGTTATTATCGGATTTGTGCAAGTTGATCGGCTGTTATGGCAGTACGAAGTGAACGGTAGCCGTTTGATTCGTCAATCCGTCGCTGGTGACCCAGATTATGGATGAATAGTATCTGGTCGTTGCACAATTCCCGAACGACATGGCCATACAGTGCCGGTTTATCCATACCAGTCCGGCAGTTGATCCGATAACGTCCGTCCGCCACATAAGACCTGTGTCGACCGGTGACGTTGCGGTCGGGGCCGCTGTAGGTTGAGACTGTGTTGATAATGGGATCGGGCAGGATGGCACTGATATCATGCAGCGTATTTTCATCGGCAAGGCAGTCGATTTCGATGGCCGTGGGGACCCACTCGAACAGTCGGACGGTTCCACGTTCGAAGAGCAGGCGGATTTCCTGTCGGTCCATGCGGTCCGGCTGGGTGAAGCCGTGGTAGAAGTTGACGAGGACTTCTTCGCCATATCGGACGGTACAGTTGACCTGGTCTACGATACCGCCGCCAGGCCGCTTCGAGATCTGTGCTGATTCGACCTGTCCTTCGCCGAGCCACCATTCGAACAGGTCGAAGAAGTGAACGCCGTGTTCGATGAAGATACCGCCGCTGAGTTCGTGGTTCCAGAACCAGTGACCGGGTCCGAGTCCCTCGTCCTGTGCGTAGTTCTCGAAGAAGGCGTGCAGCGGTTCGCCGAGCAGCTTCCGGTCGATGATTTCCCTGACCATGCCGTTGAGCGGGTTATATCGCATGATCAGGTTGACTGAAAGTGTCCGGTCCTTCGCTTTGGCGAGTGTGATCATACGATCGGCATCGTCGAGGTTGGTTGCCAGGGGTTTTTCACAGAGGACGTGTTTGCCCGCCTCGAGCGCCTTGATGGCAAGCGTGCAGTGCGTTGACGGCGGGGTGGCGATATGGACCAGTTGAATATCATCTCGACCAAGCAATTCATCGACATCCCGGCAGACGGTGATGCCCAATTGTACGGCGGCTTTTGTTGCGGCCTGTGCGTTGATATCCGTTACGGCCACTTCGCGGACCTGCGGCATACTGCGGTATTGTTCGAAGCAGAACAGGCCGAATCCGCCTGCGCCGATCAATCCCATGCCGATGGTGTCATTCCTCTCGTTCACGGCGTGACTCCTCTGGCGATCCGATCCGCTTCAAGTGCGACTTTCAGCGCTTCCTGACCGTCTTTCGCCGTGGCGCGGAGCTTGTAATGGCGATCTTTGACCGTCTGGATCACATCTTCCATCAGCAGTCGAAGCGCTACATTATAGGTGGAGCTGTCGTCCTGTTCGTATCGCCATATCAGTTCGATTTCCCGGTCGACGGTTTCCTGTTGCCGCCTGCGGTAGATGATTCGTTTAGTGTCCGGTATTCGTCGCAGGGTCTTGAGCCTGGCGTCGGGGATCATGGCCTGGAGCGATTCGATCTGCTGTTCGCTCAGCACGGCGTTGATGGTCATTTCATGAGCGACCCAGCCGTTGAGGAGTATCCGGCCTCGCTCACAGACCAGTCGGAAGTCCTGCTGCTGCAGATGCTGTGACTGGTGAAAGCCGTAATAGAACCCGACGGTCGTCTGCTGGCCGTAGCGTACATCGCATGAGACCTGGTCGATCAAGTCGGTTGCAGGTCTTCGCAGGCGATGGGCGCTGAGTACAACGCCTTCGCCGAGCCATGATCTGACCAGGTCGAAGAAGTGTACGCCGTGTTCGACGAAAATACCCCCGCTTTCCGTTTCGTCCCAGAACCAGTGATCTTCCGGCAGGCCGCTGTCATCGGCGAGGTTGATATACATACCGCGCAGTGGCGAGCCGAGAATCTGTGAAGCGATGATTTGGCTGACGGTCTGTGCCAGCGGCCCGTACCGCATGACGAAATCGACGGCGACACACAGGTCCTGGTGTGCTGCGGCCTCCAGGATACGCTCACCGTCGACGCTGCTGGTTGCGATGGTCTTTTCGCAGAGCACGTGCTTGCCCCGGCTGATCGCGGCGAGTGCGTGTTCGGCGTGCCGGCCGGGGTTGCTGGCGACGTGGATGAGATCGATCTGTGTATCCGCTAAGAGATCGTTGATTTCGCCGTAGACTTTCAGGTTGTATTGCGATGCGATTTCATTGGCACGCTGCGGTGACTGGTTCCAGACCCCGACAGGTTTGAGTCCCTCGATTTTGGTGTATTGTGCGAGGCAGATATCGGCGAACTGGCTGCCGCCGACAATAGCGTATCCGATCGCCTGGGGTACGGTGATCGTGATACGTCCGAGTCGCGATTCGCGGTAGACATGCAGTTCGAGGACGCTGAGCAGGTAGGCGAGAATCGACTCGGCGCCCTGGTTCTTGTTGGGTCCGCTTTCACCCAGCCCGTCCTGGCAGCCGCCGGTTTCACTGTGGTAGAGCGGCACGCCCATATCATTCCGTCCTCGGAACCACTCGAAGCACCACCATGCCAGGTCGGCCCATGTGCTTTCCCCGGTGATATTCGCCGCGGTGAGGCAGCCGTGTACCATGGCGTAGGCTTCCAGGGGCTGCTGGTCGAATTTTGCGCGACTGCTGCCTTTCCGGAGCCAGCCCTGGTTGCCGATGATACTCAGGTGGCCTTCCAGCTTACCCCCGCCCGCCACCGGCCACCGGCCGCCGGCCGACTCCCCGCTGTCCGCAGTCTGCATGCGGATCAGCCATTTCAGTGATTTCAGCGCGGCGCCCATCATGTCATATCGCTGCATGGCCTTGCCCGAGATCAGCAGGGCATGGGGCAGTTTGGCGTTATCATAAGTGACCAGATCTTCCCACCACGGCCAGTCGTCGGTTGCATGCGACTGGTAAGCATCAAAAAGCTTACAGGCGAACCTGTCCCGCAGTTGTTTGGCGCCTTCATCGTCGTCGACTTTTTTCAGGTATTCCTCCAAGCCGATGAGCGCGAATGCCCATGATCGGAGGTACTGGAAATCTTCAATCGCTGCGAGTGCTTTCTGGAACAGGTTCTGAGCCAGCTCGCGGACACTGTCGGTTGGTGCCATGGACACGGCCAGTCCCAGTGCCCAGATCGCGCGGCCCTGGCTGTCCTGGCTGCCTTCTTCTTCGAGCCATCTGCGGTCATAGCTCATGAAGTTTCGGAACCGGCGGCGATCTTCATTGAAGGCATACGCGAGAAATGTCAGGTAGCGGTGAAGCGGTACGACGCGTTCATCATAACCTCGCAGTTGGGAGTGTAGCAGAGCGGCGATCAATGCCCGGGCATTATCGTCGATGCAGTACCCGTGTTTCGGGTCCGGCATGGAGTACAGGGCATGCTGGAACAGTCCTGTATCATCCGTCATACGCTGCAATTGCCTGAGATCGATTTTCGGGAAGTCTTCCCACGGCTTGGCGTCATTACCGGCCATGGTGGGGTCGGTCTCGGCGATTTCCATCTCAATGTTCTCCGGAACAACAACGGGTCAGGCCGCTTTCGCCGATGAATTGTAACCCGATTCCCACATCTGGGGCCAACCGGGATACTGCACTATATTGGTTAGTAATTGGATTCCGCCTTGTTGATTGATGAAGGTGATCGGTATCATGGCAGTCCTGAGGCCGGCGTATCATCGATTCCGATGGCGTCCGGGCCGGGCAGTGTGTTTTTAAGTGCTTTTCAGATGGAGATTTACTATGAAATCGCCAGGTTCGGTTTTACGTTTGTCACCATTCGTCAGGCGATTACTGCTCTGGCCTGCGGCCCTGATAGCACTGGTCGTGATTATTGCATGGCTGAGCGGCAGCTTTCATGACCGGCTCGATCCGGGCGTGGTTACGGGTCAACCCGAGATGATTAAGCCAGAACAGGTGACGGCGGTGACGATGCGACCTGTGGCGGACTGGGTCAGTACGGTCGGCACCGTCCGGGCGGTGCATCAGACGGAAATCGGCTCACGACTGCTTGCCCAGGTGATCAAGGTCCATGTCTCGGCGGGACGGTATGTCCGTGACGGCGATCTGCTGATTGAACTAGACAGCAGCGACCTTCAGGCCCGGCTGTCGCAGGCCGAGGCGAATGTCAACGCCGCCGAGGTGATGCTCGAGCAGGCGGAGAGCGACTTCGAGAAACTGACGAAACTGCGAGAGCAGGGTGCCGCGACGCAAGGTGAATTAGAAGATTCGCGTCGGGCGTTTGAAGTCGCCCAGGCCGAGCTCGCCGCTCGCCGCGAGGCCGTGAATGAAACGAAAACACAACTGGACTACGCCACGGTGCGTTCACCATTCAACGGCATGGTGGTCGATACGTACGTCGAGCCGGGCGACCTTGCCCGGCCCGGCATGACACTGCTCAGCCTGCATGACCGCTTGCAGCTTGAGGCGTCCGTACCGGAGCGCCTTGCGGTGAAACTGGCTGTAGGTGATGAGGTCCAGGTGGAGCTGGAAGCGATCGATCTGAAATGCGATGGCCGGATCAGTGAAATTGTGCCTCAGGCCGATATCGCCAGTCGCGCGTTCACTGTGAAGGTGACCGGCCCGTGTCCGCCGGGTGTATACAGCGGCATGTTCGGCCGGATGCTCATCCCGACGGGTGAGCAGAATCAGATTCTGGTCCCGCGGAGCGCGGTCGGCCGGGTCGGGCAGCTTGAAATGGTTAAGGTCGTAGCGGCAGAAGATAAAACCGTCGATCAGGGCAGCATCACCCGGCGTGCAGTGCGAACCGGCCGGGTTCGCGGTGATGATATCGAAATCCTCGCAGGCCTGCGTGAAGGTGAACAGGTTATTACTCAATTCGGTGATGAATAATGAAAACGCCAGACGAACAATTGCCCGACCTGGCCGTACAGCCCGGTCTGATGCAGAGGGTCATTGAAATCTTTCTCTGCGGCAACCTGTCGGCCATGCTGATCATTCTGTCACTGCTCGCCGGTTTTGTCGCCCTGATGGTCACGCCGCGAGAAGAGGAGCCGCAGATCGTCGTACCCCTGGCCGATGTTTTTGTCAGTGTGCCGGGTGCATCGGCGCGTGAAGTCGAACGACAGGTGGCCACGCGATTGGAAAAACTGCTCTACCAGATCGACGGCGTGGAATACGTTTATTCCATGAGCAAGTCCGACCAGTGCGTGGTGACCGTGCGGTTCTATGTGGGTGAAGACCGTGAGGACAGCCTGATCAAGCTGCACAACAAGCTTGCGACGAACGAGGACGCCGTACCCGGCTCCGTGACGGGATGGGTGATCAAACCGCTGGAAATCGATGATGTGCCCATTGTCGGTATTACCCTTTACACCACGGACGATCGTTACAGTGATGTCGATCTGAGGCGGATTGCGGAGGAACTTGAAATACGTCTTCAGGCAGTGAAGGACACCGGCCGGACGTATCTTTACGGCGGCCGCGCGATGAAAGTCAGCGTGGCGATCGATCCCGAGAAGCTAAGTGCCCGGCACCTGTCGATCCATGATCTCGAACGATCGCTCCAGGCCGCGAATGTGACGCTGCCCGCCGGCTCACTGCACCAGCTCGACCAGGAGATTCTGGTTGATGCCGGTACGGTCCTCACCGAGCCCGGCCAGGTGGCCGACCTGGTAGTGGGCGTTTACGAGGGCAGACCAGTTTATCTTCGCGATGTAGCGAGCATTGCACGTGAGCCTGAAGAGGTGAGCTCGTATACAGGATTCGGATACGGCCCGGCGTCGGAAACGCAAGCCGATCATTCGACCCTTCGCTATCCCGCGGTGACACTGGGCATTGCCAAGAAGAAAGGCGCGAACGCGGTCTGGGTTTCACGTGATGTCCAGGCTGAACTGGAACACCTGGCGACGATGCTGATTCCCGCCGGCGTTGAATACCGCATTACGCGTGATTACGGCAAAACGGCCAACGACAAAGTCAATGAACTGGTCGAGGGACTGGTGGTTGCGATAATCATTGTGATCGGCCTGCTGTCACTTGTAATGGGCTGGCGTGAAGGTCTGATTGTGGCAACGGCCGTGCCGATCACCTTCGCGTTGACGCTGCTGATCAATTACCTGGCGGGTTATACAATCAACCGGGTAACGCTGTTCGCACTGATTCTTGCGCTGGGCCTGGTGGTGGATGACCCGATTGTCGACGTCGAGAATATCTATCGTCATTTGAAGATGCGTTTGCAGAAGCCGCTCGATGCGGTAATTACCGCCGTCAATGAAGTTCGACCGCCGATCATCCTGGCGACCCTGGCTGTGATTGTGAGTTTTGTGCCGATGTTCTTCATCACCGGCATGATGGGTCCGTACATGCGTCCGATGGCGCTCAACGTTCCGCTGGCCATGCTCATGAGTCTTGTGGTTGCTTTTACGATTACGCCGTGGATGAGCTATCACATACTGAAAGGTTCGCAGAAGAGTCATGATGGCGGGGAATCGGGCACCGGCGACGGGTACGATCTGCACGGGACGCTTGTCTACCGCGTCTATGCCGCCTGTGCCCGTCCGCTGCTCGAGTCGGATCGGAAGGCATGGCTGCTGCTGATGGTGACGTTTCTGCTGTTCCTGGCGTCCTGCCTGTTGGTGGTGACACGTGCCGTGCCGCTCAAGATGCTGCCGTTTGATAACAAGAACGAGTTTCAGCTTATTGTGGATATGGCGGAGGGCAGTACACTCGAACGCACAGCCGCCGCGGTCGATGCACTTGCGGATTATCTCATGACGGTGAACGAGGTGACGGATGTGACAACCTACATCGGCACGCCCGGCCCGATGGACTTCAACGGACTGGTTCGCCATTACTACCTTCGCAGCGGATCGAACGTGGGGGAGATTCGCGTGAACCTGATCGAGAAGGACTTCCGTTCGCATCAGAGCAACGAGCTGGGCCTGCGTCTGAGGCATGATCTGAAAACCATTGCCGACCGGTACCATGCGAATATCAAGCTGGTTCAGATTCCCCCGGGTCCGCCGGTGATTGCGACGCTGGCCGTGGAGGTATACGGCCGGCCGTTTCATACCTATGACGATCTGCTCGATATCGCTGGAATTGTGGAAGACCGTTTCATCGAAGAGCCGGGTGTCGTTGACGTCGACAGTGTTATTGAAGCTCCCCAGCGTAAGCTGGTATTTGTGACCGACAAGGAAAAGGCATCCTTAGCCGGCTTGACCACACAGCAGATAGCTGAGGCGTTGAAAATGGCGATAGACGGCGCCGACGTAGCGGTGCTCCACGATGCGGATGAAGTGAATCCGCTTGCGATACGTCTACGCCTGCCACGCGCTGCGAGATCGGATGTTTCTAACACTACAGCGCTATAAAAGCTCAAGTTTACCACCGGGGCAAGCCGATAAC
>CAYRND010000050.1:0-23235 GCA_964425365.1 uncultured Phycisphaeraceae bacterium
ATCGGCTTGCCCCGGTGGTAAACTTGAGCTTTTATAGCGCTGTAGTGTTAGTTCAAGGTTCAAGGTTAAGGTTCAAAGTTGATGTGGATAAAAGGAAACAATGTTTTTGGGTGTCAGGGTGAGATGACACTCGTGAATCGGGGAGAGCGCGGATGGACATTGCCGGTGGATCGGTGGTGTTCATCCGAGGCGCCCCGAGAAGAGAAGTGAGAAGGTCATATTTAACACATCAATTGTCATCTTGATCAGTATGGACGGTACAACGTGAAGAAGCATTTTAAGTAACAAGGAGAATAGGGATGAAGAGTATGGTATCTGCTCGTTGGCGCGTTTTAATTGTGTTGTCGGCCGTTTTCAGTTCGACTGGTTATTCCGATTATTGGGATCATACGATGCCGATCGACCAGCGTGTCGATGACTTGATATCGCGTATGACGTTCGAGGAGAAAATATCGCAGCTCGGCGCCGACAGCCCGGCAATTACGCGGCTGGGAGTGAATTCATATCATTATTGGCGTGAAGCGCTCAATGGCGTGACGAATGTAAACGGGGCGACAACATTTCCCAAGATGGTTGGTTTAGGCAGTTCATGGGACCCGGAGATGGTCTACCAGGTCGGCAAGGTGATCGGTGACGAAGTTCGCGGTGTTCGTAACGGTTTGCCGGTTGATCTGTCATATTTCAGTCCTGTCAACCAGAACATGGCAAGAGACCCGCGATGGGGTCGTAATGATGAAACGTTTACGGAAGCCCCGTTGCTCATGTCAGCTTACGCCTCGGCCATTGTCCGAGGTGCCCAGGGTGACCGGGAGTACCTCATGCCGAGCGGTGATGAATATTATCTCAAGATGATCTGTACGGCGAAGCACTATATCTGTAATGATCACGAGGATAACCGGTTCTGGGACACGGCGGTGATCGATGAACGTAACCTGTATGAATATTACCTGCCGGGGTATCAGGCATCGATAAATGCAGATGTCGCTGCGGTCATGATGGCACATAATTCCATTGCGATGACGGACGGGCCGCGGGTGGAGCTGAGACCTGACGGATCGGGCAGGGGCATTCCCTGCTGGAGCAGTGAATTTCTGATGACGGAGATACTGCGTAATCGTTGGGGATTCAAGGGTCACATTGTCTGCGACTGCAGTGCATTATTATTCAATGTGGTGTGGGGCATCTATTTCCCTGATATGGTGCATTCATCGGGCATACCGCTTCATGCGGGCCTGGACCTTGATTGCAACGGCGAGGGTCTGCCCCATTACACCGATGACGCCATTGCAGCGGGATTGTGTACGGAAGCTGATCTGAACCGAGCGGTGAAAAAAATATTCCGCAACCGTTTCCGAACGGGTGAATTTGATCCGGGTGGTACGTGCCCGTATGAATTCATTTCGAATAGCGTTGTCGACAGCCAACCGCATCGTGAAATGGCGTACCGGGCCGCGAGGGAATCATTTGTTCTGTTGAAAAATGAGGGCGATTTCCTGCCCCTGGACGTGAACAGTCTGGATAACATTTTTATTTGCGGCCCGCTATGTGACCGGCCGGTGGACCCGGGCGACCGGTCGGCGTTGGGCGGCTATACCTCTTCACCGAGTTATACCGTTAATACTGTCCAGGGCATTCAGAATTACGTCGCCGGTCAGGGTGTGAATGTCAGTTGGGGGCGTGGTATGAATATGGGAGATACATCGCACTATGTCCATGTACATGAATCTGAGATTGTGAATGCTGATATTGTCATTGTAGTCGTGGGTAGTGACAACAGTGTTGCGGGTGAAAGTTCGGATATCGGTGATATGAATCTGCCTGGCGCCCAGGAGAGTCTGGTGCAGTGGGTGTACGAGCACAATCCCGATACGGTTGTTTTACTTCAGACGGCGTATCCTTTTACGATCAACTGGACCAACGACAATGTGCCGGCGATCATGGCGACGTTCTACTTCGGCCAGGAAGGCGGCAACGCGATAGCGGATATTCTCTTCGGTGACGAGCCGCCCGGCGGCAAGCTGGCGCAGACGTGGTACCGGTCGTCTGATGATCTGACCAGCCGCAAGGACTACAACATTATGGATACGAACCGGACGTACCTGTATTTCCAGGGTTCGCCGCTGTACCCCTTCGGACATGGTTTGAGCTATACCACGTTCGATTACAGCAACCTGCAGTTGGATTCATCGGTATACGAGAATGGCGCGGTGAGCGGCAGTGTCATGGTTCAGAACACCGGTCAGCGTGTGGGTGAAGAAGTGGTGCAGGTTTATATCCGCGATGTGCAGGCGAGTGTTCGAATGCCGAACAAGAAGCTTGTTGCATTCGAACGAATCCGGTTGAATCCCGGCGAAGTGCGAACAGTTGATTTCGCTTTTCCCGCTGACCAGGGCGCGTACTGGGACGTGCTCAACCAGCAGTGGGTGCTCGAGTACGGCGATTTCGAGGTTCAGGTCGGTAGTTCGTCCCAAGATATCCGGCTGACCGGCGGCTATGTTGTCAATCCGCCTATTCCGCCACCGACGAACGTCACACTGATCGGGGGTGACGGCCAGGTCCAGGTAAGCTGGCAGGACAACACCAGTGGTGACGAACAGGAAGACGGCTTCCTCATCCAGCGGAAACCTTATCAGGGCTTCCATACCTGGCAAACCGTTGGGAGTGTCAATACCGATATGACGAGTTATCTCGACAGCGATAACGTCCACGGCTTGGTGCAGTACACCTACCGTGTGGGTGCGTATAAGAATTAGGCTGTGATTGCAGGCGGTAGGATGGGTTTCAGCCCATTTGTGTATAAGTGAGCGGATTACAGAAGAAATGCACAGCAATGGAAATGGAAAAACAGAAAAGGCTGAACGGGTAGCAATTGTCAAAATCATTTCAGCCAGTCACATAAACCTGTGTTGGACCCTATGTCGATGAACAGATTAAGGAAGGAGACAGAAAAATGATGACGGTGAGGACAAGTTCTACATTGAAGGATATTGCTTGTTTTGTATTCACATGCAGTATACTCCTGCTGCAAACCGGCGAAGCCTGGTCGCTTTACCCCAACTGGACTTCGGATGGCGACAGCGTGCATATCGAAGGGATACCGCATGAGAATCCTGACAACCGGTTGATTTATGACAATGACATTTACGACGACATGATCGACTTTGCATTGCCGTGGGCGAAGCAGAGTCTGGGCGAGTGCAACCTGGTTGGGATCATAGCCTCGTCGAATCCGCACGAGCATAACTGTGATGCCCAGTTTACGTTGAATCAGTGCATGGTGCTGTATAACGCCGCGATCAATTCCGGCTGGCAGAACCTTCCGGTTCCTGTGAAAGGCCGGGCCTGCCAGATGAACTCGACGACGGACTATGAATGGAGTGAGGGAGTTGAACTGATATATCAGCAGTCGCTTCTTTCGACGCCTCAGAAGCCGCTGCTGGTGGTCTGCGGCGGTCAGGTGTCCACGCCAGCGACGGCGTATCTGCATGGTCTGAGGCAGAATCCGCCGGTGGATATTTCTGATCGTATGATTGTTTTTCACGTTGATCCGAACGGTTACAACGGCCGTGACGGTCATGCGCGGACTGTCTGCGAGCAGAACCTGTTGTATGTGACGCATCCCGGCAACATCTGGTGGCCTCAGCCGGCGAAAGGCGATCCGCCCATGATTACGCAGGCGATGGTGGATTCACTCGAGGTCAATGCAATCAATCAGTTCATCCGCGATTGGAAGTCGAGTTATAACGGTCAACAGTATGCCGACCTGGCCGATGGCGGGCCCGCATGCTGGTGGTTCGGCCAGCATACGTGGAACAGCATGGTCGAGCAGAACGGCCAGCTCAAGATGCAGTCGATGGATGCTTACCAGCAGGCGGATGTGTGGTATGCGACTGTGGGGCGGCATGATATCGACGAGCCGCCGATCGAGAAACCGACGAACGTTCTGCCCACGGCGGTGTCGAGTGATATGGTTCAGATTGTGTGGACTGATAACTCGGATAATGAGGATGGATTCAAGATCGAGCGTAAGCCCTGGGGCGGGGAGGATGTTTTTCATGAAGTGGGCAGCACCGGTGTGAATCAGACGAGTTTTACGGATACGGACGGTTTGTACGGTTCGGTTGTGTATACGTATCGTGTGGGGGCGTATAAGGACTGACGGGATCGGCAAACCCGCAGATGAATTTATCTCGATTGAAATCGGGATAAGAACTTCTGCGAAGTGTGGGGTGGGGTTGGTGGGGTGTGTGTTGAACTTTGTCAGCTTTTACCCCCATGAATCCTGCTCGTGCGGGCTTCATGGGTTTTGTCATGTGATATCTCTTTATTCGAGGTGCTGGGTGAAAGTGGTTATGTGGTTGCTGTTGCCGTCCAGCCGATCCCGGCGAGAATATTTTCGAGTCGGCGGCCGTATTCGATGAAGTTGTTGAATCGTATTTCGTCGTCGGATTGAATGGTATCGTCGTGATGGACGACAGCGAGATGCGGTTCGATGGAGATGCCGCCGTCGTATCCGGACCGGTGCAGGTCGGTCAGTATTCTGACGACTTCACCGTCTCCGTCACCGGGGAAGGTGAATCGCGGCCTGTCGTTTTCGATCACGGCGTCCTTAACGTGGACGTAGGCGATGAAATCTTTCACCTGTGTATAGAACGTCCAGGCGCTTTGATATGAATAGGGTGGGTTGCCGCGGATATCTTTTCGGAAGACGGGGTTGCCGGTATCGAAGACGAGCCGGAAATTCGGCGATTGGACGGCATCGATCAGTCGCAGGGAATGTTCGAACGATCGGCCACCCCAGTTATCGCAATTTTCGTGAACGAGAGTAATTCCGCCGTCCTCGGCCATTTTCGTCAGTATCCGCATGCGGCGGATCACTTCGTCGGCGATTTCAGGGGCGTTGATGGAATCGTCTTCGGGGCATGCGAAGCTCATGACACGGATGAGCGAGCAGTTGAGTTTGTGCATACGTGGTATGGCGTTTTTGAGTTCGTTATAGGAATGATCTGGCGGGTCGGTTATCTGTTGTGACCAGTTCGCCACGCCGCTACCGAAGCAGTTGACGCCGATCCCGGCGTGATCGAGTGCTTCGCAGACGGATTCGAACTGCGATTCCGGCATCATGGTGAGGTTATGGCCGGCAATATGCCTGGATTCGATATACTGCCAGCCGAGAGTTTTCATTGCATTGATCTGCTGCTCGATAGTATCGGCTGCTTCGTCTGCGAATCCCGTCAGGTACATGGTTACATTCCTTTCAGTTTCATGTTCCGGTGTCGGCTAGAAAGACTGATCGAGATCGCCGGCCGGGTCGGCGGCGGTCTGTTTTTTCCGGGTCGAGTTGTTGATCATTTCATTGAGTTTGAGTTCGTAGGCCTTTTCATCGAGCGGCAGTACGACGCCGCGGTCGATCAGAGACGAGTAGATCATGGCATTCGCCAATTCGACGGAGTGGACCCCCTGTTCCGCGGGTGCGATGAGAGTCGTGCCGTTTTGAATGGCACTGATGAAGTTGGCGAGTATTTCAGCATGCTGCCCGCCGTGTCCGCTGACGGGGATATCAATCTGCCAGGTTTCGGGCGCCGCGAATCGATCGGGCGAGGTTCGGCAGAATTCTTTTTGGCTGGTGGTATTACGTGTGAAGGTCACACGGTTGTTTTCGATGATGACTTTGCCCATTTCGCCGCAGATTTCGAGCCGGTTGGAGCCAGGCGCTTCGCCGGTGGAGCTGATGAACACGCCGGTGGCGTCATTGGGATATGTCAGGTATGCGGTGACTTCATCTTCGACTTCGATGTCATGATATTTACCGAGAGAGCAGAATGCTCTGACGTAGTCAGGTTGGCCGCAGAGCCACCAGAGTATATCGAGCTGGTGCGGCGCCTGGTTAAGCAGTACGCCGCCGCCTTCGCCAGCCCATGTGGCTCGCCAACCGCCGCTGTTGTAGTAGGCGTTGGTCCGGAACCAGTTGGTGATGATCCAGTTGACTCGCGTGATCCGGCCGAGGTGTCCATCGTCGATCAGTTTTTTGACTTTCGCGTATTGCGGATCGGTCCGCTGATTGAACATGGCGGCGAAGACCTGTTTTTTATTCTGGTGAGCATTGATAAGTCGTAGGCAGTCGGCCTTATGTACGGAGATGGGTTTTTCGACCAGGACGTGCAGCCCGGCTTTCAGAGCGTCGATACCGATGGTTGTATGTGAATAATGTGGGGTTGCGATGACGGCCGCGTCGATCAGTCCGGATTGAAACATATCATCGGGATTGTAAAAGGCTTTGCAGTGATATTCCGCGGCCCGCTGATCTGCGATCTGTTTGACGGTATCACAAGCTGCGGTGATAGCGGCGTTTTCAATCTGGCTGATCAGTTTCATGTGCATCCCGCCCATTCCGCCGACCCCGACGACCCCGACTCTGACCTGTTTCATCGCGTTATCCTCTCGTCATGCCGTTGCGTATTTCACACCCGGCAGGATAATCCGTGGGTGTGCGTTCTCAAAGCCATATAAAATAGTGCCTTCCGGCCGATTTTCCCAACCTGCAATTTCTGAAGCATATAGCCGGAATGCCTGCAATATGTTATAATATTAACGATTTTCCGGTTGAATACCATAGGATAAGTTGCCGCAAGGATATAATATTTTGCCAGATTGCCAATATGAATCACAATCGCATAGTACGTTATCGCGAGCGATATCACCAGCACAGTTACCGTGACGATCCGTTTGTGCCGCCGCTGCGAGTGCATTTGTGCGGGGTATCGCGTTGGGGTCCGGGCGACGCGTTCGGCCGGGATGCGGCGCGGATCATGTCGATCAACGTGGTAACGCGTGGCAGTATTGTGTTCGAGCAGAACGGTCGTCGTGACGAGGTGTTCGGTGGTCAGGTGTTTCTGCCGCGGAAGGGGGGCACGTACCGTTTCGAGACCGGGACGATGGGGTATGTGCACAAGCGGTTCATGCTGATCAGCGGGGGGTTACTGGATCTGCTGCTTGGGCAACTGGGGCTCGATTCGGTGAATGTGGTTTCGTCGGCGGATGCTGATGCAGTTGTTGATCTGATGCGTCGGTCATACGCGGTGATGCGTGAGAAGCCGCCGCAGTTCACCGTGGCGCTGTCGGGCATGGCGTACCGGCTGTTATGCCTGTTGGCGGGCGGCGTTGACAGGCAGTATCCGGAGGAGCTTCGGGCGATCATGACCTATATGAAGAAGCATCTGAGTGAACCCCTGTCGCTCGATCAGCTTTGCAGCCATGCCGGTATCAGTGCTCGCAAGTGCAATCGCCTGTTCAATGAATACTTCAACATGTCGCCCATTCAGTATCTGCTTCAACACCGGATGAGCTGTGCGAGGGAGCTGGTTGTGCATTCCAATCTGACGATCAAAGCCATCGCGGACATGCTTGGATATGATCAGCCGTTTTATTTTTCGAATCAGTTCAAGAAGTACCATGGCATATCTCCATTGCTGTATCGCGAGCATGCAAATCGATGATGATTCGCGGATACTGATTTTAATGGAATAGTCAGTGAAGCATGGTAAAATGAGATGCTCGATCAACATGTTTGTCATGCGTTGTCATATGCAGGCCGCCGATTGTCATGCGAGTTCGCATTTGAAAGGAGAATAGTGATGATATGCAGAATAATCGTCATTTGCGTAAGCAGCATGGCCGTACTTCCGTCACCGGTCAGTGAAGCTGAAATTGTATATCCGGTTGAGTCTGATGCCATCCTGCATAATCCGTTGAGCGGGTTGGTCATGACGCCGCATGAGTTGTACGAGAGTTATCCTGCGAACCGGTGGTGGAAGCAGGAGCCGTTATCGAGGATGATCAATATCCGTATCACCTGGTCCAGTCTCGAGCCACAGGAAGGGCAATATAACTGGCAACCGTTTGACCGGATGCTTGATTCCTGGTCGCCGCATGGATACAAGGCGTTACTTCGTGTCATGGCAATGAGTACGGATAACGGTACACCTCAGTGGGTGTACGATGCCGGGGCACAATATATTGATTTTTCCGACCCCGGATTTCGTGAGCCGGTTTATTGGGATCCTGTATTTCTTGCAAAGACCCACCAGTTCATTCAGGCGTTTTCGCAGCGCTATGTCGATGACGATCGAGTTGTGATACTGGGATTGGGACACACGGGCCGATGGGGCGAGATGCATCTGGACGGCAGGCCGTTTTCATTGTATGAGGATGCGGGTTATACCCCACAGCTTTATCTCGACGTTCATAAGCAGATTACTGACTGGTATCTTCAGGCGTTTCCGGGCAAGACGATTATGCAGCCGCTCAGTTCACCGATGGACGTGTTGCCGGGCGTTGTGCAATACGATGCTGACAATGGTGTATGGCTGAGACAGGATGGTCTTTATTGCAACAGCAATTTCGGCTGCGGCAGTCCCGATATGAAGCAATACTATGATCAGTATTACACTCAGGTGGGCACGTCGAACGAACTGTGCTTCTGTGATCATACCGGTTCGCAGCTTTATGATATTTACGACCATACCATCAATCATTGTCATGTGAGCATCCTGTTTGCGAATTGTTTCTGGCATTTCATTGAGAATGCTGATGAATCAATGAAGAATGCGGTGAGGCATGCGGCACGTTATGCCGGTTATCGATACGTTATCCAGGAAGCGGACTATTCTTCTACACTATTTGCCGGTTCGGGTTTCAATTTACGATTGAAATGGATTAATCAAGGTGCAGCGTTGAATCTGAAGTCATATGGCGTTCTTTGTGCATTACTTGACGGTGAAGGTCAGGCGGTCTGGGAGTCTCTGCAGATGCCGCCGGTACCGACGAATGATATTGCCTGGGACAGAAACCATATCATAGATCATACAATGACATGGCAACTTTCACATGGAATCGCGTCAGGCGTGTATGAACTTCGCGTTGGGCTGCAGGACCCTGATAATCCTGCGGTTCGATTACAAATCGCCAATCAGGAAGGCGACGACATGAACCGTTACCTGTTGGGCGATGTATATGTCTACGGTGATGATCCCATCATCCTTAACGCAGCTGCATTGAGCGGAAGCGTAATCGAGCTCGGCTGGAATGATCCGTTCGGCAGTGAGACGGGCTATGTGGTCGAGCGTCAACCCTATCAGCGTACAGATCAATGGACCGTCATCAGCGAGCTCCCGGCCGATTCGACCAGTTACACAGACACGGATTCAATATTCGGATATACAACCTATACTTACCGTGTAGGCGCGGTTCTTGAATGACATATATTCATATCAACAGATATTTACGAGATATTTACGAGTATCGCCGCGTCTCTCATTCTGCCATTTAGAGCAGTCACAATGGATAATCGAAGCAATACGATAGATAATCATTTTTCCGCCATTTTCCTGAGCACGGTATGCAGTATTCCGCCGTTGCGGTAATACTCGATTTCGACGGGAGTATCGATGCGGCAGATTACGTTGAAGGGTTTGACGGTACCGTTGTCGGGATCAGTCGCCTTTATTTGGAGTTCCTGTTGAGGCTTCACATCGTCATTGACGGGAATATCGAATATTTCCCTGCCGTTGAGTTCGAGCGATTCGTATGACCGGCCGGATATGAACTGAAGCGGTAGCACGCCCATGCCGATGAGGTTGCTTCGGTGTATGCGTTCGAATGATTGTGCGATGACGGCTTTGATACCGAGCAGGTAGGTACCCTTGGCGGCCCAGTCGCGAGAGGATCCCATCCCGTAGTCGATGCCGGCCAGCACGACCAGTGGTATGCCGGCGTCCTGGTACAACATGGCGGCGTCGTAGATCGTCAAGACCCTGCCGTGCTGTTCGCCGTGGCCGAGATAGGTGGTATATCCGCCTTCGGTGCCTGGCGCCAGCAGGTTTCGGACGCGGATGTTTGCGAATGTGCCGCGTGTCATGACGCGGTCGTTACCGCGTCTGGATCCGTAGCTGTTGAACATGCTGACGGGAACGCCGTGATTCCGGAGATACTCGCCGGCGGGTGAATCGACTTTGATGGGACCGGCGGGTGAGATGTGGTCCGTGGTGATCGAATCGCCGAATTTCCCGATGCAGCGTGCGCCGGTAATCGGGGTGATGGGTGCAACCTCGGGGTTCAGGTTCCGGAAGAACGGCGGGTTCTGGATGTAGGTCGAGTTTTCATTCCAGTCGTACAGCTCGCCACCGGTTATTTCGATCGCCTGCCATGCATCTGACCCGGCGAAGACATCTGCGTATTGCTCGGTGAACTGCTTGTGTGTGACGTTTTTTCTAACGGCCTGTTCCACTTCATTGCGTGATGGCCAGATATCATCGAGGAAGACGGGTTTCCCTTCGGTGTTGCATCCGATCGGATCGTTCCGCAGATCGATATCGACCGTACCGGCGAGCGCGTAAGCGACGACCAGCGGTGGCGAGGCGAGGTAGTTTGCTTTGACGTGCGGATTGACGCGACCTTCGAAGTTCCGGTTGCCCGAGAGTACGGAAGCAACCACGAGGTCGCCTGAGTGAATGGCATTAACAACCGGATCAGGCAGTGGCCCCGAGTTACCGATGCAGGTGGTGCAGCCGTAGCCGACGTTGTGAAATCCAAGCGACTCCAACGCCCCGGTAAGTTCCGCCAGCTCGAGGTACTCGGTGACGACCTTCGAGCCCGGTGCCAGGCTGGTCTTGACCCACGGCTTGCGTTTAAGGCCGAGAGCGGCGGCTTTTTTCGCCACCAGTCCGGCGGCGATCATGACATCGGGGTTGGATGTATTGGTGCAACTGGTAATCGCCGCGATGGTCACTGCGCCGTGTTGCAGTTGGTAGGTTTCGTTCTGTTCATCGGTCACTGTGATACCGTCGTCGAGGCCGGGTTTATTGAAGGTCTCGGCCAGGTCATGTCGCCATCGGGTCTTCATTTGACTGAGCGTGATGCGGTCCTGCGGCCGTTTGGGTCCTGCGAGCGACGGTTCAACGGTCGACAGGTCCAGTTCGATCACGTCGGTGTAGGTGATCTCGTACGAATCATTTCGCCAGAGTCCCTGTTCCCGGCAATATTGCTCGACGGTATCGATGCTTTTCCGGTCACGCCCGGTGAGTTCGAGATAGGTCAGCGTCTGCTGATCGACGGGGAAGAATCCCATGGTGGCGCCGTATTCCGGTG
Source organism: uncultured Phycisphaeraceae bacterium (assembly GCA_964425365.1). Taxonomy (GTDB): domain Bacteria; phylum Planctomycetota; class Phycisphaerae; order Phycisphaerales; family Phycisphaeraceae; genus CAYRND01. The sequence goes on from CAYRND010000050.1 coordinate 11,146, forward strand.
CCATATTGGCGATGGTCGCTCGATCGGCGAGCGGCATGTCGGCGAGTCCCGGGCCGTGGTATTCAACGAACTTGCCGACGACGCCTTTGCGTCGGAGCATTTCGGTGATACGCAGTACCAGGTCCGTTGCGGTGCAGCCTTCGCTGAGTCTGCCGGTCAGTTTGAATCCGATGACCTCCGGCAGGAGCATGTAGATGGGCTGTCCGAGCATGACGGCCTCGGCCTCGATTCCGCCGACGCCCCAACCGACGACGCCCAGGCCGTTGATCATGGTGGTGTGGCTGTCGGTTCCGACCAGAGAATCGGGATAGAGCACGGGCGAGCCGTCCGACGGTTCTTTACCGTCCCAGACCACGGCGGCAAGGTACTCGAGGTTGACCTGGTGGATGATGCCGGTGGCAGGCGGTACGACGCGGAAATTCCGAAATGCATGTTGACCCCACTTGAGGAACTGGTAGCGTTCTTTGTTGCGTTCGAATTCCATTCTGCTGTTGATGGTAAGAGCGTCGGGTGATGCGAAGGCATCGACCTGAACGGAATGGTCGATGACCAGATCGCAGGGTACGAGCGGGTTCACGCGTGCGGCGTCATTCTTGTTGCCGGTCATCTGTACGATTCCATCTCGCATGGCGGCGAGGTCGACGACGGCGGGCACGCCGGTGAAGTCCTGCAGTACGACGCGGCCGGGTTTGAAGGGGATTTCCGTCTGGCCGACCTGTTTTGCGTTGTAGTCTGCAATCGCTTTGACGTGCTGATCAGTGATGGTGTATCCATCCATATTCCGCAGACAGGCTTCGAGCAGTACCTTGATACTGTAGGGCAGGCGGTTGATATCGGCGATGGATGACAGGGCGTCAAGCCGGTGGATCGTTCGCTGACCGAGGGGGGTATCCATCGTGGTCCGGGCACTGAATGAAGTCGTGGTCTGCATGGTGCAACTTTCTGATATTAATGGGTTTAGCTGAATGAACCCTACGATGCAGGCGGACGGTTGGCCGGGTGTCGTCGTATCAGGCCGATGCCTGCGGAGCACTTCATTTTAGCAGGAATCTGATGGTGCTTCTGAATCGCATTCTGTATTTGATATATCGCGTGAAGCGATGCGCCGTTTCGGGACATGACTGCTGACGGGCATTGTGGGAGTGACTGTATCAATACACGGGCAAGCACTGGCAATCCCGATGGATCGGGCTTGCCCACGCCACCCGAAAAGATGTTATTTCAAAACGTCATTCGTATGAGCAGGTATGCAGGCCATGCCCCGGAAGAGGTAATTCCGATTTCCGATCGGGATGAACTTTCCGGGGCCTGGTTGCTGTGCGGTTACGTGCGTGTTATGCCTTTCATGCCGTTGAGTCAGTAATGGGTATAACGGAATGCATCGACGTAAATCCATTCGCCGCCGGTTTTCCGGATTTGAACGGTATGCAGGCCGTTCGGCAGGTCGATGGCGAAGATCACCTGCTGGTAGTCGTCCGGTCCGCCGGTGTAGGTGACGTTTTCGAGTTCGAGCGTGTCGTCGATGTAGACATCGATCGTACCGCCCCAGGGTTGCAGGTCGGCGAGCAGTTCGATGCGAGAGCCGGTGAAGGTGAATTCGGCCGTGGCGTCGGTGTCACTGCTTTCATGGATTGTCTGCATGTATCTGCCCGACCATCCGGACTGGGCGTTCCAGTTGCCTGAATAGTTAATCGAGGCGTCGGCGTCGTCGACGGTGGTCACGATCGGATCGATCAGGATCGTCGCTGATGCTTCATTCGAGTCATTCGAATCACCTGCGGCGTTATAGGCGATGATACGGTACACATACGTTTGCGTATAACTGTACAGCGTTATATCACTATAAGCTGTGACATTCTCGCCGACGGCACCGAGTTGTTCGAAATCGCCGGTGGTTTTCCGCTCGATTCTGTAGCCGTCCTCGATGGCGGAGTTGTCGTTCCATGTCAGATCGATCTGCGAGATGGACACGGCGTCGGCAACGAGGTTCGTCGGGTCGGCGGGTATTGCGAGAGCGGGTGTGGTAACGGGTGCTTCGTTCGAGTATAGCGAGTAGCCGACGGTATTCATTGCGCGAACGCGATAGGTAAAGGTGGTGTCCGGGCTGACACTGGTATCAGAATATGCCTGGTCAGCGGTGGTCGAAGCGAGCAGAGCGAACGAACCGCCGGGTCCGGTTTTTCGTTCAATTTCGATGGTATCACCAGAATTGCCGCCATAGCTCCAATAGACATGGATGGACAGCATCTCACCTTCCGAGTAGGGCAATACTTCGGCCGACAGGACCGGTGGCGGCGGCGGTTGGGGCGGCGAGGGTGTGGCGCTGACTTCGGCGGAGGCTGCTGATTCGTGTGCCATAGTATCCACGGCACTGATGCGGTAGTAATAAGTCGTATCGTTATAGACCGACTTATCGGTGATATTCGTACCGCCGAATGCGATCGCCGCGATTCGATAGGGTCCACCTGGTGTGGTTGACCGCATGAGTTTGTAGTAGAGTACCAGTGGGTCGATTTCGGTATTGGGATTCCAGTTGAGTATGACAACTCCGTTACCGGCCTGGGCTGAGAGTCCGGCAGGTGGAGCGGGATCGGGCGGCGGCAGTGTGATTGCGTCGTCTTCATTGGACCATGCGGAATCGCCCTGGCCGTTGAATGCCCGTACGCGGTAGGTGTAAGTTGTTTCATAAGTCAGTCCGGTATCGCTGTAGTCGGCGTCATCGGCGGGCGTGGTGGCGATTTCCGTGAAACCGCCGGTTGTCTTCCGCTCGATTCTGAACCCGGTTTCATTTGTAGCGTTATCCGACCAGGTCAGATCGATCCGTTCGTGCGAGGCCGGTGTTGCGACGAGGTTACCCGGAGCCTCGGGTGGTCCCGAGATTTCACAGGGGATGTAGACAAAAGCGTCGAGATAGGTCCAACCGCCGCCGTCGGCGACCAGCTGTACGTCATGGCTGCCGCAGGCAAGATTATCAATGGTGGCGATTTCCACACCGTCGGCACTGACGCCGTTGAAAGAGACGGATTCGCCGGGTGTCTGCCCGTCGATAATGATTCTGGCCGTGCTGCCCCAGTCGCGTTTATCGCCATAGAGTGTCAGCGAATTACCGCTGAAAGAGAACGCGGCCGAGGCTCCGGCATCACTGGTTTCATGGAGGGTATTCATGTAGCGATTCGCCCAGCCGGTCTGCGCCGTCCAGTTGCCGGAGTAGGTGATCATGGGGTCGGCGTCATCGATCCATACCGGATCGGGAACAAACGGTGTGGAGGCGTCGTCTTCGTTGGATGCGGTATTACCGCCGCTGTTACCGGCAAGTACCCTGTAGGTATAGGTGGTTTGCGAGAGCAGGCCGGTATCCGAGAAGTCGCCCTGGCTTCCGGTGCCTGCGACGGGTCCGATTGTCGCGATGGTGGCGAATGCGCCGTGCCCGCCGACCGGCCCGTTTGCGCGTTCGATGATGTAGGACGATTCGTTGTCCGCGTTGTCGGTCCATGTCAGGTTGACAGTTGCTGCGAGCGGCACGTCAGCGACCGCGACGAGGTTGGTCGGTGCAGCGGGCGGCGGGAGGAGTGTGGACGCGTTGGCGACGTTGGAATATTCGGAGAAGTTGCCGCCGCTCAAATCAGCGCGAACGCGGTACCAGTAGGGGGTACCCATGGGCAGGCCGGTGTCGCTGTAGGACCCGCTACCGCCTGATCCGCTGACGAGTCCGACGGTAGCGATTTCGGTGAATGAGCCGGATTCGTTACGTCGTTCGATGCGGAACCCGACTTCGATTTCGGAGGTATCGGTCCATGTCAGATCGATCTGGCTGGTGGAGACGGGTGTCGCCATGAGTGATCGCGGCTGATCCGGCGCGTTCGGGCCCTGGAATCGGTACATGATGACTTTTGCTTCCGATTCTTCCGAGACAAAGACAAGGTACTGTCCGTCACTGCGTTTGAAGGCCTGCATGCCTCGCGGCGTTTCGTTCCACCCGCAGTTGTAACCGACCTCCGGGCCGGGTGTCAGATCGAACTGATGCTGCCCGGTATGGATGTCATAGACAGCGACTTTGGATGACGCGAACTCGCAGGTGAAGACATAATCTTCTGAGATATCGATGGACTTGATGGCGAGCGTATCGTTACTGGGGAAGGATGTGACGTTATCGTACGGCAGAGTAATCATCCACGTTTCGCCACCTGGAGGGATGGGGTGATCGGTACGTGTAGACCAGTTATCGTAACGATAGACGGCCCGGCCGGTGATTCCCCATTCGCAGTTGCCGCCGCATGCCATGGATTGCGGATAATCGAGTGTATAGCCGCTGACGATCATGGCATCCTGATCGGGGATATACATAGCGCGGCAGACCATGGCGTTGTCCTGGTAGTTCGTGACCATGCGATCGGGATACCAGGGATCACTGATGGGGTAGGGCGTTCCGAAGGGTTGAGGATTCGGCCACCAGTCATGGGTTTGCGAATAGATGGGATTGCCATGCTGATCCAGCCCCTGGCACTCATAACGTCTTATGCCGCGGAATTTCCAGGGTGTCCAGATAGTTCCTTCATGGTCGACATACCAGCCCCAGACACCGTCGAAGTAGTCGCCGTATTCGCTCATATCCTCTTCATTGGTATCACGTGAGCCGTCGCCGTCGAGGTCACGCCAGATATACCATCTGGTGACATCACCCGAGCCGTACAGCCACTGGCCGGATCCGCTGTCCCAGTAGTATCCTTCTCCGCCGGGCTTGGCGGTTTTCGCCATTCGTCCAGCGGGTACGGCGATTTCATCTTCAAAGCGATAGATCAGCAGACCCGTTGAATGTTGATCGCCGACATACATGATTTTCCGGCCGTCGATCCGTCGGATCATGGCGTTGGAGATGCCGCGTATATGTTCGTTTCTGTTCGGGGCATATAGTCGCGGATTATCCGCACCTTCCATGGTTCGCATGTCATCGGGGTATCGGTACGGATCGAGTGTGAAACCTTTGTAGGTTACATCCTGTCCGGGCGGCAGGCTGTGATCGACGACGTAGTGGCCGTGCTTGGTATAGACATCGACGCCGTCAGTGTCGGGATCGGCGTCAGCGACGTCGATGAATTCGAGTCCCGGCGCTTCCCAGACGAGGTTGCCCTGGTAATCGAATTTCCGGATCAGTGCCCCGGCGCCTTCGTTACCCTTGGTGATCCGCGGTCCGTCACTACCGACGTAAAGGTTGCCGGCCAAATCGAATCCGCAGCCGGTGACGTAGTTGAATTTGAGTGGATGCACTTCACCCCTGACAGTCGGCGTGCCGGTCTGTTGGGCTGTGGTAGCGACGTAGACGCCGCCCTGGATACCGAAGAAATCCTGCCCGATATTAGGATCGACCGCCCGGTTGCCGCTGGTATCGTAGATGCGGAAGAACTGCTGATCCGGTCGGCGATCGAATACCCAGAGCTGGTTGGTCAGTGGATTGAACGTGATTTCATAGGCATCCCCGAGGCCGGTGATGACCGTGCCGGTGTCACCGTTATCGCGATGATATCGTCTGACCGAGTTATTGTGCTGCGCCACCCAGAAGTAGTCATTATTTTCAACGGCGACAGCACCGGCCCCGGAAACACCGAATGATCGATAAAGTTGCAGGTTATCCGGGTTGTAGATGCGAACTTCGTTGTTACCGCTGACATAGAGCTGGTTCTGGCCGGGATTGATCCGCATGGCGTACACGCCGCCTGGGAGTGATCCTGTATGATCGCCGTTATAGTTGAAACGTCTGATTTCCCCGCCGCCCGGCGCGGCGAAGATATAGTTGTTGTTTGCGGTTGACGGTCCTGCGGGCGTACGGTGAAGGATATTGACCAGGAACCTGGCATCCGTGTCATAAACCCCACCGTCGCGGCCCGATTCATCCCAGTAGCAGGTACCGATACAGACGCCGTTCTGTTTACCCACGCCCATGCGCTCGATGCGCATCTGGATCCAATCCGAATCGTTATCGAACCAGGGGTCACGCGGCCCGCCGCCCCATTTATTGCCGACCCATGACGTTTCATAGTCGATGGCGGCGAGTGGCCCGATCAGTAGAAAGATGACAATAAAAAGGGACCCGATCCATAGACGGCGCAGAGTGACTTCTTCCAGCATGATTTTCTCCTCGTATGTGTGCCGGCGTTAAATGATGCTTCGTTCCTCCAGAGACGGTGATGGACAGGATGAAAACATTATCTGTTATGATGCCGCACGTGCTCTGCATTGACATGTATGTACATAGAGGCCGAGCATGGCTGTGCATCAAAGGCGGTGAGATGAAACCGATTGACCGAAAGCGGAATTATTATACCACATATCGACCGGTTCTGTCGCCTGCAAGTGGATAATTGTTCGTTTTGAATGGTATCTATTCGGATTGTGTCGGCGGAGTAGTCTATAATTGGTTGAATCAACATGGAAGAGCCGTTATATGACGATACCCATGGCATCCAAAGGAACAGATATGGACGTATTTCGGACCGGCATCTTACGGGGGTTGTTGAAAAAGAGTGTTTCCCTTTTTTTAATATTGATCATGTGTCTGATGGTCTCGTGCGGCAGTCGGCCGCACGGATTGCGGGGATCAGACAGGGAGTATGACATTTTGCGTGATAGAAACGGGCAGATGATCGTTGCGTTACCGAACCGGATGATCCTGATGGTGCAGGAGGTGCCGGTATCACCTGTTGTTTCGGTGCAGGTGTGGGTGAAGACGGGGTCCATTTACGAGCAGGCGCATGTGGGTGCCGGCTTGTCGCATTTTCTGGAGCATCTGCTGGCCGGCGGCAGCACCACGACACGAAGCGAGCAGGAAACGAATGCGATGCTCGGTGCCATGGGCGCGCAGACCAATGCCGCGACAGGCCTGGATACGGTTCGGTATTACATCAACTGCACGAGCGATCACACGTCGAAGGCGATCGAGCTACTGTCAGACTGGATGCAGAACAGCCTGATCACGCAGGCGGAGTACGATCGTGAGCGTGAGGTGATCCAGCGTGAGTTCGAGATGGGCCAGGGTGATCCCGGCCGGCTGTTCTGGAAGCTGACACAGAGCGCGCGTTATACCGCGCATCCGGCGAGGCACCCGACGATCGGGTATCTCGATGAGTTTCTGACCATCAGCCGGGAGGAGATCTATCAGTTCTACCGGAAGATGTACGTTCCGAACAACATGCTTTTCGTGGTGGCCGGTGACATTGACCGCCACGAGGTGATCGAGCAGTTGTCGCGTTTGTGGTCCGATCAGCCGCAAGGCGCGTTGCCGGCGCTGAGTCTGCCGGAGGAGCCGCGTATGCTCGAATCCCGCCAGGTCGAAGGTTACGCGGATATCAGCAAGCCGCGACTGCGACTTGCGTTTCCGGGTACTGCTCTGGCCTCGCCGGGCGATTATGAACTCGATCTGCTCAGTATTGTGCTGGGCTCGGGTGAATCGAGCCGGCTGGTGCGGATCGTGCGGGATGAACTGAGACTGGTGAATAGTATCGACGCCTACAATCTGAGTTTTCACTGGGGCGAGGGTTTTTTCGGGATCGATTGTGAACTGGCAGATGAACAGACCGACATTCAGGCGGTTACGGATGCGATTCTGACGCAGGTCGAGGCCCTGCGGCAGCAGCCGGTTACGGAAGAGGAGCTTGCCCGTGCCGGGCGTATTATCGAATCGCATGTGGTTCAGGCCAATCAGACTGTGCAGGGGTTGGCGTCGAATCTGGCACGTGATGTGATCGGTACGGCCGATCCGGATTACCACGTGAAATATATCGAACGTATCCGGCGGATCACGGCGGATCAGCTCCAGGCGATTGCTCGCACTTATCTCAGACCCGAGCGGTTGATTGCTGTGCATCTGCTGCCGCAGTCCGGTGAGCAATCGACGACCCAGGTCCGGCGTAGTGAAACGGAGGTCGATCCGTCGACCTTCCCGCAGGCCGATGTCGAACTGGATAACCGTCGTACGCTAGGCTTGCTGAAGCGTTACCTGGAGTTGGGTACTGATGCGGTCAGTCCCATGAAGGTCGATCCGGTCAGGGAATATCGACTGTCGAACGGCCTTCGCCTGATTGTTCAGCGTTCGACCGTCGTACCGGCGGTGGCGATGGAAATGTATACGCTTGGCGGCCTGCTGGCCGAGTCGCCCGGCCGGGAGGGCGTCACGTATGCGACGACGGCGATGATGATGCGTGGTACGCAGACCCGCAGTGCCCAGGCGATCGCACGGGCGATCGAGGACCTCGGCGCTGAACTGTCATTGCAGAGCGGCAATAATACGACGTATGTCAAATCGACCGCATTGGCGAGTGACTGGCCTGCGGTGATGGCGCTGATGGCGGATGTCGTACTGCATCCCTCATTTCCTGAGCAGGAATGGCAGAAGCTTCAGCCCCGGCTGCTGGCATCGATCGAGCGTCAGCGTGATACGTGGTACGGCGAGTTGGGTCTGCGGTTCCGTGAGACCTATTTCGGATCTCATCCCTGGTCTCAATCGGTTCAGGGTCGCTACGATGTGGTCGCATCGCTTGAACCGTCGGATCTGCAGGCGTGTCACCGCCTGCTGTTCGAGGCGGATGAAACAGTGATGGCGGTTGTGGGTGACGTTGATCCCGAGCAGGTGAGGGAGCTTGTCGAGCGTTATTTCAGTGCGCTGCCTGTCTTACCGGATCAGCAGTTCGATCCGCCGATCCCTTCGCCGCCGGATGCCCGTGTTGTTCAGTACGAGACGGCCAAGCCGCTGACGGCGGTGCAGATCGGTTTCGGGCCGGGGATCAAGCGCGATCACCCGGACTACCCGGCGTTGCAGGTGCTCAGCAGCGTGATGAGTGATTTCCCATCGGGTTGGCTGGAGCAGCAGCTTCGCGGCGAAGGGCCGGGACTGGTCTACGCCGTCTGGGCGGGCAATGTGGTCGGGATGGTGCCTGGTTATTTCACCATCGAGTTCAATACCTCGTCCGAGCAGGTTCATGTAGCGATGCAGCGGGTTATGTCGGTGGTCAAGCGTGCTAAGACTGAACTGGCGGGAGCGGGGGACTTATCACGGGCGAAAGCGAAGGTGCTGACCAGTGAGTTGTTTTCCCGGCAGAGTAACTCCGGCCGTGCGACGCAAGCGGCTCTGGATGAGTTATACGGCGTCAGTGATCCGAATGCTGAACAGTTCGTCCGACAGGTTCAGCGCCTGACAGCCGAGGACCTTCGCGGCATTGCCCGGCGTTACCTTGTGAATCCGGTGATTGTAGTGATTACGGATAAGCCGGAAGATGACATGGCATTTTGACACGGATCCGCATGAAAACAGGGTGACTTGTTCAGGCGAGTTCAGGGAAGCATATTCATACAGTCAAACCCAGGGGAACAGGCTGGTGATTCCATGGGGTTTCACGTAATGGATATTACCTGTCAATTGTGATGCAGGGCCATTCACCTTGCTGATGCCGTTAAGCCGGACTTCCGTATCGGTCTTAACGGCATCAGTGGACTTATCCAGGTTTGGTCTTCGGGGTGAGCTGCTCAGAGACATTGATATTTCTTCCCCGCGTATCTGACGTATCGTTTATTCGCCGCGAGGTATTGGAGGATGTGATGTATTGTTTCGGTACGTTCGGGTGCTCCGATCCGGTCGGCGATTTCTGCGGGAGAGAGTACGGCCTCGGGCTCGGTTTCGAAGATACGGACCACCTGTCGTTGGATATCGAGTACACCGGCCGCGGCTTTCTTACCGGCCTCGACGCCGGGCTGGTGGTATGCGTTGATATTGACCAGGCAGGCGTAGAGGCTGACCGCGCGTTCGTATAGTGCAATCAGGGCGCCCAGTGTACGGGCGTCGAGCTGGTCCAGTGTGATGGTGAACGATTCTCGTCCGTTTTCATGAAGGGCTTCGCGGGTCCCCTGCCAGAATCCGTGGAGGTAGTCGCCGGTGGTCACCTGTGGTTCGACTTCAACGCCACCGCCTGGCGTTTTGCGTGGTCCGCCGAACCGGTCTCGCAGGACGACGATGAAGTTGACGAAGAAATTATTCAGCCCGTCTCGCAACTGCTGGACGTACGCATGTTGATCCGTCGAACCTTTATTGCCGTAGACCGCGATACCCTGATGTACGATGGTACCGTCGAGGTCTTTTTCCTTACCGAGCGACTCCATGACCAGTTGCTGCAGATATCGAGAAAGCAGAATGAGCCGGTCTTTGTAGGGCAGAACGACCATATCCTTTTCGCCCCGGCCTGCGGTGGCGTAATACCACATGATCGCGACGATCGCGGCGGGGTTTGCGCGGGTACGGTTGACACGCGTGAGCTTGTCCATGGCGGCTGCGCCGTTGAGGAACTTGCGGATATCGAGTCCCTGAAGTGCGGCGGGCAGCAGTCCGACCGCCGAGGTGACACTGGTCCGTCCTCCGACCCAGTCCCACATGGGGAATCGTTTCAGCCAGTTTTCCTTTTCAGCGGTCTGATCGAGTTTCGAACCCTGGCCGGTGACCGCCACGGCCTGCTGTGAGAAGTCGAGTTCTTGCCGTGCGAAGGCTGACTGGGTTTCGAGCATACCGTTTCGCGTCTCCGGTGTTCCGCCGGATTTCGAGATCACCACGACCAGTGTGGATTTCAACCTGGCGCCGAGCTGCTCGATTGTCCGGTGAATGCCGTCCGGATCGGTATTGTCCAGAAACGACGGTTTCAGTTTATCGCGTTTTGAGCCGAGGCAGTCGGCGACGAGTTGCGGGCCGAGCGCCGAGCCGCCGATTCCGATTACGAGTAGATCGGTAAACCGTTTTGCCTGCGGCGGGACGATCTTCCTGCCGTGTATGTCTGACGCGAATGACACGATATCGTCTATTGTTGAGTTGATCTGATCGGCGATGTCGTCGCCTGGCGCCAGCTCGGGTCTTCGCAGCCAGTAATGGCCGACCATGCGGCTTTCATCCGGATTGGCGATGCCGCCGGCTTCCAGTTCCTTCACGGCCTGGAACGCGGTCTGGATGGATGATTCCATGCGATCGAAGTAGTCGTCATCGAATCCCATCCGTGAGATGTCCAGACTGATCCCCAGACCGTTGTACCTGCACAGGTAGCTGTTGTAACGATTCCAGAGTTCTTGACGATCCAAAAGAGCGCTCCTTTATGTCATGTAATTCTGTTGATTGTGTCAGAGACAGCCGGTAGCCGGCCGACCCGGTTACCATGAACTGGTCGGCTGAACGACCATACGGTGACGCACACCAGCGACGGGTTCGTAGCATTCCGCCAATACGACGGGTATGGCCTTTTCCGGCGTCAGCAGTTTGCCCAGTGGGAACGACTCGCCGTGACTGTTGATGAACGTATCGAGGTGGAAGCTGTTGCGATCGCCGATTTCAATGCGATCCACCTCGCGGACGTACTGCTGGTTGAGCCACAGTTGGAGATCGTAGTAGACCTTGGCGGTCCGGTTGACGAGTCTGAGATGGAAGCCGTCCTTGACGGCGATAATGTCGAGGTTCTCGCCGTAAGGCGCCTCGGCCGGGTATTCCAGATCGGCCAGATACGCAATGGTCTGGTGGTCCGGACTGGCCGGTCCGGTTGAACAACCGGCGGCGAGCATCACACTACAGATAACGAACATCCATCGAGCGGCCTTTGTAAGAATGTCCATCCGGGCTCCTTTTCTGTTTGTCTGTCGGTACAGAGGTCTGTTGAAGCCTTCTATAATGCCGACCATGCCTCAACTGGGCAAATTATACATTGATCAGCCATTTTATCAGGCAGCCCTGGCGGGTTATTCGGATACGGCGATGCGTTTGACTGCCAGGCGTCAGGGCTGCGTATATTGCCTGAGTGAGGCATTGCTCGACCAGTTGCTGATCCGGGGCGGTAGAGGCCGCCAGTACGCTTTGCTGCACGATGACGATCATCCGATCGGCGGCCAGATCATCGGGTCAGAACCGGGTGACATGGCACAGGCTGCGAAGATACTGGTCGATATGGGCTACGATGCGATTGATGTGAATCTGGCATGCCCGGTAAAGAAGCTTCGGCGGAAGTCGCGGGGTGGGCATCTGCTTCAGTTTCCCGATCAGGCGATCGCCGTGCTGGCGGCTGTCAGAGATGCGGTGGG
>CAYRND010000051.1:0-23150 GCA_964425365.1 uncultured Phycisphaeraceae bacterium
AAAAGAGAAAGTCGAAAGCCAGCCCAAGCAAAATGGTCGCCGCCAGGTCGAACATCGCCATATTCGAGGCGCAGGTATGCGCCATCTGAGGCGGAAGCGGCCCGAATCGCGTGGGTGAGATACCGTTGCCGTCGACAAGGCACACGACCTCGACGCAGCCGTTGGCCGGTAGATTGGTAATCAGCCGGCCTCGTCCTTCACTGTATGGGCCGGGCACATGATTCAGTACATTACCGTGGATTCTGAACGGACAGTTCTTCTCGATCGCCTCAATAATCCATGAGGCGTACTCCCATGACCGCTTTTTGGCGATTTCCTTCTCGCCGCAGATCACTTCACGGCGGTGGGCATCACAATCCCTCCGCCAGGTCGGCCAGTTATCCGCGTAAAAACGTGACCCGCCGCGATAGCCATCGCGGCAGTATTCGCGGATCAGTTCCGGTCGCTTGCGGTAATACGGCAGGTACTCGCTCAAATGGCCGCTCGATTCGGTAATGAACGCGCCGAAATGCAGCATGATATCGAATCGAACGGGATCGCTTTCGTAAGGCTCGCCGGTCCGTGCACGGACTTTATCTCGCAGTCGCGGGTAGAGACTCTCCCCGTGGTGCTCGAGCTTCGTGAACCAGGCGAGGTGATTGATCCCGGCGCATTCAAATCGCATCTGTTCATACGGTACCTCGGCGTAATCGGCCAGGCGATGGCTGGTGCCCTGCACGGAATGACACAGGCCGACGAGTTTCGTCCGGCCGGCCCGGCCGGCAGCGAGGCACATGATGTTCATGGGATTGGTGTAATTGAGTACGATCGCATTCGGGCAGTATTGTTCGATATCACGAAGTATATCGAGAAAGACCGGCACGGTTCGCAGCGCCTTGAACAGGCCGCCCGGCCCGATGGTATCGCCGATGCACTGATCGACGCCGTACTTCAGGGGAATATCGTTATCCCAGGCCACACAATCGACGCCGGAGACTTCAATACAGTTGATGATATAGTCACAGCCGGCCAGCACGTCCTCACGCCTGGTCGATGCCGTCACCTGCCATTTGTTTTGCAAGTGGTATGCCTCGATGAGGCTGCTCACCAGTTGCTGTGACAGGCCGAGCCTCGTTTGATCGACATCTACAAGCACGATGGTTCCGCCGGCATTTTCCGGGATCTGCAGCACATCGCTGACCAGAGGATGCGTGAATCCCGAGCCGCTGCCGAGTACCGCGAGCCGGATCGGCCGGTCGCACCGGCCGGGCAGTCCGAGTGACAGGTCGGCGTCGCGGGTATGGGCTGCGTGACCTTGTTCCGATGCAGTCATGACATCCACCTTTATTTCATAAAACGAATCGCAGCGATCAGATCATCACGATCTTTCCGCCTGGCACAAATAACAATGCCGCTGTAATCCGTGATTCGGGGACGGCCAGGATCAACGACAGGGCACGTCGATAGGCCATTATTTGGGGCTTGTATTTGTCTGTCAACCGTGCAAGATCAAAGTCGTTATGAGCGGCATCGGTTTTGAAGTCGATCAGCCGGGCCCCCGTTGTACCGCCCTCGTGCTGTTCGATTACCACACGATCGAATCGCCCCTGCAGAAGATGATCGCCGTCTCTGACGGCGAAGGGCTTTTCAATCCAAAGACCGTCGGCCGGATCAGCCGCAAGCAGCTGATGGACCTCGGGTCGGCTGAGCAGTGTGACAAAAGTATTCACATCATCCTGCCGTTTCCCATCGTCGTCGGCCGGTTCGAATTGCCCGGCCAGATCAATCAACCTGTCGACCGGCGGCAGATCGTCCGGGCGGGTAAAACGGCCGAGTTGCTCGAACCATGCGTGAAATACCGTTCCGCGAATCATGCCACGTGACGACGTAAATGTAAGAATCTGTCTCAGATCGACCTGGCCATCCACCGGCCGGCCTGACGGCGTGACCACCGGCCAGGATCGTGCCGGTGATCTGCCGGCGTCGAGCGTGAATTGCGGGATAACGCTGTAATCCGTTTTATCACATGGTTCGACTTTGGTTGTCTCACTATCCGCTTTCTGCTTTCGGCTTTGCGGGGAATACCACCGTGGCGAACCCTTTTCATAAAGTACGGGACCGCCGCTACCGGCGTTATGACCTCCTGCAAGAATGCCTCTCAGAATCGATGCGAAACAGAGAGGCGGCTTCCCGGGTTTACCGTCTTTGTTCAGCTTCAGCGGCCTGATGTACAGGTATAACGCCGATTTCGCTCGCGTCATGGCTACGTACAGCGTACACAGGTCTTCATAAAATATCTGTTCTTCCTGATCAGCGGCCGGCTTTTCGAGATGGGGGAACATAGCGCGGACTTCCTGCTTGCCATTGCAGAAGACGCTGCGGATCGATTGAACTGCAGACGGCCGATCGACTAGAAACTCGGGCAGCCGGTTGTTCAGCAGACTGTCCAGCGCCGGCAGAACGACGGCGTCGAACTCGAGCCCTTTCGAGCCGTGGTACGTCATGACACGAATGCCCGAGGCCAGCGGCGACTCGACCCGTACCGACTCGACGTATTCGGCGAACCGGGCCGGCCGAAGCGTTGCTATCGGTTCATACTGACGGGCAAGGTCGACCAGTTGCATCAGATGAATCATCGCCTGGCGGTCGCAAGCAGGTGCCAGACGTTCGATCCATGCGGCGAGGAGCGAGGCATAGCCCAGATCGGCGATATCACACCGTATGGATCGGGACTGTTCGTGTAGTTTTTTCTCGTCCATCGTATTCAGCCCGAGCATCTGACCGAGCGGTGAATTAACGATGTGAAACGCGGCGGCCTGATCGTCGGGATGATCCGCCAGCTTCATGGCGGACATCACCGTCGCGACCGCAGGGATATCCGAAAGGATGATACCCCCCTCGCCGCTGACCAGCAGGCCAAGTCTGCGAAGTTCATGCGCCATGATGGCAACCGCTTTGTGGGTGGGGACCAGCACCCCGATCCGCCCGGCAGGCAACTGGTGGTGCAACCTGCTGATGTGGCCGGCGACCTGGGCTTCATGACCGCCGCGGTTCGATAGCGCCGCGGCCGGGTTTTCATCGTCGTCGTCATCCGTCGTATCATCATCCTGGTCACACGCCGCCGTTTCACAGAGCAGTATATAACCGGGGATGTCCTTCTTCGATTCATGACGTTGAAAACCGTCCTGCCATCGCCGGGCAGCCGCGGAATTGAAATCACAAGCAGGCCCATTCACCAGGTTACTGAAAACGGTATTGACCGCATCCAGAACAACCTGCGACGAGCGGTAGCTGTCCGAAAGATAATCGATCTGTGGATGCCCTGTGATTTCAACCTGTTTTTGAACCGCGTCGAACAGTTGCGGGCAACCGCCTCGCCAACTGTAAATCGCCTGTTTTTCATCACCCACGCAGAAAAAACTCCGCCCGGTAGCGGCATCAGGTTCATACACCGAGAGTATTTCACTGACAAAGGGTTCGAGTACCGCCCATTGTCGCAGCGAGGTATCCTGAAACTCATCGAGCAGCAGATGCCGAACGCTGGCATCGAGCCGGTAATAGATATCCGCAAGCTGCTCGGTTTCCAGAACGGGCAGGTCGCCGCTCAACCTGTCAGCCAGATCGGAAAAGAAAAGCACCCCCTGTTCACGACAGAGCCGTTTGAAATGGCTGTCAAAGCGTCTGAGCAACTGATAAACCGCTTCGGCCTGTCCCGCCAGCCGGCGAGCGAAATGCGCCCGTACATGATCGATCACAGGTAGATAAGCCTCTTGCAAGCCCGATGGGATCGGCTTTTTGTAAAAGGTATCCTTTCCCACGATCAGGGCCTGAGCCAGGCCGCGGCTGACGAACCGTTCCCAGTTACCTGCACGGACAAGTTCAAGATCCTCCGCAAACGATTTTTGCCAGGACTTGTGAGCGGGCAGGTGTACAGCCGCGCTCTGAAGATTCGCAATGACACGGCTGTCCAGCACAGGACGGTACGGCTCGTCCGGCTGGAACCGCGACCAGACCTGCGAATCAGGCGCCTCGCGGTACAGGCTGTAGAAGAACAGCACCATTTCATCGAGGGCGGCGGTGACCGATTGAAATGCCTGGTCATGGTGGCGGCGCCTGAGCAGATCGAGCAGCATGTCCAGGTCTTCATCGGCGAGCATTGCTTCAATGGCATCCAGGCGCAACTGGCCGGCAAGCGGATGCCGTTCATCGATCAACCTGGGATTTTCCGGAATGTCCAGTTCGCAGCGGTATGTATGGAGGACCCGGCTGAAGAAACTGTCAATGGTTGAAATGGAAACCCGGTGCATAGCCTGTACGAGCGATTTGAGCATAGCCATGCAAGACTGGCCTGTCAGCGGGGGCCCGGCGATGTATTGCGATATTTCTTCCCGTTTCTCACGGTCGTCCACGGCGAGAGCGAGTAATTTCAGGATACGGCCGAAAATCTCTCCCGCCGCCTTTCGCGTGAAAGTCGTGGCGAGAATCGTCTCCGGCGATGCGCCGCCTCGGATCAACTCGATATACCGCAGCGCCAGACGGTATGTCTTTCCCGTACCCGCCGATGCGCGAATGAGTCGGAACGGTTCGGATTGATTGACTGCGGTCGTCGTCACGTCGATGGCTCCGATGAAGCGGCGATCAGTCCGTCGCGGTCATAAGCGTTATCCGCACAGATATGAATATACGCGTCAGGATAGCGGGGTGGATCATTCGGTGGCCAGAACAGACGGTTGCGAATGCCGCGAATGACGCGGTCGCGGACATCCATTGCCCCTGCCAGTTCCACCTCGGTCCAGGCGGCCGTCATCACCTGAACATTATCGATTTTTTTAGGCAGATTGATGTACCCCGGTTGAACCACCCCGTCGAGCTTCAACGGCCGGCACAGGTCCAGGTACAGCGGCAACTGCAGATCAATCCATTCGCCCCGTCGCCTGTGAACCTGTTCCGGCGATTTGCCGGTATCGGAGGTTTTGTAATCGAGTATGCGATACCCATACTCCGGGTGATGGTCGATCCGGTCGATCCGGCCGGTGATGGTAAACGGCCGGCTATCGACCTGCACTTCGGTGATGATCTCCCGCTCGGTGAACTCCGGCATGATCCGCCAGCCCTCCTGAGCCAGCGAAGCCTGGTATCCGGCAAACCGGCGTAAACGCAGGCGAAGCTGCTCGATCTGAATACGTACCACCGGCTTCATCTTCGGGCCGTAGCGATGACCGGCGAAGTGGTCAAGCTGCCGGTCCAGATATTGAAATATTTCTGATTCATCAAATGACGTAATCCATTCACTTTGCCCGAATGCTTTGAGTACATCATGGGCCAGTGTTCCGAAAGCAAGCTGATCCAGTTCGATGACATGATCGTCCAGGCTCTGAAGTCGGCAGACCCGCTTGAGGTAAAATCGGTACGGGCACGCCAGGTACTCGCGAAACGCCGTCACCGGTAAACGGTCGAGTACAGGCAGCAGCGGATCAGGCCCGGGGATGAGGAACCGGCCCGTCGGGGCGGGTGAATGCGGCAGAATGATCACAGGAGGCTGATCCGATTCATCGCAGCACAGCCGGATACGCGACTTCAGGGTCGAATCGTCACAGGCAAACAGAAGACGACTTGGCATGACAGGCCGGCCGTCAACGTCATGACGCACTGCGATGATCTTCACATAAGGACGGCTGTTGAGCACGGCGGTCAGCATCATCATATCCCGTGCATAGGCTCGGGTGCTGTCCAGCAGGCCAAGTCGACTTTTCAAGCTGTCCGGTAGAAACGGATGGTCACCCTGTGAAGCAGGCAGATGGCCTTCGCCGGCTGAGGTCATGACAAGACAGGATGCATCATCGAGGTGTGCTTCACGGAACCGGACCAGTTCAACGGCGGGGGTACCCGGCGGATCGGCAATGGCTTCGCCGGTGAGTTGCGAAAGCAGAATGGTAATCGCATGGGACGCCGTCACTTCGACAGAACGGCCGGATACGGCCCCGATATCGGCCAGGTCGTTCAAATGACCCGCCAGGCGCATTAGCGCCTGCACCAGCAGGTATGTGGGATATGATGCATCTTCGTCAGGTGTCAGATGCCCGTAGAGCCTGTTGAGCACGTCCATTATGTGTTCTGCCCACAACGGCAGCGGTTGATGCAGACCGGGCTCAGAAGGGAATAACGCCGTCAGGCAGTCGTAAACGGCTTTCAGACGCGATCTGAGGGCCGGTTCACCCAGCCACTGGCCGGTCAATCGGCCGTGCAGATGATCAGCGGCGTATTTGTCCAGGAGGGTCAACCATTCGGTAATAACAATCTGACCCGCCTGCCCGAGCTGCGGGTCATTTCCGGATTCACATTGATTGGAACACTGATCGAGCACATATCGCTCGACGTCCGGATGGCGAAGCAGAGCAGCCAGATTATCGAAACGATGCTCGCGGATAAAGGCGCCCAGCGCGTTCAGCAGTGTTACCGGCCGGGTCTTATCCAGCGGCCTGCCGAGCAGGTTACGTGCCGGTAGTTTAGCCGCACGAAGAGTATGGATCAGCCGATCCGCTTCGCGGTCATCACTCAACGCGATCGTAACATCGTCAGGATCCACTTTCCGTTCGCCGCCGGTGTATTCGGCGATGGATTCGGCAACCGCCATGGCCTGGTCCTGGGGACGGTCGACGAAGGTAAGAATATGAGCAGGTATTTCAAGTTGTCTGGCATGCCAATAGTCAGTAATCAGCCCGCCTATTTCATCGAAACCGCCCGCCTCCGTCGCCGGGGCATGGACTAGTGCTGTCACCTGCATCTCGCCCGTGCTGTTTCCACCGGCCTGGTCAAGCATGGTGTGTGTCAGATGGTCAAGATCAGCGACCACGGCGAGCACAACCGGACATGTGCACCGGCAGCTATTCCGCTCAATCGCTAGTAAGCGGGCCTGACTTCGCACAAGCCATCCCGCATCGGCCAGTAACTGGTGCCAGGCGCGTTGTATCTGTGCAAGCACGTGCCAGCGATCTTCGTCGTATATCAGGCCTCCGTTACCGGTACTGCGATCCATCACCTGGTCAAATCGCAGACATGCCGATGCCAACTCGCTGTCAAGGCGGACGATCTGCTTCGCAAGCGACCACCAGTCGGGTATATCGTCCCGGCCGGGTATATGCGGCAGCAGCGGCTGAAGCGCATTCTGACCGAGTTCCATCATTGCCTGCATGCAGGCATACGTGGCGACCCAGTCGCCGGCTATCGGAATGTGCGGCTGATAAAGATGCTCCGGCAGATTGGTAACAGTCACGATCTGAGGCGGAAGAAATCCGCTTGTACCGGCCCGCGAGACGAGCAGTTCCATCATCCGGGCCGCCGATCGCCGGGTTGCCGTAACCACAAGCACTTCCGATAGATCACCGTCTCCGTCACGGTTGAAATGATCAAGCAACCAGTCGGCGGAAAGGTGCAATGCCGGGCGATCCCACCCGAGAAACGCCCTGTGAACGGGTGTGTACTGCGATGCTGACTGCAATGGCCTTGTCATGCCGGGTTATCTTAATCGTATCTGACGGATCAGTCTCATCGCCGGTAAAAGCGGTCAGCGGCCCGGAAGTTTTCGTGACAACCATTTGGCCATGGGCACCATCCTGCCTATCCTATGAGTATGAAAGGTACAGCAACAGACGAACGTATCGCACAGTGGGAGAAGATGACCCGTGAATCGCCGGATGACATGTCATGGTTCAGCCTGGGCAGCGCGTATCAGGACGCCGGCCGCTACCAGGACGCTGTCGACGCCTTCATGCGTGCAATAGCGCTAAATCCTGATTTGTCAAGAGCATATCAACTCCTTGGCCAGGTATTGATCAAGCTCGACCGCAACAGGGAAGCGGCGGAGATTCTGACGAGCGGATATCGGATCGCCGCAGGACGAGGCGACGTCATGCCGCAACGCGCCATGCAGTCGCTTCTGGAGAAGCTGGGGGCCGCATTACCGGAAATCGAGAACCAGCAGCAGGCGGAACCGGCTGACGGGGACGAAAATACGATTACCGACCGTCGAACAGGCAGGCTGCAACGCCGCCTAGACGGCCCGCCGATGCGGGGACCGGTCGGGACGTTCATCTACCAGAACTTCGGACAGGAAACCTGGCAACAATGGATCCGTCAGGGAACGAAAGTGATCAATGAACTGCGACTCGATTTTTCACAGCTCGAACACCAGGACGTTTACGAACAGTACATGCTCGAATGGCTGGGGGTCAGCCGCGATGAAATACATGATCAGTAGCAGATCGTTCACTTACACAATTACCACTACCATAAATCTTCACTTTGCAAACTTCTGCTGGAACTGTTCACGACCCGGTTCGACACGCCCGGCATAACCATCATGCAAAGGTCATTTGATCGTACCTGCGCGATAGGTATATACAACCGATCCATGAAGATGCATCGTATCAGTAAAGTGTGTGGTATTCGGCCCGACTGTTCCCACGACATGCCATGAGTCACTGCCGTGATATGGTCGACGTTCGACAACAAATCCGGTTTCGTCGTCACAATTATCGATCCAGGTCAACTCAATCGCATCGGATGAGAGGCACTGCGCTTCGAGGTTCTCAGGCGGGCAGTTGTTACATCCCTGGTCGAGATCATATCGGCCGACCGTCGCGTACCATACATCACCTTGCTGGTACGGATCGAAGTCGATCATTTTGGTCTGGCCGTCGTTATTCGTCATGTTATTCCATGTGTGTTGGCCGAACATCCAGCAGATGCCGCCTCCGTCACCCAGATCGCCGTAATCCTGGCCGGCCCAGCTTGCCTTCCATGTCCGAATCCACTGGCCGACCGGGTCGTTCTTCAGTGAATCGACCATCGCCTGTGTGATAATGCACGGATCACCTGTAGCGGCCGGCGCGGGCCACCAGTGGTCATAAGTCATCGTCAGGAACGGCAGATGTTGCTGAACCACCTGCCTGGCGTGGTAATCCTTGCCGTTATGGGCATAGGGGTCTGCCTGAAAGACAAGCACTTTGTCCGCGATACTATTGTCCAGCAGGTACGCCGCAGCGACGGTACTGATCTGGCCGCCGACGTGGATAAACAACGGTTCTTCCGGCGAGCACAGATTCGCCTGCTCAACAATTTTCCGGGCACCTGCACTATCTACGAAATCCGTCGGCGAGTTCATCGTTCGGTGTGAACCCTTGATTGGATAAGGAATACGGCTCATGTCCCAGCCGGAGTTCTGTGCAGTGTTCCATGCGTGTGTCGCCTGCGGGAAGTACGTATCCACGTTCCCATTCGAGGAATTTGCTTCGACCGTTACGATATTTGCGACAAGGTTCGCTTCGCAAACCGCCGCCTTGCCCCACAGCAGCCAGAAGTCGATGACATCATCGAAATAATCATTGTCCCATACAACGCGGTTCTGAGGATCCTCGTGGGCGACGCCCGCTACATGAACTGTGTTGCCGTCGGTTGACCAGTCAGGGTAGGTCGCCAGGCTGGCAGATGCCGACATCAGTACCAGAATACTGCATACAACCAGAATGCCGTTATGACTTTTCATCGGTTTTCTCCTTTTTCTTGCATAATAGATCTAGTTTGTCTTCATGAAGTTACCTCCTCTCATTCTCCAGTTTTCAAAAATTTCCAAGCCGGTTCGAAACATTCGTTTCGCAAAGATCTGCAAATCCGGCGATCACGGCCAGGTGACTGCCGGATAATGAAATCAAATGCTCGTTAAAATCAATATCGTTTACTTGTCTTACATCCGACATACGGTTTCAATCAGTTTCTGAGTGTTCCCACTCGGTACGTATAATCAACCAGGCCGTGCAGATTATTCGTATCCACGTAATGCGTGGTATTCGCATCGACTTGATCGATCTCATGCCACTGATCATTATGCAGGTACGGCTTTCTTTCGATCATAAATCCGGTTTCGTCGTCGCAATTATCGGTCCATGTCAGTTCAACCGTGTTGGCGGAGATGACATGGCACTGTAGATTCTCCGGTGGATATACATCGCAACCCTGGTCCAGATCAAATCGTTTTAGACCGTCGAACCAGACATCACCTTGCTGGTACCAATCCAGCGAATCGATTTCCAGCATGCCGCCATTGACGGAATTCACACGCATGTTGTTCCATGTGTGCTGACCGAATAACCAGCAGATCCCGCTGCCGTCACCCAGGTCGGCATACTGCTGGCCAGCCCAGTACTCAAATCGCCACCATCGGATATGATCACCCACGAGATCACTTTTGAGTGCATTGACCATGTCTTCAGTAATAATCTTGGGATCATTTGGCCACCACTCAGCGCCGCCGTATCGATGTACGACAAACTTCAGATGATTTTGAACGGTAGTGCGAGCGAAATCATCTACACCATTATGAATATAAGGCGCTGCTTGGAAGACGATGATCCGATCAGCGATGGATGGGTCCATCATGTACGCTTCGCCGACAGTAGTGATCTGGCCGCCGATACTGACGAAGAGCGGACATTCCGGCGTCGATAGATGAGCCTGTTGGACAATCAGAGTTGCCCCAGGACTGCCGAGCATGTTGTTGCTGACCAGATGGGAAAGATTGTGCCGGGCGCCTTCGATCGGATATGGAATATTCTGCCAGCCGGAGGCCTGAGTCAGATTCCACGCATAATCCGCCTCGTGGAAGAAAAAACCGCCGCTGTTCAGTTCAACGGTTACAATATTACCCACCACATTTGCTTCACAGACTGCTGCCCGGGCCCATAATGTGTAGACATCGACGACATCTTCGTAATAGTCGTTGTCCCAGATGATCCGATTGGTCGGATTCTCCGGGGCAATGCCTTCGATGTGAACACTGTCGCCGTCGCTGCTCCACTGGGGCACCAGTGCCGGTGACACAGAAATCATCATGAAGCTCGCCGGCAGAACAAAAGCTGACAGTAATGTACAAATTCTCATCTTGTTCTTCTCCTTCTCTTGACAGGTTTCAGCAGGCGGCGGATGGTAATCACGGCGCCCATCGGTTATCTGCCTGATGTCAGTCGACTCAGTGCAGTTCAGAACGCTCCGACCCGGTAGTGATATTGCACCAGACCATGGAGTTGGTCCGTATCCGTAAAGGTTGTGGTATCAGCCGTCACCGATTTGAGGTCATGCCAGTCGAGGCTTCCGGCGTATGGCCGCCGCTGAATGGTGAATCCCGCTTCATCTGAAGCATTATCCTGCCATGACAATGTAATGCTGTCGCCTGTGATATTGTCTATCTGGAGATTCGATGGCGCTGCAGGCGCATCAGACCACGGCCGGGTGTATGTATCGGCAATGACCGTTCGGCTGATACCCGGCCCCTGCCAGGCAACGGCGTAATGATCAGCGTTAGCGCCTTCCTTATGCAGCAGTTCGACGTAATACCGCCGGCCGGCCTCGAGCGGGTAAGTACCCGACTGCTGATCCGCCGGGTACTTGTCCCACTGCCGTGCATCTGTCCAGCCGATCACGAAGGCGATCAGTGACTTGCCGTTTTCTTCTTCTCCGCTGACATTCATCCAGAGTTCACTGCTGTCATCGGAAGCGATCCAGAAAGTATAATCACCTGTCACCGTTGGTACGAGATGGCCCCGGACACGGGTACCATAGTTTTCCGTCCAGTTCCCGCCGCTGCTGTATTCAAACCCGCTGTGCGTGATCGATGCCGATGTCGGAGAGTCCGGATAGTCAGGATGAGTCGTCAGGTCACTCACTGATGAACCTGGAATCCCCTCCCAGACTTCACGCAACAGGCCTGTCTGCTGCGGCGTGCAGGATGTCGATTGCGACCACGTCGATTCATTGCCCGATCGGTCGACTGCGCTGATCCGATAGTAATACGTCGTGCCGTTCGTCACGTCCGTATCTGTCAGAAATGCCGATGAGGTTGTACCGATGAAAAGGTATTCACCTGAAATCGATTGCGAGCGATAAACATTATACGACTCGGCATCATCCTCTGTATTCACGCACCAGCTTAATTCAACCTTTCCTGCCCCTGGTATTGCAATCAGGTCATCGGGCGCGGTGGGCGCGATATTGTCCGTGGGTGTGGTTATGGAGGTGCTTTCAGGATCCGTCGACCAGGCGATGCGATCGCCTTTTACCGCACCGACACGGAACTGATAAGTGACCAGGCCGTAGACCGTGTAGATCGCATCGACCGAAGTATATCCTGTACTGTCCGCCGGCAGCGTGGCGATCGTCTCCCACACGATGCCGCTGTCCGGTTTACGGTGAATAACGTAAGCATCTTCATTATCAACGCCGATGGCGTTATCCAACCATGTCAGCTCGACTATGTCAATGCCTGAATAAACGGAAGCCAACTGCGTCGGTGGGTCGACAGGCGGGCAATCGGAAGGCAGCGGCAGGCGAAATGCGGCCGATGGATCTGCAATGACGGCGATCGAAACAGGATCGGAACCGGCCAGTCCCGTTGCCGTCGCAGTACAGATGATCTCACCCGGTTCATCAAGTAACGACTGTACATAGAACGCCGTGCAACCGCCCTCGAGACTGACCGGATTCTGGCCCTGGAACGTGCCATCGCCGCTGAGCGCTATCGTTACCCATGGGTCGGCCGCCACGACGCGTTGACCGTTCGCGTCAACCGCTTCCACCAGAACACGTGTCTGATCGTAGCCATTGGCGAACAGCGATGCATCATCAGCGTGCAGAACAAGCCTGGTCGGCGGCCCGGGCGTTGTTCTGGCGTGTGCGGCTGCCTGCTGGCCGCCGATGTATCCCTCCGCCACGACCTGACCGGCTTCGAAATTCACGTTGCTGAAGACGAACAGCGGATGCGGAACGCCGTGATATTCACTGTTTGGAGCTATCCGCCCCTTGCTCACACCATTGACCTTGAGCTCCACTTCCTCGCAGTTGCCGGCGACATACACCGGCATGGGTGAATCGCCGCGCCACTCATGCGCGATATAAACTACGGGTCCGTATACCGCCGGATCACGTTGAGATTTGTAAAACCATGCCGCAAATTTCGGCTCTCTGAAAATATCCGATACACCGTGATAATCAAGCTGATAAGTTCCGAACGGCGGGTTCGACTGGTAATCAAAGGCGCACCACGATATCACGCCGCAGATGTTGCCCATTGTTGTGCCCAGATGATGCGCCCGAGCGTTTTTCAGCATCTGGCTGACCCGCTCGCTTTCACCGCTCCATGACATCGTCGTGGCGTAGAAGCCGATTACTTCCGAGACGAGCCACGGCATCAGGTGAGATTCCGCGGGATGAAGATTGATGTTCGACGGATCCAGGCCGTGTTGTGAATTGTAATAATCATTGTATGTGAAGAGATCTTCAAGATATTCCGTACCCGTGTAATAGCGAGCTCCGCTCGTCGGTCGCGTCGGGTCGAGATTTCGGGCGATACTGTTGGTGTCAGTATATAAATCATGGTTTTCACCGGATTCATTGATCCGGACGCCCCACGTGATGATCGAGGGGTGGTTCCGGTCACGCATTACCATTTCGTAAACGTTTTCGCGGATCAGGTTCTGGTACGCGCCGTCACCCATGTTCGCCCAGCCCGGAATCTCTTCCATGACCAGTAGCCCGATTTCATCGCAGCGGGAAAGGAATTCAGGATCCTGCGGATAATGCGATGTCCGAACGATATTGCAGCCGAGTTCGAATTTCAAAAGGTCTGCATCACGCTTCTGAAGACGGTTGCAAGCGGCCCGGCCGATAAACGGGTATTGCTCATGACGGTTTAGACCGAAGAGCTGGACATGCCGGCCGTTAAGCATGAAGCGGCCGTCTCCCCATGCATCGCTGAATTCAAAATGCCGTATTCCGATATGCGTCTGTACATCATCCACACTCACACCGGCCGACTGAACTGTTGTATGAAGGGTATATAGATATGGATCGTCAATGTCCCATAGATGTGGATTTGAAATGGGAGGGCACGCGTGCTCGAATTCATAGTATCCCATTGCCGGGACGGTCTCCGTTGTCGATGTTGAAGTCACAACCTGTCCCGTTGCGTCTCGCAGTTCGCTGGCAACCGTGCTGATTCGTTGTTGATCAGATCGGTTTGTTACACGGGTTCGCACCCGCAGGACTGCTGAATCACTACCGGCGATGGGCGTCGTTGCATAAACCCACTCTGCGTGTATCGGATTGACGATGATCATCCGTACATCACGGACAATACCGCCGAACAGGAGGAAATCCACATGTGGCGGATCCTCCCACCGCTCGGGCGGAATATCGCCGTGACGCGTCGAATCGCATCGCACCGCAATGACGTTGTCAATACCGTAGCCTGGAACCACCAGGTCGGTGATGTCAAAAGTGAACGAAGTGTAGGCGCCGCGATGTTCGCCCGCGAACCGGCCGTTGACATAGACCGTCGTTACCGTTGCCACGCCCTGGAATTCCAAGAGTACACTGGAGCCGGCGCAGTCGTCAGGTATCGAAAAATGTCTGCGGTACCATGAAACAAAATGGAACTGCGTCTGGTCGAACCCCCCGTTCCGCGGCCCGCCGTATGTATCGCATAACCGGTTCTCATGCGGTACGCTGATACGTTCGAATCCGCTTTCGTCGATCGACTGGTCGCTGTATGCCGGATCGTCCGAATCCGTGAACAACCAGTGCGTATTGAGTGAATACACCTTCCTGTGCTGCAGGTCTTCTCCGCCGAGCGGATCAGGCCGGCTCGCCGCCACATGGTACGAAACGGCCGTCTGTGTGATTATGACCACCAGGATGAATCGACAGAATCCGAGTACGATCCTTGACATGATGTCGTCTTCTCCTCTTGTCACGATTGAAACAGTTTGTTACGGCTCGTTCGCTGTTCAACCCGCTTCAATAACGATCAACTCCGGTTTCAACCTGATATGATGTTTTTCGCCGATTAAAACATCTTCCTTTTCAATCACCATCAGCAGTTCCACCATTGCATGTCCGATCTGTTCATTGCACTTGTCCACCGTCGCCGCCGGCCCGCACGGCTCCCAGCCGATGGCCGATTCCATGTCCCAGTAGTTGTCATAGCCGGTGATGACAACGTCTTTCCCCGGATTCATTCCCATCTCGCGGCAGGCAGAAGTCACTGGAAACGCAACGCCGTCTGATACAGCCATCACCGCGTCGAACGGGCCATGCCTGCGAATCGCCTTGCCCAGCAGGCCGGATGTATACTGCACCCGCATGTGATATTCCTCGATACTCGCGGGAATGAACGGCAGTTCCTTCGCTCGTATCGCAGGAAGTACTTCCAATCCCGCTTCACGTATCGCGCGGAGATAACCGGCATCGCGATCCTTCAGCCACACGGGATGATCGCCTGAACTGTGATGCAGTTCCCAGTAACGGAGAATCCGCCGGCAGCCTCGGTTGATCAAATGGCGCGTCAGCTCGTAGGAACCGTTTTCCTGGTCCGACTCGACCGTGTTGAATGACGCGAGTTCATCGCCGTATCCGTAAACAACCATCGGCAGCCCTGCATCTCTGATCCGGATCAGTTGATCCAGCTCCGCCTGCAGCGTTCGCGTATCACGAAACGCAATGACACCTCGCGGACGCTGCTCGATGAACTGCCGCAGCGACCGGCCGGTCAGCCGGTTCGGATGAACAACCATCGCGTTCGAATCGTATTCCCGGATCGACTGGATCGCCCCCGTCTCGATCATCATGAGCTGCCCGGGTGACAGCCGTCTCAGTGCAACGCGCGGCGGTGTATCCGACAGCACCACCACCGTTGCGGCCATAATCGGTTCATCCCTGCCGGCCGGCTCCACGCAGACTACGCGTTTTCGACCGACCGTCCGGATCAATCCTTCACCTTCAAGCCCTTCCAATACACGCCGCACCGTCTTTCGGGTTACCTGAAAATGCTCCGCCAGCTTTCGCTCCGACGGTAGATTCTCACCTTTCATCAATCCGCCTCGTTCAATCCAGCCACGGATGACTTCCGTAAGCCGTTCGCCTGTCCCACCTCCAACAACTATTTCGGTATTCTTCCGTATACTCCTTTTATCAAATGGTTTAGAACCCATATATGCTTCCCATTCTATCAAGAGTGAACCAAAATATACCAATACAATTTATTATTGGTATCTATATGGTACCCCCTCTGTATGCAAATTGCAACTTCTTCCTGGTAAGTAAAAAGAGAAATTTCGTACTTCGGTATAGAAACAAAAATGGGAATTCCTCACATCGCACGTCCGAACAGGAACAATAACCGCACGTAATCCAAGACAAGCTCGGCGATTAAAAAATGACGGTTTCGTCTGATCAGATCAGCCCGGACATGGTGCTGCGTTGAAAACAGACAACACCGTAAGATGGTATGTGATGGAGAAGATTTGTACTTTTGATGTGATGATGTAACACAAGGTCAACGCGCTGCGTCATGGTCAGCTTGTCTATTTAGGTAGCCAGCTTCGCCTGATCATCAAGTGCCAGTGAATCGCCATAGAGGGCAATATCCACATCTGATTCCGGTGCGAATGTTCCCATCGCACGCGAGCCGAACATCACTGCCATTTCCACGCCCGAATGAGCCCACAGGACCTGTATGATCGATCTGCGATATCTGTTCTTCAGGCCGTCGTTCATGATGCGTTCTGCCTTACGCTGAGCATATCATAGCGGCGCCGTAACATGGGCGGGTAGTTTTCATTGATCAGCGTAGCAGCCTCTCCGGCCGCCGCCTCGTCATACGTAGGGCTTAACATGTTATGCTTGTCGACCGCATCCAGCCAAAGTTTTGCGTCATCTTCAGTAAGAAAACTTGCGGCAAAAGCCCGGCGAACGACAGATCGTGTCGGTGCGGTGAATACGAACTAGCGAGGCCGGTAGCCGGCGCCTACCCGCAGTTCCGCTGAGGCGGTTCGGTTTTGCTTAATTCCTCGAGCAATACCGAATGGACCTGTGATCCGAAAATGAAACGTTCGATGGCGAAGTGCTCATCGGGCGAATGGATACAGTCGCTGTTGAGGCCGAAGCCGACAAGCAGGCTGTCGAGTCCGAGCAGTTGTTTGAGGTCGGCCACCACCGGAATGGTCGCTCCTTCGCGAATCAGAACCGGCGGACATCCGCAGACATGCTGGATAGCCCGTGATGCGGCGGCGATCCAGGGCGAATCGATAGGTATCCGCACCGGCCAGGCCCGGCCATGGCGGTTCACGGACAGTTTCAGACCATGAACGTCCTGCGATTCAAGCCATTGCGTGAAAGCCGTATCGATCTTATCTGGATTCTGATCACCGATGAGCCGGAAGCTGACTTTGGCATCTGCGGCGGACGGAATGATCGTCTTGGCGCCTTCGCCGCCATATCCGCTGTGCAAACCGTTGATATCACAGGATGGCCGGGCCCACTTCCGTTCCAGCGTATTGTAACCCGCTTCGCCCCACGGTTGATTCACACCCACCGGCCCGAGCAGGTTCGTTTCGTCGAAGCCCAGTGAAGACCATTGTATACGCTCGGTATCGCAAAGCGGAATAACGTCGTCGTAGAAGCCCGGGATGGTGATTCGACCTGCTTCGTCGAACAGTCGGCCGAGCACACGGCAAAGGATGGTCGCCGGATTCGCGAGCGTGCCGCCGTATATTCCCGAATGCAGATCGCGATGCGGCCCCTCGAGTTTCACATCAAAATAGAGCAACCCTCGCAACGCATACGTAATAGCAGGAGTTCGGTCATTCCACATGCAAGTGTCGCTGACCACGGCAATATCAGCCTGAAGCGACTTTCCGTTTTCCTCCAGGTAACGGTGAAGGTGACCGCTACCGCATTCCTCTTCACCTTCGATGATCAGAATAACATGGCAGGGCAACTTGCCGGTCACATGCAGCCAGGCCCGGATCGCTTCAATAAAGCACATCAACTGGCCTTTATCGTCGTTCGCGCCGCGGGCGAAAAGCTTGCCATCGCGGATCACCGGCTCGAACGGTGGAGTGGTCCACCTGTCGAGCGGATCGGGCGGCTGGACATCATAATGGCCGTAAAAAACCACTCGTGGCGCATCGGCACGGCTGACCTGATCAGGGGCACTGCCGGCGATAACGATCGGATGACCGTCACCATGAATCTGCTGCGTCGTTAAATTCAGCGTCCGGCAGACATCGCTGATCCAGTTCGCCGCATTTTGGATATCCGCGGCATACACGGGATCGGTACTGACACTCGGTATGCGAAGAAAATCCATCAGTCGCCCGGTGGCATGGTCCTGGTTTTCGACAAGATACTGTATTACCTTTTCCGTAATCATCTGCTGGTCCTTGGGGAAAATCCCGTATGCTTTCTATGAGTCCTTGGCTGATATGTTATTACATTCAATCCGACAGGTGAAAAAAACCATACCGGGATTCAGTACTCGTCGAATTATATCATGGAATTGGTTTTCACATTTGGCAGCAGGGCGATCTTTCGGTATATAGGCGGTTTGATTCATAAAGCCGGAACTATTCATTGCAACCCTGATTATCTGGAATCTTAGAATGGCATACTGGATGGTATTGTTTATTCAGCTTATTGCAGCGCCTGCAGGACAAATCGACAACCCGGGACAATCTGAGGATGCCGTCATTCAGCGCACGCTGATTGCTGATGATCACCCGGACTTATCCGTGCAGATAAGTACTCTCCAGGATCAATTGAACAGAATCGTTTTACCCGATGGCGAGCTGATTGATCCGGATGATCCGTCACAGATCGGCAGGTTGGCGGCCATTACAACAGAATGCAGTACGTTGTATGTGCAAGCTGCCGATGAGGATGAGAAACTTCACGTGGCCGAGCTCGAGCTCAGAGCGCTCTATGCGCTTATTCGTCAGTCACTGCAATCGAATCGGTTTATTGAAACCAGTTTCCGCCTTTCCCAGTTGCGTAATCTGGCTTCCCGTATCGCGGGTTTTCAATCCAATCATGCGAAGATGATCGGCGACTTCTGGCAATTGCTTGCCGACCTGGTGATATTGAATACACGTGAGCCTGATCTTGCCGGAAGACAACTGCGGGCGATCGATAAACTCGAATCGTATCTTCGGCGGTATGAAGCGTCCGAAGAGGCCGACAGGATGATTTATGACCTGCAGTTGTGCCTGGTTCAGTTATATCACGAGGCAGGATGCAACCGCCAGGCCTGTCTGCTTCTGACCCAGATCCGCAACCGCTCAGCCCGGGAACAAACCATACCCGGCGATGTAATGGAAGCCGAACGAATCTGTGACTGGCTCGATCGGCCTCTGGTGATTCATGCGGTAAAAACCGACGGAACTTTATGGCGATCAGAACAACTCAGAAGTGAGCTGGCACTGGTCTGCCTGATTCAGCACAACCGTGACCTGATGTCCTTGTCCGCTGCGGAAGTGAATATGCTTGAAGACTATCGCGCCAGGATCGACAACCAGGATCTTGACTTATCCTTTATCGCAATTGAAATGGATAACCAGAGCCTGGAATCCTTTCCCTGGCCTGTTTATCAACTTGATGAAAAATCAGCAGACAGGCTACGTAACACAGGCATCGTCGATATGCCCGTCTGGCTGATTTTGAAAAAGGGTCAACTGCAGGCTCTTGCCCAGACCTCCGCTATCCTCAATCAGTTGGACCTGATGTTACCCTCGACGTCAACCGTCAGTACGACAGCAACCCGAAACACCACGTCGATGCCATGAGACGATAAGGTTGTTTAATAATGGGGCCATCAGATCACATGATGAATAGCGACTTGATTTTTTTTCGCGATTGATTAACATACGCCGCACTGGAGCAGGATAGCGGCACCCATGTGTCTTTATTGAAAACGCCCTTTGTTTTATACACAGGTTTACAGGTTTCTTGCGGCACCCAACAAGAAAGGTGGATACCTTGTCGAGCGTAAACATACCGGTTAAAGGAACACAGAAAACGAATCATCGCGAATTGTTGCAATGGGTTGATGAAATCGCAGCCATGTGCAGGCCGGATACCATTTACTGGTGCAACGGTTCGAAAAACGAGTATCAGGGCATGCTTGATCTGATGGTGCAGACCGGCACGGCGAGGTGGCTCAGTGCTGACAAACGTCCGAACAGCATATTGGTACTGTCTGATCCCGCCGATGTAGCACGCGTCGAAGACCGGACCTTTATCTGTTCGCGGCGCGAGGAGGACGCCGGCCCCACCAATAACTGGGCTGATCCCGACCAGATGAAAAAAACGTTGACAGAACTCTACACCGGTTGCATGAAGGGACGGACTTTGTATGTCATTCCCTTCAGCATGGGCCCGGTGGGTTCACCGATCGCCCATATCGGCGTCGAGATAACCGACAGTCCCTATGTCGTGGCGAATATGATCATCATGACCCGAGTCGGAACCAGTGTGCTCGATGCCCTCGGCGACGACGGGTCGTTTGTCAAATGTCTTCACTCCGTTGGAGCACCCCTTGATGCAGGTCAACAGGATGTGCCCTGGCCCTGCAACTCGGAGAACAAGTACATCACGCACTTCCCTGAAACGCGTGAAATATGGTCGTTCGGTTCAGGCTATGGCGGTAACGCTTTGCTCGGCAAGAAATGTTTCGCCTTGCGGATAGCATCGGTTATGGCTCGTGATGAAGGCTGGATGGCTGAGCATATGCTCATTCTCAAGATCACCAGTCCGGAAGGTAAGGTCAAATACATAACCGCTGCTTTCCCCTCCGCGTGCGGCAAGACCAATCTGGCGATGATGAACCCGACCATTCCAGGCTGGAAAATCGAGACAATCGGTGACGATATTGCATGGATGAAGTTCGGGCCCGATGGCCGCCTGTATGCCATCAATCCCGAGGCAGGATTTTTCGGTGTTGCACCGGGTACGAATTACAAGTCCAATCCGAACGCCATGGAATCGGTCAAGGCGAATGCCATTTTCACCAACTGCGCGCTCACCGATGACGGCGACGTGTGGTGGGAGGATATGACCGACGAGCCGCCAGCCCACCTGATGGACTGGACCGGCAAAGGCTGGACCCCCACGGTTGATCGCCCCGCTGCGAATCCGAACGCCCGATTCACCGCTCCCGCCGCACAGTGCCCTGTCATTGCACCGGAATGGGAAGACCCCAATGGGGTACCGATCGACGCGATTATCTTCGGCGGACGGCGTGGTAGTATTGTCCCGCTGGTCAGTGAATCGCTCTCATGGCAACACGGCACATTTACCGGTGCCATCATGAGCAGCGAAAAAACCGCCGCCGCCGCCGGACAGGTCGGCGTACTCAGACGTGATCCCATGGCGATGCTGCCGTTCTGCGGCTACCACATGGCTGATTACTGGCAGCATTGGCTCAATATGGGGAAAAAGGGCGGCGATAAGATGCCACGCATATTTCATGCGAACTGGTTCCGGAAGACCCCGGAAGGCGATTATCTCTGGCCGGGCTACGGCGAAAATTCTCGTGTTCTAAAATGGATCTTCGAACGCTGCGACGATACCGTCGGGGCGGTTCATACACCCATCGGATTTCTGCCGAGTATCGAGGATATTGATCTGTCCGGTCTCGATATCACACGTCAGAACCTGGAGCGGATCCTGAGTGTCAATATCGACGGCTGGATCGATAATGTCGACCGGATCAAGAACCACTTCGAGAAATTCGGCGATAAACTGCCCAGAGAACTGGCCGAGGAACTGCACTGGATGGAACTGAGACTCAAGGCAATCGATGTACACCATTCAGAATTATGACCATATACCGGGTTGTCGACAGGTGACAACCGTGCCGGCTTGTGTTATAATAAAGTCAATTGATTCGTAATCTTGCCCCCCCCACGCAGGTTCCACTCCCCCCCCAGGTGGAGCCTGCTTTTTTCATGAAGACAGGGTCGGCTTTAACTGTTTATTCACGAAATAGTTACAATCAATTATGGAGAGCAATTGTTAATTCTCTGCGAATAATCAGGCGATCGCTCTTCGCTACGGTATACTATTTAAACCGAGGGCGTTGTTAGTGTGCATATGTGTTAGGCTGATATACGGAGAGAGAAAGATGCGTTACATAATGATGCTGATGGTGGGTATCCTGATGATGACCGCCGGTTATACCCAGGCGGAACGGTATGTTTTCATCGACACGGCCGTCCTGCCCTATACCGAAGATGATGTTACCAGAGATGTGGAAGACATCATCATCAAGCTGGATGACGAAAATGCACCGCAAACGGTCTACAACTTCATGAACTACGTCAGCGGCGGATATTACAACGATACTTTCATCCACAGATCGGTCGATAATTTCGTCATTCAGGGTTGCGGCTATGCCTGGGACTACGATATTCAGGGCTATTATGACATCGATACCTTGAAGACGGACGGAACCCCCTACACGGAAACAGAACTGGTGCCTCTTCGCATACTTGACGGGAATAATGAGGTTCAAACTTACTCGAATGTACTTCTTCCCGGTGAAGTCGTCTGCCCGAATGAGCCCGGTATATCCAATACCCGAGGCACAATTGCCATGGCGAAGCGCAGCGACGACCTCGTCGATGAAACAGGTAACGTGATCGTTCCGGCAGCCGACAGTGCAACAAATGAGTGGTTCGTCAATCTCGCGGACAATACCCATCTTGATACTCAGAACGACGGATTTACCGTATTCGGCGAAGTGATCAGCAGTGACATGGATGTTGTCGATGCGATAGCCCAGATCCAGCAGTATAACGCAGGCGGCGCATTTACAGATTTGCCATTGCTCAATTATTCCGGCGGTTATGTTTCGGAAGACCACCTGGTAATATTCTATGATGTTCGTGAAACTTTGAAAGGCGACATCAACTGCGACGGAATCGTCAATGCCCCCGATCTTACAGCGTTACTTTCCAATTACGGCGATCCTGACGCTACCTCATGGGAATTGGGTAATTTCGACCAGAACGGTGTAACCAATGCTCCGGACCTCGTCGCACTTCTGGCGAATTACGGGACGAGCGTCGTTGAATCCCGCCCGATGAATCCCACGCCCGAACCGGCTTCCGCCCTGACATTTCTTTTCCTGTTCGCCCTGGCTGTTTCTCGCGACTCGACACGTAAACCGCCGAAATCCCACTGCAATCTCTTAACGTAATATCTCACTCACAATATTTTCATATTAATTCTTTTGTAAGCGTCCGGCCAACCCACACCCTTGACAGTGTAGAGCAGTGATGATGAAT